>CAZNWR010000047.1:0-14501 GCA_964576645.1 uncultured Enterobacteriaceae bacterium | reverse complement strand
AGCGTCGTTGGCATAGCGGTTGTAGGCAATCACCGCCGGGATCGCCGCGAACAGGCCCATGGCCGTGGCCACCAGCGCTTCGGATATGCCGGGCGCGACCATGGAAATGGTGGCCTGGTGGACGTTGCTCAGGCCCTGGAAGCTGTTCATGATGCCCCACACCGTCCCGAACAGGCCGATGTAGGGGCTGGTGGAACCGACGGTCGCCAGGAACGACAGGTTTGTCTCCAAATCCTCGATTTCCCGGTTCAGCGCAACGCGCATGCCACGTTGCGCCCCTTCCATGACCGCCGTCGCGGTTATGCCCTTCTGCTTGCGCAAGCGGGCGAACTCCTTGAAGCCCGACTCGAAGATCCGTTCCATGCCGGTGGCCTCGTAGTCCTTGGCGCTTATTCTGTTATACAGGGGGCCGAGATCCTCCAGGGACCAGAACTCGTCCTCGAAATCATCCGCCGCGTCGCGCGCCTGCTTCAGGCGCACCCGCTTGCTGAAAATCATGGTCCACGAAACCAGCGAGGCCAGGAACAGGATCAGGAGTACGAACTTCACCACCCAGCTTGCGTGTACCACCAGTTGGAAGACGGATATTTCAGTTGGCATGTTCTAGTCCCGTACGGATGGATGTGGGAATGCGGCGCGGTTTCATGCTGCCCGTATCCAGGCAGGCCACCTTCACCTCGGCACGGCACAGGTATTCGCCGTCCTTCCTGCGAATTGACTGGTGAAAAATGAGGCTGGCGCCCCCGCTCCCGGCGATGCGGCTGCTTACCTCCAGCTGGTCGTCGATGAAGGCCGGTTTCATGAAGCGGATCGCAATGGCGGTAGCCACGAATATGATCCGCTGGTCGGCCCTGAGCCGCTCCTGTGAATGGCCGCCTTGCCGCAGCCATTCGGTCCTGGCGCGCTCCATGAATTTCAAGTAGTTGGTGTGGTACACGAGCCCGGCTGCGTCAGTATCCTCATAATAGACGCGTACAGGCCAGGTGAATTCCCTCATGGATGTGACGCGTTCGCCGGTTCAGTGATTGTTATCGAACAGGTCCGTTTCAGTCCCGGGGCCCCTGGGCGCCTCGAGACCGAAATGCCGCCACGCATTGCCGGTGACAACCCGGCCGCGCGGGGTGCGCATCATGAAGCCCTGTTGGATCAGGAACGGCTCGATAACATCTTCAATGGTGTCGCGCTCCTCGCCTATGGCCGCGGCGAGGCTGTCGATACCCACCGGTCCGCCTTCGAACTTCTGGATGATGGCGAGCAGCAGTTTTCGGTCCATGATGTCGAAGCCGTGTTCGTCCACGTTGAGCATGTCCAGGGCTTTTTCCGACATGGCCGCCGACACGATTCCGTCGCCCCGGACTTCGGCGTAATCGCGCACCCGCCGCAGCAGGCGGTTGGCGATCCGGGGCGTGCCGCGGGAGCGGGATGCGATTTCACGTGCGCCGGAATCCTCCACCACGACGTTCAGGATCCCGCCGGACCGTATCACGATCCGGGCGAGATCCTCGGCATTATAGAATTCCAGCCTTTGCACGATGCCGAAGCGATCCCGCAACGGAGAGGTCAGCAGCCCGGCGCGCGTCGTCGCCCCGACCAGTGTAAAGGGCGGGATGTCCAGCTTGATGGCGCGTGCCGCCGGCCCCTCGCCGATGACGATGTCAATCTGGTAATCCTCCATGGCCGGGTAGAGGATCTCCTCGACCACCGGGCTGAGACGATGGATCTCGTCGATGAACAGGACATCGTTGGGCTCCAGGTTGGTCAACAGCGCCGCCAGGTCGCCGGGGCGTTCCAGTACCGGCCCCGACGTCTGCCGCAGGCCGACGTTCATCTCGTTGGCGATGATATGCGCCAGCGTGGTCTTGCCCAGCCCCGGCGGTCCGAAGATCAGTACATGATCCAGGGATTCGGCGCGGCGCTTGGCGGCGCTGATGAAGATCTCCATCTGCTCGTGGACGACCGGCTGACCCTGGTAGTCCGTCAGGCGCCGCGGCCGCAGTGTGGTTTCGATGGCCGCGTCGTCCGCGCTGCTTCTGGGCGACACGGCGGGATTGGGCGTGGTCATGGTCACGCCCTGAACAATTGCGGTACCTGCGAGTTAATCGTGCAGGCTGGGGATATCGGCATGGGCGATATTGTCCCTTGTTAGACGGTGCGATGCCAAGCTGTTCCAAGTGTTCAGAATGAACGGGAATTAAGGCGGGAGCAGGCCGGGAATATGGCGGGAATGTGATTTACCCGGAGGTCAGCGCACCGAGGCCTTGAGTGCTTCGCGAATGATTTCCTCGCTGTTCATTCCCTCGCCCGCCACGGCGTGTACGTAACGGCTTGCCTCCTGGGGCTTGTAACCCAGCGCCACCAGTGCGCTGACGGCGTCCGACGAGGCATCGGCGGGTTCCGCGGCGGCGCGGCTGGTGCTCGGTGCCGTGGTTTGTTCCCAGTCTCCCAGCCGGTCGCGCATTTCCACGATAAGCCGTTCAGCGGTTTTTCGCCCCACCCCGGGCAGCCGTACCAGTTGCGCCGCGTCGCCCTCCAGGACGCAGGCGGCGAATGCGTCGGCCTCGATGCCCGAGAGAATGGTCAACGCCAGGCGTGCGCCTACGCCGTTGATCTTCAGCAGCGTACGGAACATGCGCCGTTCGCGCTCGCTGGAGAAACCGAACAGGAGGTGAGCATCCTCGCGCACCACCAGGTGCGTATATAAATGTATCTCCACGCCCACGTCCGGCAGGGTGTAGAAAGTGGTCATGGGCGCTTCCAATTCGTAGCCCACGCCCTGGACATCCACCAGCAGGTGCGGCGGATGCTTCGACACCAACCTGCCGCGCAATGTCCCGATCATCGCAGCCGGCCCCGGCTCATGCCGCGCACGCCCGCCATGCGGCGCAGGCCTTCGCGCAGGTGGCCGTGACAAAGCGCCACCGCCAGTGCGTCAGCGGCATCGGCTCGCGGAGCCGCCTGCAGGCACAACAGCACCCTGATCATGTGCTGCACCTGTTGCTTGGCCGCGTGGCCGCGCCCCACGGTCGCCTGCTTGACCTGGTTTGGTGTGTATTCATGGACCTGGATGGCGCGACCGGCACAGGCGGTGATGGCGGCGCCGCGTGCCTGTCCGAGTTTAAGGGCGGAATCCGCGTTACGGTGCATGAAGACTTTTTCAACGGCGGCCTCGGCGGGTGTGAACTGGTCCAGCACTTCCTCTATACCGGTGAAGATGCAATGCAGTTTCTCCGCCAGGTCGCTGCCCTGTACGCTGATCACGCCGTGGCAAACGTGGCGGGCGTGGTTGCCGTCCATGTCAATGATGCCGTAGCCGGTGAGGCGCGAGCCCGGGTCGATGCCGAGGATGCGCACTCCCTCGGTTCCGCTTCGGTGTGGGCGGCGCAGCGGAGCGGGAGCGCCGTGGGTCACGCTTCCAGTTTCTCCAGCACCGCGTCCGGGATCTCCGCGTTGGAATAGACTTTCTGTACGTCATCCAGATCTTCCAGCATGTCCAACAGGCGGATCATGGTTTCCGCGTCACCGGCGTCATCCAGCAGTTGCGGCGTTGCGGCGCGCATGGTGACTTCGGCGGATTCGATGGCAAGTCCCGTTTGTGAAAGCTTGTCTTTGACGTCCATGCATTGGTCCGGCGCCGTTATCACCTCAATGCTGCCGTCGCTGTTGGTAATTACGTCCTCGGCGCCCGCCTCCAGTGCCGCTTCCATCACTTTATCTTCGCTGGCGCCTTCCTGGATCGCGATCTGGCCAACTTTGCTGAACAGGTAACCTACGCAGCCGTCCGTACCCAGGTTTCCGCCACACTTGCTGAAGGCGTGCCGCACTTCACCGACGGTCCGCTTGCGGTTGTCGGTCATGCAGTCAACCATCACGGCGACGCCCGCCGGGCCGTATCCCTCGTAGCGGATCTCCTCGAGATTGGCGCCGAAATCCTCACCGCCGCCACGCCGTACAGCGCGCTCGATGGTGTCCTTGGGGACATTGGCGGAACGCGCGGCATCCACCGCGGCGCGCAGGCGGATATTGTGGGTCTCGTCCACGCCGCCGATCTTGGCGGCAATCGTGATTTCGCGAATGAGCTTGGAGAACAGCTTGCCGCGACGCGCGTCCTGGCGCCCCTTGCGGTGCTGTATGTTCGCCCATTTGCTGTGTCCGGCCATAATTTGCCCAGTTTACCATTGGCGGTCAGGGAGTGGAGTGAGCCGCCACGTACCCGATCCGGCACCCGGATACCGCAACGCTGTGCCCTGGATTATTCGTGCACGGTGAACAACATAGCGGGCGGGTCCCGCCAGCGGGCTCGCCCTTTTGCTGTTCATGAATAATCCGGGCCAGTACCTGCTGCCTTGTGGTCGAAACGGCCATGGCGCAGGAAGTAGCCGGTCTGGTTGGCCACGCGCCGGGACAACAGCATGCCGAAGTGGGACACGGGCAGCACCAGTTGGTCGGCCATGCCGGGCAGCCGCGTTTCCTCCACTGCCACGGTGCCGTCATTGGGAGCGGGAATATCGGGGAGAACCATGCCCAGTCCGATGGGAACGTTTCCGGCCAGGCTGCCCAGTTCGCGCTTGCCGTCCCACGCCGGCGCGCCGCCCAGCAGCCCGCCGTCAACGCTCCGGCCCAGCATCAGCCGTCCCGGCAGCCAGCGTGCCAGGGATCGGGCCGCGCTGCTGACCGCGTGGGGCGTGCCGAGGGTGACCACGCGTCCGGGCGGCTGTTCCGGATACTCGCGGAACAGGTGGCGCAGCACCAGCCCGCCCAGGCTGTGGGCCACAAAGTGCACGCGGGGCGCGCCCAGATCCTGGACAAACCCGTTCAGTGACACGGCGTGGGCCCGCGGCGCAGCGCCGGTGCTGTGGTAGGAGAATTGCGTCGGCGCAAAACCCTGTCCGGACAAGCGCTGGCGCAACAGAGACATATCCATGCCGTTCACCCACAGGCCGTGGACGAAGACCACGGTTTCAGGGCCATCCGACGGTACAGGAGACGCGCGGTTCAGAGCAGCTATGCTCTTGTGACCTGTAACTTATGACTTGTGACTGGCATCAGGCATCGTTGGCACCGTAGACGGGCTGGTGGTGCGCCGCGGCGAAATCCAGCAGCCGCTGTATGGGCAGCCGCGCCCGTTCCAGGATGTGCCCGTCCACCAGGATTTCGTTGGCGCCGGTTTCCAGAACATGGGCCAGCTTGCGCAGGGAGTTCATGGCCATCCACGGACAATGCGCGCAGCTCTTGCAGGTGGCGCTGCGGCCGGCGGTCGGTGCTTCTATGAACGATTTGCCTGGTGCGGCTTCCTGCAACTTGTGAAACAGGCCGGCGTCGGTGGCGACGATGAACTCGCGCGCGTCCATTTCCTGCGCCGCCTTGATAATGCCGGTGGTAGAGGCCACCACGTCCGCCTGTTCTATCACCGACGGCGGCGACTCCGGGTGCACCAACACCCTGGCCCCGGGGTGGCGCCGGCGCAATTCCTGCAGTTCCGCGCCCTTGAATTCCTCGTGCACGACGCAGGCACCCTGCCACAGCAACATGTCGGCGCCGGTCTGTTCCTGGACGAAGGCGCCGAGATACCGGTCCGGCGCCCAGATGATTTTCTCGCCGCGGTCTTTCAGGTGATTCACCACGTCCACGGCGCTGCCGGAGGTGACCATCCAGTCGGCGCGCGCCTTCACCGCCGCGGACGTGTTGGCGTATACCACTACCGTGCGGTCCGGATGCGCATCGCAGAAGCGGGTGAACGCATCCGCCGGGCAGCCGATATCCAGGGAACAGGTGGCGCCCAGATCCGGCATCAGGACGCGCTTTTCCGGATTCAGGATCTTGGCGGTTTCCCCCATGAAGCGCACGCCGCAGACGATCAGTGTGGGAACGTCCGCTTCATGGCCGAAGCGCGCCATATCCAGGGAGTCGGAGACATATCCTCCGGTTTTGTCAGCCAACTGCTGCAGGTCAGCGTCGGTGTAGTAGTGCGCCACGACGATGGCGTTGTGCTGTTTCAGCAGACGCCGGACGCGATCCTTCAATCCACGACGCTCGCTGTCTGACAGGCGCTCAATCACGGTGTCCGGTACGCGCTCCAGCGGTATGCGGTAGTCGAGCATTTCTGAAACCGGGTTGACTGCATTCATTTCGGTAATTCGTCCGCTGTTTTACTTGACGATCTGTACATGTCCGGGGCTGGTCACGCTGTACAGGCGCGCCGGCCGATGGTTGCCGTTGCGGCGGGTTTCGCCGGTGTCCGCGATGCAGCCATAGGCCATGACGCGCTTGCGGAAATTCCGTTTGTCCAGGGGCTCACCGAGGATGATTTCGTAGACTTTCTGCAGCTCGCTCAGGGTGAACTGCCTCGGCATGAACTGCAGGGCGATGGTGGAATAGTCCAGTTTCGCGGACAGGCGTTCGTGTGCGCGCCTCACGATCAGGGCATGGTCGAATGCCAGTTTCGGCAGGTCGTTCCACGGAAACCAGGCAACCTCGCGGGCGTCGTCGGCGGCGCGCAAACGCAGGCGGTCGGATGCGATCAGGGCGTAATAGGCCACGGTTATCACCCTTTCCCTTGGGTCCCGGCCGGGCCGGCCGAAGGTGTATAGCTGCTCCAGGTAAACGCCCCGGATCCCCGTTTCCTCCTCCAGTTCGCGCAGGGCACAGGCCTCCAGGTCCTCGTCGATGTCCACAAATCCGCCCGGCAGGGCCCACGAACCCGCAAAGGGCGGATTGGCGCGCCGCACCAGCAGCACCTGCAGGCGATCCCCGCGCACGGTGAAAATGACGATATCCGTGGTCACCGCCGGATGCGGATAGGAATAGCTGTAAGATTTAGTTAGTGTATTTTCCACAATAACTATAAGTGTAGAAGATACACCACGAAAATCAAGACGGGCCACGCGCCCGCGGGCGATATTCAGGAGGTTTTCGGCGGTTTGACCGGCCGGATCCCCAGTTCCCGTAACTGGGCTTCCGGAGCGGCGGAGGGTGCCCCCGTGAGCAGACAGCTCGCGGTCTGGGTCTTGGGAAAGGCGATCACGTCGCGAATGGAATGCGCGCCGGTCAGCAGCATGACAATGCGGTCCAGGCCAAAGGCGATGCCGCCGTGCGGCGGGCAACCGAAGTCCAGCGCGTCGATGAGAAAACCGAACTTCTGCCGCGCCTCCTCGGGCCCGATCCCGAGCAGCGCGAATACCGCCTGCTGAATTTCCTGCCTGTGGATACGCACGGAGCCGCCGCCCAGTTCGGTGCCGTTCAAAACCAGGTCGTAGGCGCGCGACAAGCAGGCGCCGGGATTTTCCGCCAGCACCCCGGGGTCCGGGTCCTGCGGCGCGGTGAAAGGATGGTGCAGGGGGTCCCAGCGGTTTTCGTCTTCATTGAATTCGAACATGGGGAAGTCGCTAATCCATAGCGGCGCCCACTCGCCGCGCAGCAACTTCAGATCGGCGGCCAGCCTGGTGCG
This sequence comes from uncultured Enterobacteriaceae bacterium, assembly GCA_964576645.1. Lineage (GTDB taxonomy): Bacteria > Pseudomonadota > Gammaproteobacteria > Eutrophobiales > Eutrophobiaceae > CAZNWR01. The sequence continues at coordinate 7,057 of CAZNWR010000047.1, read as the reverse complement.
CAGTGCATTGAGCGAGTCGTTAACCACGCGTGCCTTGCCGGCGCCGAAGAACACCAGGTCGCCGGTGGCGGCGGCACTGCGCTCCATGATGGTGTCGATCACCTGGTCGGGCAGGAACTTGAGGATCGGCGACTGCAGGCCCGCGCGCCCCGCGCCTGCGTCGTTCACCTTTATATATGCCAGTCCCTTGGCGCCGAACCCGGTGACGTAGTCGCCGTAGTCATCGATCTGCTTGCGGGTAAGCGTGCCGCCCCCGGGCAGCCGCAGGGCGGCGACGCGGCCATCCGGGCGGTTGGCGGGTTCCGAGAACACCTTGAACTCCACCTGTTTCATCACGTCGCTCAGTTCCAGCAGCTCCAGCGGGTTGCGCAGGTCCGGCCGGTCAGTGCCGTAGCGGTTGATTGCCTCGGCGTAGGTCATCCGCGGGAATGCATCGGGCAGTTTCACGCCGATGACCTTATGAAACAGTTGCCTGATCATTTCTTCCATGAGCGCTGTGATCTGCTCTTCGTCCATAAACGAAGTTTCGATATCCAGCTGTGTGAATTCCGGCTGGCGGTCGGCGCGCAGATCCTCGTCGCGGAAACAGCGCGCGATCTGGTAATAGCGGTCCATGCCGGACATCATCAACAATTGTTTGAACAACTGCGGCGACTGCGGCAGGGCGAAAAACAGGCCGGGTTGGGTGCGGCTCGGCACCAGGTAGTCGCGGGCCCCTTCGGGAGTGGCCTTGGTCAGGATGGGCGTCTCGATTTCCAGGAAACCGTTGTTATCCAGGAAAGCCCGCAGCTCGCGGCATACCTGGGCGCGCAGGGACAGGTTGCGCTGCATGAGCGGCCGGCGCAGATCCACGTAGCGGTAGCGCAGGCGCACGTCATCATGAACATGTTCGTCGTCCAGCTGAAACGGGGGCGTACGCGCCTTGTTCAAAACCTCTATGTCGTGCCCCAACACTTCCACCGCGCCGGTGGGCAGATCCGGGTTCACCGTCCCTTCCGGGCGGTGGCGCACGCGGCCGGTGATGCGGATCACGTATTCATTGCGGACCGAATCGGCGACGGCGAACGGGTCGGGACGATCCGGATCGAACACGATCTGGGCAATCCCCTCACGGTCGCGCATGTCGATGAATATCACGCCGCCGTGGTCCCGGCGCCGGTGAACCCAGCCGCACAACTCAACCTCGGCGTCGATAAGGCTGGTGGAAAGGTGTCCGCAATAGTGACTGCGCATCTGGGGCCGATACTAGGGAATGGTACAAAAGGCGGGCATCTTAACGGTCCGTCCCGTCATTGCGCAACTTCAGCGCGGCGCCGGGGCGCCGGCTTTCAGGGCTTCGGCGGGGACCACAACACCCATGGAGATAACGAATTTGAATCCTTCCTCCACCGTCATGGAAAGTTCGGTCACATCGTCGCGCGGCAGGAGAATGATAAAACCGGAAGTGGGGTTTGGCGTGGTCGGCACAAACACCGAAACCATCTCCGGTTCCAGTCCAGCGCAGTCCGCCAGCACCTTTTCGTTGGAGAGAAAGCCGATGCTCCACAGGCCCGCGCGCGGATACTGCACCAGCACCACCTTGCGAAAGGCCTTGCTGTCGGCCGTGAGCACCGTGGCCGCGATCTGCTTGATTGCGTTGTAGACGTTGCGCACGAACGGAATACGCCCCAGCAATCCCTCCCCCAGGGACACCAGTTTGCGTCCAAGGAGGTTGGCGGCCAGCATGCCGGTGATGATCAGCACCACCGCGGCCAGCAGCACGCCGAAACCGGGCACGCTGAAACCGAACAGCGCCTGCGGCTGAAATCGCGCCGGAAGCAGCAGCAGGGTTTTGTCCAGCAGATCGACCACCAGCTTGAAGATGGCCACGGTGGCCATCAGCGGCAGCCAGACCAGAACGCCGGCAATCAGGTATTTTCTAAGGGTGGCCATGTGGGGCCAGCATGACGCAATTGCGCGGTGCTGCCTAGCCTGGACTGTTCGTCAACCCCGCTGCCGCGCCGGGTCAGTCGTCGCCGGCCGTCTTGGCAGGCTTTGCGGCCGGTTCGGCTGCGGTCTTGGCGCCGTCCTTCTTGCCCTCTCCGGCCGCGCCGGACTTCTCGGTCTTGCCGCCCTCAGGCGCGGGCTTGTCGGCACCCTTTGTTTCGGTTTTCTTTTTAGCGCCTTTGTCGCGGAAGTCGGTTACGTACCAGCCGGTGCCCTTCAACTGGAAGGCCGCCGCCGATACCAGCTTGCGCAGGGCCGGCTTTCCGCATTCCGGGCAGTCCTTCAGCGGTTTTTCGCTGATCTTTTGCAGGGTTTCCAGCTTATGACCGCAGGCGTCGCACTGATACTCGTAGATCGGCACGGTGATTTCCTCTTATTCTGTTACGGCAAGGGATGAAAATAGGCGCGGCCGTGAGGGATTTCAAGAGTTCCGGGGACAGTATACCGATCTCTCCGCCAGGCTCGCCGCTTCGGATGAGGTCGGAGAAGATCGGTATACTGTCCTCCAAATGACTTCTCCGGTATCATCGCCCGCTTTCCGCGCCCCCCTGCGGCGATCCCGGGGCCGCTAGCTCAGTCGGTAGAGCAGCTGACTTTTAATCAGTTGGTCGGCGGTTCGATTCCGCCGCGGCCCACCAATCGACCTGACAGGTTGCAGCAGTGACTCTCTTGGTCCCGTTCGGTTCGCAGCCGTGGTAATTCCGGTTCAACGCCTGCTACGGTGACGACGTCCCCTCGCCCTTATGGGTCTTACCGGGTGGCGGCACCGGAGCCGGCGGTGGTTTGTCGGGATTGTAAAATACCCGCTTGAACGTGTACGGCTTTTTCATGCCGATGTGGTTGATGCGTGTCGTGATGGTAAGTATGCGGCCGTCGGCGGATGGTTTGAAATGTTCGACAACGTGGGTGTCCGGTTGCGGCGTGGTGTCCACCACCAGTTCACCCTTGTACCAACTGGCGATACTGGGCCCCAGTTCCGGCCGTACCGATCCGCTCGCGGTGGCGACACTGCCGCGGCCGTCGGTAAATATTTGCCGCAGGCGGTGCCCGTCATAGAGGACATCCACCTCCGGCGAGTGCTGGGTGATATACAGCCGCGTAGCCGAGAAGATTTCCTGGAATCCGCGGGCCGCCGCCGAAACTCCGGGCGGCCCTTGCCCATCGTCTCCATGCCGGCGCCAGTGCCGTGCTTCGCTCTCGTCGCTGCGCTCCCTGTTGCCGTGGGCGCGCGGAATGATGCGCGGCGCCTTGTCGCTCAATTTGGCGTTGAGCACCCAGGGTCCCGCGATCGACGGCGCGGGATCCGCATACGCGACGCGACCCGCGAGCAACAGCACTGCAGTCAGTACGATAACGCCGGCTTTCATGTTCCTGCCTGTCATAGCCCCGGATGGCGCGCATGTGCAACGCCTGCCCCATTGGACGTGGATCCGCGCTGGAAGTTTGCGCAGCCGCCAACGCTGATTTAGCCCTGTCCAATTCATTGAATTAAGCTGACCCCCGCCCGACTTTAACCCTGGAGGTGGTTATGGATCTGCTGTTGCGCCCGGACACGTGGTTCGCGCTGGTTACCTTGACCGCGTTGGAAATTGTACTGGGCATAGACAACATCATATTCCTGTCGGTGCTGACGGGACGGTTGCCCCGGGATCGGCAGCCGGCGGCCCGGCGTCTGGGGCTGCTGCTGGCCATGATCACCAGGCTTGCCCTGCTGTTTTCGCTGTTCTGGATGACGCGCCTGACCAGGCCGCTTTTTTCGATTTTTGACCATGCCTTTTCGCTGCGCGACCTTGTGCTCGTGGCAGGGGGATTGTTTCTTCTGGCCAAGAGCACCCTGGAAATCCATACGCGCATGGAAGAAGCCGATGTGGCATTGGGATCATCGCGGCCGGCTGCGTCATTCGCGGGCGTCGTAGTACAGATCGCCGTTGTGGACATGGTGTTCTCCCTGGATTCCGTAATCACCGCCATCGGCATGGCGCGGGATGTTGCGGTGATGGCCGCCGCGATCGTGATCGCCGTTCTGTTCATGATCAGGTTTGTCGCGCTGGTGTCGCAGTTCATCGATGCCCATCCCACCCTGAAGGTGCTGGCGCTGAGTTTCCTGGTGATGGTAGGTATCGCGCTGGTGGGGGATGGCTTCGGCATGCACGTGCCTCGAGGATACATTTATTTTGCCATGTGTTATTCGCTAATCGTGGAGATGATCAATATCCGCGCGCGACACCGGGCGGCAGCGGCGCCGAGGGACTGAGGCCGCGGCGTTTACAGGCGCGCTTCCAGTTGTTCCACGGAGCGGTTGTTCCAGTTGGCGGGGGAGGTCGATTCAGTCCGAACCCGCTTTACCAGTCCCACTCCCGGCGCGTACCAGTCGGTTTCCGCAACCCTGATTTCGTGAATACCGAGGAACTGGTCGAGGATCTGGCCTCCCAGTATCGAGCCTTTGCCGCTGACTCTCAGGCAATTTTCAAAACGTCCGGCCGGCACTTCCACCGTATCACTCACGCTTTCAACAACGTAGTGGATGGGCATGTCCTTGTGCGCCCGCTCTTTGAAGGTCCTGGCGAACGCGCCGGTTACCCGCAGAAAGCGCACGCGCGTTATATCTTGCCACTGGGAGCCGACTTTGACAGGCAGCGGCAGCACTTCGCGCAGCGGGCGCAACCCGGGTCCGACGCGGAAGATCCCCTTATCGGTTTTGCGGAACCATTCCAGGCGGTTGTCGAGGCGCCGCTTCGGGTACAGGGTTGTGCCTTTGAGCGTGGCGGGCGCCAGGTTGGCGATGACGATCTTCCCGGTATGCTTTTCGCCCTTGATGGTGCGTTGCAGGCTGTATTCCCAGGACTGTTCCGTCCCCAGCGGGAAATAGTCGTGCCCGGCCGGCGCGCAGCCTGCAAGCAGCGCCGCAATCGCCGCCCACGTCACAGCTCTGATCTGTCCGGCTCCACAATCCATGATTCTAACGTTCAGTTTAGCGTTTCAGAGGGTGCGGGTCCGCCCGGCCGACGTTCAGGGGTCGGTGCATGCGCTCCGACCCAAGCCCCCGCGCAAGTAAACCGCGATCAACGCCGCCAGCAGCACGATGGCGGGCCAACCCAGGTCGGAGCTGTAGCGGCCCGCCAGGAAATCATAGCGCGCGCCGGGGGTGAAATCGGTGACATAGGCGCGCACCTTCAGTGCCGAGACCAGACCCGCGTGAAACCCCATGCATTCGTAAAGATGGCCGCGCCGCCAGCGTGACAGCGCCAGCAGCACACCAAGCAGGAACAGGACCGTCAGCGACGGGATAATGCCGGGCAGCTTGAACCAGCGCAACGCCTGGGGAAGCAGGGTGATGCCGGTGGACCAGGTGATGGTGCCGGCGCGAGGCTCCGGATATTTGAGGTAGTGGGCGGTGGCAAATACCAGGCTGCCGAGCAGTACCGCGGCCGGCACATTCATGCGCTGTTGCAGTGCTCCCTGCAGCGCCCCGCGAAACAGCGTTTCTTCAAGGACAGCAACCAGTGCGCCGGCGAGTAGCGCTTTCAGGGCCAGCCTCGCCATTGCCGCGGCGGAAAAGTCGGCATTTGCAACCAGATGGCGCACGCCGAGCCAGAGATACAGGGCTTCCAGCAGCACAATCACCGAAACGCCGACAGCGAAGCTTTTCAGGATTAATCCCGACACGGGTCGGCCGGTGCGCCGGAAGCCCAGGTTCTCGCTGAATGAGCCGCCACTGGTGCGCAGGTACCACAGGCACAGGATCAGTCCGGTGAACAAGGTACAGAAAGCCTGGACCCTGTTGTAGTGCCCTGCCGCCTGGTGAGACAACAGCAGCCACGTGGGCCAGGTGAGTATGGCGCCGAGCAGGATGACGCCGACGATCAACGCTACAAGAAGAGAAAACTGGCGCAGCACGAACAGAAATCCTAGCCGGGATGCCTGTTTGAATGCGGATCTGCACATTGGCGCGAGATATCCATTTCTTGCGCGAGCCCTTCCTAACGGACCAGCTTCATATCCTTTTCGATCTGAAGTTCCTGTTCCAGGTCCGCGAGCCGGGCCCGGATCCGTTCCCGTTGATAATAGTCGGGCTGCGGCTTCTGGTGTCGCAGAATGTATCTCAGGCGGCCTATTGCAACCCGGGTATCACCGGCCAGGTAATAGTATTCGGCGTTGTCCATGCCCGATTCCACCGGGTGACCGGCCTCGGTGTCCGCGCGTGTCAAGTACTCGTAGAGCGTAAGGTCCGGCTCCGCCGTCTTGGCGTAATCGTGCAGCAGCTTCAACGCCTGTTTGGGTCGATTGACAATAAGTAACGCGTTTGCGTATTCCAGCACCAGTGGACGGTAGTCGGGATACAGCAGGTTGGCTCCGCGATAGATTTTCAGAGCGTCTGTGTAGTCACCCGCAATTCCGTCGACTTTGGCCAGTGCCAGGAGAAACGAAACATTCTCCTTGTCTTTGGCCAGCAACGCTTGCAACACGCGGCGGGCGTCCGTGTAGTCGTTGTTTTTCAGCAGAGCCAGGGCATAGCCGTAGTGCAGCGCGCCGTTGGGGTCCACCTGCTCCGACTTCTGCAGTGCGCTTTTGAAGTAGTCAATGGCATCCTGGGGATCCTTGTACGCGGCGACTCTGAGTTTTGCGCGCACGTACTCATACATCCTGCTCTCAGTATAATGGGCCTTGTGCGGGTACCTGGCGGCGCGGGCTTCGGCGTCGGCAATACGGTCCTGGGTGACCGGGTGGTCCTGCAGGAACTTGGGGGCCATGGCGATATAACGGGTGTCCCTCAGCAGCTTGCCGAAGAAGTTGGCCATGGCGTAGGGATTAAAGCCGGAATGCGCCAGCAACTGGATCCCCATTCGGTCGGCCTCTTCTTCCTCCCCGCGGGTGAAATTGATCTGCGCCTGCACCATGCCGCCCTGGACGGCAGTCATTGCCGCGGCACCGGCGTTCGGATCCTGGCTGGCCACCAGGATGGCGCCGAGCATGGCCGCCAGCATCGGTATACTCATGTGCTTCTGCATCTCAATCTTGCGCAGTATATGGTGCTGGGTCACGTGGGAAATTTCGTGGGCCATGACCGCGG
>CAZNWR010000046.1:0-14502 GCA_964576645.1 uncultured Enterobacteriaceae bacterium | reverse complement strand
GCCGGCACCAGGATCAGGCATGCCAGCATCCGGACGCCCGGTTTCACTTTGCCGCGACCAAAAAACGGCCACAATGCGAACGGCAAAAGTATGATCCAGGGCAGAACCAGAACCGGGATCTTGAAGACGTAAAACAGATTGAGGATCCGGGCCGGTTTGAGATAAAGCAGGCTGCCGCCGAGCTGGGTTCCCGACAGGCCGCCGGCCACATGGTGCTGCACATAAATCCACCACGGCAATGCCAGCATCATCATCAGCGCGATGCCGGAGACGGGCCGGAACAGTCCAGCGGCACCGTGCCACCCACCCGATTCAATTCGGAAGGCAAGCAGGGAGGCGATTACCAGAGCCAGCGGCATCTGTGGGCCCTTGGTCAGAATTGCCAGAGCATAGGCCGCCCACATGGCGAAAATGGCCCGGTTGCGGCCGGCGCCCGCGCCGCGCCGCATTGCCATGATGAATGCGAACAACGCGGCGCCGCAGAAGAAGGCGTACAGCATGTCGGGGCGGCCGTCATGGGCGTAGTAGAAAAAGCCGCGGCCGCTGACCAGGACCAGGGTTCCCAGGAAGGCAGTTGTCTCGTCGAACAATTCCCGGCCGGCGAAGTAACAGAGCAACACGAGGCCAAGCCCCGCAACAAGGGAGACAGTCCGGGCGTGTACGGGCCGCACGTTGTCCAGGGAATGATCCAGGCGGGCGACGATGCCGGTCATCCAGTAACTCATCGGCGGTTTCACCAGCCTGGGAGCGCCGTTGAACCAGGGAACGACCCAGTCATGCCTTGCCGCCATCGCGCGCGTACTTTGCACGACAAACGCTTCATGGTGATCCAGGGGGAGGGAATTGTCGCCCGGCGCGCCGATAACAATCGCCAGCGCGGCCAGCAGGATTAACGCCGCCGCGCGCAAGCTCCGATTAGTCGCCGGCGCGGGCTCCGGGTTACGCGCCGCTGATGATGCCTCGCTGGTTGCCGGCAGTTGCGGGCTCAGGACAGTATATCCCCGGGACAGGATGCCGCCTGACGGCGCTCCCGATAGATGAGCACCAGGTTACGCGAATATATGAGAAAGCCCGCGGATTGTCCGAGGATAAACACCGGGTCGAGTTTATGTATCGCATAGCTGAGCAGTATCACGCTGCCGCAAATGCTCAGGTACCAGAAAGCTATGGGAACGACGCTTTTCTTGCTGCGCTCGCTGGTGATCCACTGCACGATGAATCGGCAGGAGAACATGAACTGTCCCAGAAGACCGACGGCGACCCAGATGTAGTCAGACGTCATTACTTTCAACCTCCTCGAATTTTGCACGTAAGGAGCGGCGCTGTAGCCACGCGACTCCAAAAAGATCCACGATGCCGACCCACAACCGGTTCTGGATTCCGTATTTTGAGACCCCGCTGCGTCTTTCCCGGTGTCCAACTTCCGCGGAAACGACCCGGCCGCCGGAGCGCAGGATCAGTGCCGGCAGGAACCGGTGCATATGATTGAAGCGCGGTAGCGACAGGTACGTTTGCCTGTGGATGAGCTTCAGGCCGCAACCCGTGTCGGGCGTGGCGTCCGCCAGCATCCATGCTCGTACTGCATTGGCGAGTCTGGAGGACAGCCGCTTGAGGAATGAGTCCCTGCGATTACGGCGCAGGCCGCAGACCAGGTGCACTATTTCCGTACCGTCACGCACCCGCAGCAACCGGTGGATATCGGCAGGCTCGTTCTGGCCGTCTCCGTCCAGAGTCGCCACCCAGCAGCCTGCCGCCGCGCGTATCCCCGTATCGATGGCCGCGCTCTGCCCGTAATTTTTATCGTGAAGCAATACCCGCAGGTGTGGGAACTGGTCGTGAACCAGGTGTTTCAATATATTTCCGGTGTCGTCGCGGCTGCCGTCATCCACCACCAGAATCTCGTGGTCGCAATCCGACATGGTTTCCGCGATTTCCCGCAGCAAAGGTTCAATGGCCCCCGATTCATTGAATACCGGGATAACAATGCTGAGCAGATCGGTCCCGGGTCGCCGCGGCGGGTCAGCCGGGTCATGCTCAAACAGTGAGTCGCGCATCGAGCTTTTTGAATCGGAATGTGTATGTTATTGAACAGCGGCTATTATCACACATTCAGTGAACTGCGCCTTTTGCTCCGGCGCGATCATCTGCATTCGGCGGCTTTGAACTGCCGGACAAGTACCGCAAAAGTTCGGTGGCTGGCCCGCGGGTGCGTATAATCGACCCATGGGGCACAGATTGTCCAGAATCTATACGCGTACCGGGGACGGCGGCAGTACCGGCCTGGGAGACGGGCAGCGCGTACCGAAAACGTGTGCGCGCATTGCTGCCATCGGTGATGTTGATGAACTGAATTGTCTGATCGGGGTGCTGCTTGCCGAGGGGCTGCCGGCGGAGATAAACACCATTCTTACCGACGTACAGCACCTGCTCTTTGACCTCGGCGGTGAATTGTCCATACCTTCGGCCCGTCAACTCGGACCTGAATATACTGTCAGAATCGAGGCCGCAATTGACGGCTTTAATACGGATCTGCCCCCGCTGAAGGAATTCATATTACCCGCCGGCGGCAAAGCGGCAAGCTTGTGTCATCTGAGCCGGGCGGTGTGCCGCAGGGCCGAGCGCTCCCTGTTGAAACTGGCCGAATCAGATGCTGTCAACGAACATTCGCTCATATTCCTCAACCGGCTCTCGGATCTGCTGTTCGTCCTGGCCCGCGTACTTTCACGCCAGGACGGCAGCGCAGAGGTGCTGTGGCAGAAAAACCGGTTTGACCGGCCCTGACCTTCCCGCCCCGGATCCAGGTAGGTAAGTAAGCTCGGTGGCTGAGCCCGGAATTCATTACCTGTTGCCCGCGACCCCGGCCGATGGCATGCCGGTGCAGGTGGCCGAAGGGGTGTACTGGCTGCGGCTGACGCTGCCGCTTTCGCTCGATCACATCAATGTATGGTTACTGGATGACGGCGATGGCTGGACTCTGGTCGATACCGGGATCGCCCTGCCGGTCACATTGGCACTGTGGGAGAAATTGCTGGAGGGGTATTTTCGCGGGCGGCCCATCACACGGATCCTGGTTACGCATTATCACCCTGACCATATCGGCCTGGCCGGTCACCTGGCCCGGAACCTGGAGTGCGAAGTGTGGATGACGCGAACAAGCGCAAGCGTAGCGCACCATCTCGTGGATGGCGGCACGCCCGATTCCACGGCTGAGATCGGCGACTTCTGCGACCTGTACGGTTTCCCCGACCGGGCGGAATATATGCGCATCATGTCAGGAGAAGCATACCGGAAGGTGGTGTCGCTTCCTCCCCGGCACTGGCGTGAACTGCGTGACGGCCAGTCAATCGAAGCGGGCGGCCGTCTTTGGCAGGTGCTGGTGGTGGGGGGACACGCCCCCGGCCATGCAGTGCTGTACTGTGCGGATACGAAGATTCTGATCTCCGGGGATCAGATCCTGCCCACCATAACCACCAACGTGTCGTTTTCTCCGGGAGTTGTTTCTGAACCGGATCCGCTTGGGGAATTCCTGGGTTCGTTCGACAGACTGGACGCCTTGCCTGCAGATACCTTGGTATTGCCGTCTCACGGCGGCGTATTCCGGGGGCTGCATTCACGCATTCTGCAATTGCGGAACCATCATGCCGGGGAACTGGATCGTATCCGTGACTGGTGCCGGGATCCCCGGGAACCCTGGCAGATTGCCCTGAAGCTGTTCGGTAAATGCGAACCGGGCTTGCATGAAGTGCTGGCTTTCGGAGAGACCCTGGCCCATCTGGAATACCTGCGTCACGGCAAAGAGTTGACCCGGGACGTGGAGGGCGGCCGGGTACGCTTTCGCCTGGCCTGATTGCAGGCTGCCGAAAGCAGAGTCTGTTAACTGCCCGGTAGTTTGCCGCAGGACTGAAGTCTTTCAGAGATCGCACCCCGCAGAATCCTTCGCAACACTCCGTACCAGGCGACAGCATGTGCCTGGTGCCCTTGGCGCCGCGGTCCCGGAGGTTCAGGTGGAATGCCGTTCAGAGATTGGACCTGCTCCGTCGGCTGTGCACGCCCTGTTGCGTCCTTCGCGTTTTGCCTGGTAAAGGGCCGTGTCCGCCTCACGAACCAGGTTGGTCTGGATGACGGTAGACTCCGCGGTCATGGATGCAATTCCGATACTGACCGTGAGATGCTTGGCGCATCTGGAGCTTGCGTGGGGAATGCCGAGGCCGCGGATGGCCTGTAGCAGGGAATCGGCCACCAGGGCCGCCGCGTCGGGTTTGGTGTCGGTGAGTACAACGCAGAACTCCTCGCCGCCATAGCGTCCGATGTAGTCCGTTGCGCGGTGCAGGTTGTCCTTCAGCACGTTGGCCACCCGCCGCAATGCCTCGTCGCCCTTCTGATGCCCATAAGTGTCGTTGTAGAGTTTGAAAAAATCTATGTCGATGAGCAGTACGGCAATGGAGCGTCCTGTCCGGGCCGCCTGGCGCCAGCAGCGATCCAGGGTCTCGTCCAGTCCCCTGCGGTTGGCGATACCCGTAACGGCGTCCACGTGAGACAGTTCCTCCAGGCGTTTGTTGACCCGCACAAGGTCATTCTCCCGGCCTTGAATGAAAGCGAACATGTCATTGAACTGTTTGAACATCCGGTCCAGTTCGTCATCGCCTTCCACCACCAGACGCTTGCCGTAATCGCCGGTAGCGGCGATTTCATTCATGAGCCGGTCCGCGCTCGTTATGCGCGATATGACATGACGTGAGAAGTACGCGGCAATGAGGACAAGAAGCAATCCGGAAACCACGAATGCCACCAGCAGCGAACCGGAAATTGGTTGATCATTAAATTCACGCGGTCCCACGGGTTGCCGCACCAGGAATAGGGGACGGCCCGTGACGTCTTTTATTGTCCAGTACAAATCTCGTCCCTGGCCGCGGCTCAGGAAGCCTGCCCTGGAATGCCGGATCGCGACCAGCTTCTGCAGGAGAGCCGGGTCATCCCGGACTTTCGCAATGGGAATGAAGGACAGCTTCACGCCCAGGTTGTGGTTCAAGGAATGGATGAAGTGCTGATTGACAAGGCGCCAGACCAGAATGTCGCCTCGGGGTTTGCCGGTTGCCGAGGTGGGCAGTATGCGGTCGAGGGCAAACAGAATGGGGCCGACATTGCCTTCGGCAACGCCGGCACTGACCTCGGCCTGGTGCTCGGGGTTGGGCCGGTCGGCAGTGAAGATGATCTGCGGGAGGCTGTCCGGCCTGAGCGGGTGCCTGGATAACCCGGCATGGCGTCCCACGTCACTGGTGACCCCGTGTATGACCTTGCGCGAGGGGGTCAGGTAGACCATGCCATTAATGTGATTCGTGGCCAGAGTGCTGGAAATGAGATTGGACTTGACGAATGCACGGAATAGCGGAGAGGGGGGGGCGGCCGCCGCGAAGGCATAGGCATCGTCCCACTCGCCGTAGTCTTCGGCTACCGACTCCAGGTGTTCGACCTGGTTTTGAAAACCCCGCCGGGCCTGTTCCACGGCATTGCCGTCCGCGACGGTCTCAAGCCTGAACAACTCGGGCAACTCGAAGCGCGCACGCACGTAAACCTGGGTTGCGAATATCGCGACCAAGCCTAATCCCAATGCCAGCAACAACCGGCTGGTTATTGTTCTCAGCACTGGTACTGTCCCCGAATCCCATTTACCTCCAGTGGCGTACCTCGAACAGGTGAGGCACAACTGCTTTTATGAGCTTACTACAGTTTCACTATGTAGACTTTGGCAAATCGCCCGGGCCGCGAAGCGGGCCATGCGAAAACGTTATAAGGTTATGCGACTCCTCCCATCGTCTGACGGGCGATGATCAGTTTCTGCACCTCGGATGCCCCTTCATAAATGCGCAGCGCCCGGATCTCCCGGTACAATTCCTCCACCTTTTCGCCGCGAGTGACGCCGCGCCCGCCGAACAGTTGCACGGCCTGATCGATGACCTGCTGGGCGCTTTCCGTAGCAAACAGCTTGGCCATGGCGGCTTCCCGGGTGACCCGATCCTGCCGGCAATCCCGCGCCCAGGCGGCCCGGTACACGAGCAATGCCGCGGCGTCGATGGCCAGGGCCATGTCGGCGATCTTGGTCTGCGTTAACTGCAGATCCGCAAGCGGCGCCCCGAACAGGTGACGTCGCCCGGCATGGGCGATTGCCTCGTCCATGGCACGGCGTGCAAACCCGAGCGCTGCGGCTCCCACCGACGAACGGAACACGTCCAGCGTCGCCATGGCCACCTTGAATCCCTGGCCCGGCGCTCCCACAAGCCGATCCACAGGCACCCGGCAGTCCGTGAATTTCAACGTGGCCAGGGGATGCGGGGCAATGACCTCGATGCGTTCCCCGATCTCCAGCCCGGGCGTGTCAGCATCCACCACGAGGGCGCTCAGTCCTTTCGAACCCGGGGCCTCGCCGGTCCTTACGAACACCGTATAGAAGTCGGCAATGCCGCCGTTGGAAATCCAGGTTTTGACGCCGTCGATGACATAGCCATCGCCGTCGAGCCGTGCAGTCGTGGTCAACGCCGCCACGTCGGAACCCGCATCCGGCTCGGAAAGGGCGAACGCGGCGATCTTGTCACCGGACCGCACGCCCGGAAGATAGCGTTCCCGCAACACGGGCGAGCCGAACAGGGAAATGGCGCCGCTGCCCAGCCCCTGCATGGCGAAGGCAAAATCCGCCAGTCCGGAGCGGCGCGCCAGGTTTTCCCGGAGCAGGCACAGGGTGCGCACATCAAGCGGCCGCTTGCCCGAGAAGTCAGGTGGCGGCGCGCAGAAATTCAGCCAACCCGCGCTACCCAACCGGGCCACCAGCTCGCGGCAGGTGGCATCCACGTCCTCATGGGCAAGATCGTCCAGACCGGTATCCGCCCAGCTTTCCAGCTCCCCGCTGAGGATTCGGTGCCGTTCTTCGAAGAACGGCCACTCCAGATAGCTGTGATCCGCCATCAATCGCCCCGGAATACCGGTTTGGTTTTCCCGGCAAATGCTTCATAGGCACGGCGAAAATCCTCGGTCTTCATGCATAGCGCCTGGGCCTGGGCCTCGGACTCCAGGACCTGATCCAGGGACATGTTCCATTCCTGCCTGAGCATGGTTTTGGTAATGCCGTGTGCGAACACCGGCCCGTCGGAGAGGCGCCGGGCCGTCTCACCTGCGCGCGTCATCAGATCTTCGCGCGCGTAAATCGAGTTGAAAAAACCCCACCGGTCGCCCTCGTCGGCGCTCATTGAACGGCCGGTGTACAGCAGTTCCGCCGCGCGGCCCTGGCCTATGATGCGCGGGAGCATGGCGCAGGCGCCCATGTCGCATCCGGCGAGACCGACCCGGGTGAACAGAAACGCCACCTTGGCCTCCGGTGTGCCGTAGCGGAAATCGCTGGCCATGGCGATGATCGCGCCGGCGCCCACGCACACACCGTCGACGGCCGCGATGATGGGTTGCGGGCAGTAAATCATCGCCCTGACCAGGTCCCCCGTCATCCGGGTGAACGCCAGGACACCCTTCATCGACATGTCCGTCAGCGGGCCGATGATGTCGTGCACGTCGCCGCCGGAACAGAAATTGCCGCCCGCGCCGGTAATGATCACGGTGCGGACTTCCTCGGTACAGGCCAGCGCTCGAAACAGGTCCCGGAGTTCCGCATATGACTCGAACGTCAACGGGTTCTTGCGCTCGGGAACGTTCAGGGTGACCGTCCCGATGCCGTTTTCAAATCGCCAGAGAAAGTGTTGAGGTTTAAATTGTCCTGGGATCATTGGGGCGCGGACTCCTTGTATTTGGCTTTGAGAACATCGTGGGTACGGCTCAACAGTTCCAGCAGCTGCGCAAGATCCTCATCCTGGACACCGGACAGCATGTTCGAAATCCAGGTTTCGTGGCTGTCGGCCATGGAGCGGAACGCGTCGAGCCCTCGCTGCGTCAATTGAATGAGATGCACCCTGCGATCATCGGGAGCCGTCAGTCTCTCCACGTAGCCCAGTTTCACCAGGCGGTCGACCACACCGGTAACATTGCCGTTGGACACCATCAGGCGCGTGGACAACTCCGTCATGGTCAGGGGTTGGCCCAGGTACTCCAGCTCGGCCAGCACGTCAAATTGCGGCAAAGTGATGCCGAATTGTTCGCGCAGGGACGTCCGGATGTGTTGTTCAATGATGTTTTCGCAGGCCAGCAGGCGCAGCCAAAGGCGCAGGGGCTGTTTGCGGCCGGTCCCGGTCGCCATGTCGGTGCGGCTCTCCAGGCGGGACATTACATTACCTCCCCGCCCGCAATGGCGATTGCCTGGCCGGTAATGGATTCGCTTCCGGGCAGGCACAGCCAGGCCGTGGCCGCGGCGACTTCTTCGGGCTGAATAAACCGCCCCTGCGGATTTGCCGCCTTGAGACGATCCTCGGCCTGGTTTCTGCCCATCCCGGTTTTTTCCGTAATCGCCTGCAGTGCGCCTTCCAGGAGGTCGGTTTCAGCGTATCCCGGGCACAAAGCGTTGACCGTGATCCCGGTTCGCGCCGTCTCCAGCGCCAGGGAGCGGGTCAGACCGACCGCGCCGTGCTTGGCGGCGCAATAGGCGGAAACGTAGGGATAGCCCTTGAGGCCGGCAGTACTGGCGATATTGATGATCCGTCCCCAGCCGGCGCTGTGCATATCCGGGATCACCTGCCGCGTGCACAGAAATATCCCGAACAGATTCACATCCAGCATGGTACGCCAGGCGGCGCTGTCCATCCGTTCCAACGGGCCGCTGATGACCGCGCCCGCGTTGTTGACCAGGATACCGACCGGTCCGAACTTCTCCCGGGCTTCCGCGAAGGCGCTTTCAACGGAGCTTTCATCCGTGACGTCCATGCGTTGAAATCGGGAACCGGGGATATGGGCAGTGCGCGCTTCCAGGGTTTCGGCGGTGCGACCCATGAGAGTCAGGCGGCCGCCCAGTTGGGCGAGGCGCTCGGCGATGGCGGCACCGATACCTCTCCCGCCACCGGTCACAACTACATGCGTGTTTTCAGGCAATTTATCCATAAATTCAATATATTAGATAGATATCTTAATTTTGATCCCAATCATGCGGGATGATACGACCTTTTCAGTGGATAAATATACAACTTAAAATATTTAAACAGAAAACAAAAGTTACTAAAATGCCCGCTGGGCGGCCAGCGCCCAGGGGCTATGATGGCGCCCCTCACACAGACTTGAGTCCAAACGCAATAACACGGGAGAAATCGATGTCTCAGGCAAGCGCCAGGGTCACAGCAGCGAAAGGAACGGTGGAAGGCACGTTTGACTGGGAAGATCCCCTGCACCTGGAGGGGCAGTTAAGCGAGGAAGAACGCATGATCATGGATGCCGCCAGGGACTACTGCCAGAACCGCCTCATGCCCAGGATCGTGGAGGCCAACCGTCATGAGCGGTTTGACCGCGAGATTCTTACCGAGATGGGCGAACTCGGCCTGCTGGGATCAACCTTGCCCCCTGAATTTGGCGGGGCCGGCGTCAATTATGTCTCCTATGGTCTGATCGCCCGGGAGGTGGAGCGGGTGGATTCGGGATATCGCTCCGCCATGAGCGTGCAATCCAGCCTGGTTATGCATCCCATATACGCGTACGGATCCGAGCAGCAGCGCCAGCGTTATCTGCCGAAACTGGCAAGCGGGGCCATGGTGGGCTGCTTCGGACTCACCGAGCCGGATCATGGCTCCGATCCCGGCGGTATGAAGTCCAGGGCCCGCAAGGTGCAGGGCGGTTACCGGCTGACCGGAAACAAGACCTGGATCACCAACTCACCCATCGCGGACCTGTTCGTGGTATGGGCCAAGGATGAGTCCGACAAAATACGCGGGTTCATTCTGGAACGTGACATGGAAGGATTGAGCGCCCCGAAGATCGAAGGAAAATTTGCCCTGCGCGCGTCCACGACCGGGGAGATTGTCATGAACGACGTGCTCGTGCCGGAGGAAAACATGCTGCCGGGCGCGCGCGGATTGAGCGGGCCGTTCGGCTGTCTGAACAGGGCCCGCTACGGTATTGCCTGGGGCGCCATGGGCGCGGCTGAATTTTGCTGGCATGCTGCGCGCCGCTACACGCTGGAGCGCAAGCAGTTCGGCCGCCCACTCGCTGCAAATCAACTGATACAGAAGAAACTGGCCGATATGCAGACCGAGATCACCCTGGGATTGCAGTCCGTTCTGCAACTGGGACGATTGATCGACGCGGGCGAGGCGGCGCCGGAAATCGTATCCATGTTGAAACGTAACAATTGCGGCAAGGCGCTGGACATCGCGCGTACCGCGCGTGATATGCATGGCGGCAATGGAATAGCAGACGAGTTTCACGTGATCCGGCATGTGATGAACCTGGAAGCCGTGAATACCTATGAAGGCACGCACGACATCCACGCGCTTATCCTGGGGCGGGCGCAGACCGGTATTCAGGCCTTCACAGCCGGTTGACCGGCGGCGGGCATTTTTTCGAAAACGGACCATAGGCAGGCGATTCACAATGCAAATACTTCAACCCCCGGGCTGGAAGAAGCCCAGCGGGTATTCCAACGGGATAATGGCGGAGGGCGTTACCGTCTTCGTCGGGGGCCAGGTGGGGTGGGATGAACAGGAGGTTTTCCACAGCGATGGGTTGGTTGACCAAGTACGCCAGGCGCTCAAGAATACCGTGTCAGTGCTGGCGCAGGCCGGGGCCGGACCGGAGAACATCGCGCGCATGACCTGGTATGTTACGGACAAGCAGGAGTATTTGAGTAATCGCCGTGAGATTGGGCGCGTATACAGAGAAATCATCGGGCGTCATTATCCGGTAATGACCATGGTGCAGGTCGGCGCTCTGGTAGAAGATCGTGCAAAAGTGGAAATTGAGAGCACCGCCGTGATACCGGCACGGACCTAGGGAAATTTTATGGAGACGGGGGAAATCGCAGACGCGGAAGCGCTGTTGGAAGACCGAATTGACGTGCAGAGCAAGGACGCCCTGCGCGTCTGGCTTTATCTGCTCAAGTGCTCCAAACGCCTGGAGCAGGAAATGTCGGATCGGTTCCGGGTAAATTTCAGCAGTTCATTGTCGAGATTCGATGTACTTGCCCATCTCGATCTTGCTGGCGCCGAGGGGCTGAGCACCTCTCAACTGGCGGGCCGCCTGCTCGCTTCCAAGGGTAATATCACCCGGCTGCTGGATCGCATGGAACAGGATGGGCTCATTGAGCGCCGCCAGCCCCTGAGCGACAGGAGAGTCAGCCGTATCTGTCTTGCCCCGCGCGGCGCCGAATTGTTCAGTCGCATGGCGCCGGCCCACGAAGGCTGGTGCCAGGATATCCTGGCGGGACTCACCGATTCGGATCGGGATAGCCTGATCCGCCTGTTGCGCCGGATCAAGGATCGCCTCGACCAGCACATGAAATAACACCGGCCGTCGGAGCGCTGTGTCCCGTGAACAGTGGATGGCCGGAGTGGTCGCTTGGGCATCGCCGACAGCAACGCCGGCAATGGCGGACGCTGAACGACCGTGCCCCTGGCCAAGTCGGTGCGCAGGCCCGGTCAAAGTTTGCAATTGATCCGCGCTGAAGAAAGACCGCGCCCTGGCGGGTCCGGGCGGGACTTTCCCCAGCGGTAGTTGCAACGAAAAAACATTACATATAAAATATTTAAGTATAAGGCAGTTGGAAACCGGGATCCTGACACACCATAGCTTCACTCAATCAGAATGATATAAAAATGAGTTCGATCAAAGGGTTGGATATCACATGCCTGGGCGGCGGACCGGCCTCTCTCTATTTCGCCATCCTGATGAAGAAGGCGAATCCCGCCCATCGGATCTCGGTCATCGAGCGCGGGGACCGCGATTCAACCTGGGGGTTTGGGGTCGTGTTCTCCGACGAGACCCTCAAAGGTTTCATGGAAGCCGATGCGCCCAGTTACAAGCGTATTGTCGATGAGTTCGCCTACTGGGATCGGATCGACACACACATAAAGGGGCAGGTCATCAGCAGTGGCGGACATGGATTCTGCGGCATGTCGAGACTGAAACTGCTGAACATCCTTCAGGACCGCTGCGACCAACTGGGCGTCGATCTGCGATTTGGGACTGATGTGACGGATCTCGCTCAACTGGAGATCGACAAGCACGACCTGGTGGTGGCGGGCGACGGGATTGCCTCCCTGATCAGGGAAAATTACAAGAGCGAATTCGGAACCAGCATGGACTGGCGGCCGAACCGGTTCTGCTGGCTCGGCACCACCCTGCCCCTGGACAGTTTTACGTTTATCTTCAAGAAAAATGAATTCGGCTGGTGGTGGGTGCACGCCTATCGCTACGAAGAGGGAATGTCCACCTGGATTGTTGAGTGTACTGAGGAAACCTGGCGCCGTTCGGGTATGGACAAGAGCAAAGAGGAGGAAACCAAAGCCTACCTTGAGGATCTGTTCCGGGAAGAACTCAAGGGTCACCCGCTGATCACGAACCGTTCCGTCTGGCGTAACTTCCCGGTAGTCAGAAATGAACACTTGTATTACCGCAACATGGTCCTGCTTGGCGACGCCGGGCGATCCGCGCATTTCTCCATAGGTTCCGGCACCAAATTGGCCATGGAGGATGCAGTCACCCTGACGAACTGTTTCAGCGCTCACGGTGGACAGGTGGAAGCCGCATTGCAGGCGTACCAGGATATCCGCAAGCCGGAAGCGGACCGCTTGCAGCGCACGGCGGTAACCAGCCTGAACTGGTTTGAAAATATTGACCGTTACGCGCGCCAGTCGCCGGTGCAGTTCACGTTCAACATGCTGGTCAGGTCAAAACGCGTTACCTACGAAAACCTGCGCTTGCGGGATCCGGCCTATGTCGCTTCGGTGGATCGATGGTTTGCGGAGGAAACCGCGCGCCGGACCGGATTTGACGATGTCGATGTGCAGGATCCGGTAGTTCCGGTTTTTCAGCCGTTCAGGATCGGATCGATGCGGGTGGAAAATCGTATCGAGATGTCGGCCATGTGCCAGTACTGTGCCGTCGACGGCAATACGACCGATTGGCACCTGGTTCATTACGGGGCCCGCGGAGTGGGCGGCGCCGGACTCATCAATACGGAAATGCTCTGCATAGCTCCCGACGCTCGGATCACGCCCGGGTGCGCCGGCTTGTGGACCAGCGAACAGACCGATGCCTGGCGCCGCATCGTGGATTTCATCCATGCCAACAGCAAGGCGCGGGTATGCGTTCAAATGGGGCACGCGGGACGCAAAGGCGCCACCTGCATTCCCTGGCAGGGGGGCATAGACCAGCCGCTGCCGGCGGACCAGGCCTGGCCGATTATTGCGCCGTCTCCGCTGCCGTACCTGCCGTCGAGCCAGGTGCCCAAAGAAATAACCGAGGCGGACATGGACAGGGTCGTGGATGAATTTGTGGTTGCTGCACGAAACGCCGATCGTGCCAATTTTGACATGCTGGAATTGCACATGGCGCACGGCTATCTGCTCTCGGGTTTTATCAGCCCCTATACCAACCGCCGCAGCGACGACTATGGCGGCAGTGTGGAAAACAGGATGCGCTTCCCGTTGCGCGTCCTCACCGCGGTTCGCGAAGCGTGGCCGGCGTCAAAGCCTGTTTCCGTGCGTATTTCGGCCACCGACTGGGTTGCCGGGGGCCTGAATACGGCGGATATGCTGGCGGTTGCCCGCATGCTTCGGGACGGCGGTGCGGATATCCTCAATGTGTCGACCGGCCAGGTGGCGAAGGAGGAAGAGCCGATTTACGGACGCATGTATCAGGCGCCGTTTGCGGATCAGATCCGTAACGAACTGGGCATTGCGACCATCGTGGCCGGCAACATTACCACGGCGGACCAGTGCAATACCCTGATCGCAAGCGGCCGCACGGACATGGTGGCGCTGGCCCGCGCGCTGATGAACGAACCGAATTTCGTGCTCAATGCGGCAGCCCATTACGAAGTGAGCGATCAGTTCTGGCCGCCCCAGTACCTGTCCGGTAAGTTCGCCGCGGAACTGAAGGCGGCCAAGGACAACGAAGAGGAAACAACGCTGCGAACCGACGCCAAGCCGCCTAATCCGCGCGAGGCTCTGGCCATAGCGGAGGTACGTGGAGAATTATTGAAGAATTAGCGTGAAGCGGTACTCTGGATCGGCAGTGGTCAGGACGGATTGCCGCCCCCAGTTATTTGCAGATTCGCTTGAATATGATAATAATCTTCCCCGGAAGCCAGGTGTTGATGGGTTTGTGGGGATTATTCATGAATATCGGCAGACCATCCGGACGGGTGGCAGCGAATATGGCCTCCTCAAGCGCAGCTTGCGAGCACGAAGGCCGTGTTCGCTGACAGGACCCGTCCGCCGCCTGACGCCGATTTTCATGAATAATCCCGAATAGCATGTGAATATCGAGTTCAACACGGTATGGGGTCGCCGGCCGGCCCCGGGAGCAAACCGATGACCGCATACACAGAGCAGGATCTTGCCGCACTGGTTCGCAATGATTGCGTGC
>CAZNWR010000045.1:1021-14536 GCA_964576645.1 uncultured Enterobacteriaceae bacterium | reverse complement strand
GCTTTTGCCCTGCCTCGGCGCCGCGCAGACCTACGAACAGGCGCGCGCGGCCTACGTCAAAGGCGATTACCAGCAGGCCCTCAAGATCCTTCGCCCGCTCGCGGAAAGCGGCAACTCGGAGGCGGAGAAACTGCTGGGGGTCATGTACGACTACGGCAACGGGGTCGAGGCCGATCCCAAGGAAGCGCTCAAGTGGTATCTGAAATCCGCGGCCCAGGGCGACCCGGCGGTGCAGTATCAGGTGGGCGCCAAATATTTCCGGGGCGACGGCACGCCCCAGGACTACGCGAAAGCCGCCAAATGGTGGAAATTGGCGGCCAGCGGCGGCCAGGTCGACGCTCAGTTTAATCTGGGTCTCATGTATTTCCGGGGCCTGTCCGTCGCTCAGAACGACAGCAAAGCCGCTGAATTGTTTACCAAGGCCGCCGAGCAGGGCAACAGCCACGCCCAGTACAGCATCGGCGTGATGTACGCTTTCGGCCGCGGCGTCAAGCAGGATTACGGCAAGGCAATGAGGTGGTTCACCAAATCCGCTGAACAGGGAGTGGCGCAAGCGCAATACAACCTGGGGGTGTTCTACGAGAATGGCTTCGGCGTAACCAAGGACAAAGCCAAAGCCAGAAGCTGGTTCCAGCGCGCCGCCGCACAGGGTCTGGTGGAAGCCGAGCAACACCTGACCCAACTGAACGGCACCGCGGGGTCCGCCGAAGCCACGCCCGCCTCCGTCCCGGCCGCTTCACCGGCACCGGCCACCGCGAAAAAACCGGAGGCGGCCGCAGTCTTGACCCCGCAGACCATGCCGGCGCCCGCCGCGACCGCACGGACCGAGTCCACGCCCGAGACGGAATCCGCGCCCACGCAGACCGCCAAGGCCACCGCCGGCAATGACACCGGCAAATCCTGGGTATTGAAGCAAAGTCCCGATAGCTACACCATGCAACTCTGCAGTCTGACTTCGGAACCGGACATGG
Source organism: uncultured Enterobacteriaceae bacterium (assembly GCA_964576645.1). Classification (GTDB taxonomy): domain Bacteria; phylum Pseudomonadota; class Gammaproteobacteria; order Eutrophobiales; family Eutrophobiaceae; genus CAZNWR01. The sequence continues at coordinate 13,565 of CAZNWR010000045.1, read as the reverse complement.
TTAAGTTTCTGAAGGCGCACCATATTCAGGATCACGCTACCTATGTCCAGGTAGTTATAAAGGGCGTCACCCGGTATAACGCCCTGTACGGGGTCTACCACAGCTATGGCGACGCCAAAAAGGCCGAGGCCTCGCTGCCCGCATCCATGAACCACATAAAGCCGTGGGTGCGAAGCTTCCGCGCCCTGCAAAAGCTGGTGGAATAACGCCCCAACCCAGGAACCCGACCCATGCGGTTGTTGCAGATAACTATTCACGTCAGCCTGGCGGAGCCGTGCGCGTGACCCCCGAATTCAACCGGATTCTGAATGCCTCGGAAGAGGACCTCGTGCAGAAGTTCTACAAGTTCCGGGATGATGTCACTTCCATGGGCAACCGCCTGCAAACAATCGCCAAGCGGCTCGGCCTGCGCCCAGAACAACTGGCGCTGGCGCTGGGATTCAATCCACAGGCCCGTTATCTGACGGAAGTTCTCCCCATCCTCGGCTATGCGACGTTCGAGGAACTGGTCAAGGAACGTAATGAGATCTTCATTAACGACATTTACAAACGTGTGTCGCTGGACAATATTCTGGGCATTTATTCGGCAGTCAAAGCCGATCCGGGCGCGCAGCAGGTGATGCAGTACCTGTTAAAACAGCGCCTGGAGCACATCGAGCAGCGGATCGAGGAAACCGTGAATTCGCTCATTATTGATAAGTACAAGGCGGAGATGCGGGCCATTTACAGTGAAGGCGTCGCCACCATAGAATTCGCCGACGAAAGGCTGAATCGTACCGACAGCGGCTTCCGTTCACTGCTGAACGAGGTCAGCGTCATCGTCGACAGCAAATTGATCCCCGCGGGAGACATATTCTTCCGTGACACGATTCTGCCCGAGGAGAAGCGCAAGATCCTGGCGAAGGGGTTGATACCGCCGGAGCTGGTCCAGGCTCGGCTCGAAGATGAAAGCACCTCGACCGACGAACGACAGGTACTGCTTGAATATTTGAAAACCACCCGCAGTTAAACGCCAGGGAATCCCTTAAATGGTGTCTTTCACAGAACTACTGACCGCATCCGATGCCGATCTGGTAAAGATCTTCTACAAGATCAAGTCCGATCCCAAGGTCGATTTCATCGTGCGCATAAACAAGGTCGCGGGGCAATTAGGTTTAAATCATTCGCAGCTTGTCTGCGCGCTGGGTTTCAACAAGCACATCCGCGACCTGGCGGATATTTATTCAACCCTGGGATTCCGCTCCTACAAAGTGCTGACTTATCGCTGCAACGAGCTTTTCAGCACCGACACTTACAACCAGTTGCCCATCGACAATATTCTCGACATCTATTCCGAGCGGCTGGAGGATCAGCAGATCCTGGACTCGCTGCGTGAAATGCTGCGGCCGCGTCTTGAGCACATCGAATCGGATATTGACGAGAACGAGGACCCGGGACACATCATCAGTTACCGCATGGAAATTCACGCCATCTACTCGGCCGGCATCGTCGACAAGGATTTCGCCGAAATGCGGCTGGAGAAAAAGATAGGGAAGTTCCGCCTGCTTTCCAACGAGGCCCAGGTGATCGTGGAATCGGGGCTATTGCCGCCCAGTAACCTGTTTTTCATGGATACGCTGCTGCCGGACGAAAAGAAGCTGCTCATAGAACATAAGTTTATTGATGACGACATGGTCAAGAACCGCCTTCAGAACAAGGCTATTTCCGGCGAAGAGCGGGATATGCTGGAGGCTTTTATTTAATCCGGAGACAGTTTACTTAATTCGGGTCCACCGATGTCTCCGCGAATTGCCTTATGACTTGAGTAAACTGTCCCCGGAATTCTAATGTGTGGACGCTACGCCCTGCACAGCCTCATCGAGGATATCCAGAAGCACTTCAGCCTGTTCGACGACATCCGCTTCCGGCCCGGTTTTAATATGGCGCCATCCCTGAACCTGCCGGTGGTACGCGAGCAGCAGGGCCGGCGCGAGCTCGCCTTGTGCCGCTGGGGCCTGGTGCCCCACTGGATGCGTGCGGACAAGGGGCACCATCCCATCAACGCCCGCGCAGAGACGATTACCGAGAAGCCGTTTTTCCGCGATGCCTTTCGCCGGCGTCGCTGCCTGGTGCCGATCAACGGTTTCTACGAATGGCGCCGCGGCGCCAAACGCAAGCAGCCGTATTACTTCAAGCTGCCCGGCACCGAACTGTTCGCCCTGGCAGGTATCTGGGATCGCCGCAATACCCCGGGCGGCCCGGAGGATACGTTCGCCATCATTACCACCGGCGCCAACGACATCATGCGGCCGGTACACGATCGCATGCCGGTGGTGTTGGAGAAGTCCGACTACAATCGCTGGATTGAATCCGGCGATCCAGATCTGCTACAGCCCTTTCCCGGCGACATGGAGTGCTTCCCGGTCAGCACCGAGGTCAACAGTCCCGCCCACGACGGGCCTTCATTAATAGAACCGGCACACGGGGATCGGAGCAGGCGCTCCGATCCCTGAACATTCAGTCAGGGAAGCTTTACCGGCGAGACCGGGAACTCCAGGATAACGTCGGCCTGTTCCAAGGTGAGCTGCTTGTTCACCGGAAACTTCAGCGGATGCTGGCCCTGCGGGAAGCGGCCGAACATTTCCTTCCACGCCAAAGCATAGTGCCGCGCCTGCTCAACCAGTTCCGGCGTCGTATCGATAGGCGTGGGCTCACCATCAGCGTCCGGGTACCTGCAAGTGAGAAACCTCACAGGCGTGGGGATGTCCTTCGCGGCCATGGGATCGAAATATATCAGTGATTGAACAAGACGCCGCATCTCCCGGCGGGGCTTGCCGCTTTCAGGGTAATTTCCACCAGGCACCCGGAAAGCCTTGGCAAGCGGTGCAAGTCATTTTAATAAGAATGCGTCTCATTTCTAATATAATGGCCAGGTGAGCAGCAGCGAACTTGCTCAGGCAACGCCGCGACCGAGTGCGACGATTTGTCACATTCATCAACAACCTATGAGCAGTTACAGTCCTTGTACCGGCTTTCCGGAGGTCTCTACAAGTGAATCGGTCCCTTAAGTTAGCCACCCTCGTCCTGGTATCGGCGGTGCCCATGGCGCAAGCCGAACCGAACGCGACAATTCCCGTGGTACAGGTTTGGGGTACGGCGGAAACGCCGGCCACCACCTATACCCTTGACGTCGACAACCAGGCGCCGACGGCGCCGGACACCGCCGACCTGCTCCGTCAGGTGCCCGGCGCCAACCTGAACGCGAACGGGCCATTGACCGGCATTGCGCAATACCGTGGGATGTACGGCAGCCGGATCAACGTCCTGATCGACGGCATCAACATCCCCGGCGGTGGACCCAATGCCATGGATCCGCCGCTCAGTTATATCCCCCGCGATCGCCTCAAAAATATCGTCGTTGTCCGGGGCATCGCACCGGTCAGCTCCGGCGACGAGACCATCGGCGGCACCGTTTCCGCGACATCCCGCCAGAGTCAATTCACTTCCGGGAGCCGCTTTGAGTTTCATGGAAATGCCCAGGCCGGTATTCACAGCGTCGACGAAGGTTATTCCGCGAGCATTCTGGCCACCCTGGCCAACGACGATCAGCGGCTGGAGGCCGCGGTGACGCGCACGGCCGGGGACGATCGCGACTTCGCCGGGGGCACCATCAGGCCGAGCGGCTACGGCCGCGATGTCTTCGAGGCGGGCTATGGATTTCGAAGCGGCGATCAGGAGGCCGGTATCGACTACCAGCGGATCAATACCGGACATACAGGCACGCCCGCCCTGCCCATGGACATCATTTACATCAATACGAACCTGGTGCGCGGCAACTTCCAGGGGATGCTGGGGCCCGCGCAGTTCATTGCCAAACTGTACTACACCGACGTCGATCACAGGATGGACAACTACAGCCTGCGCCAGGCTGCCAACCCCGCCATGCGCCGCTTCACGCTCGCCGGCAGCCAGGCAACCGGTTACGACCTGCGCATGAACCTGCCGCTGGATGTCGGCCAACTGAGCCTGGGCACGGATGGACTCCTGGCAAGCCACGATGCGAACATCCATGATCCCGGCAACCCCATGTTCCTGGTCAACAACTTTCGCAACGTTCAGCGCAATCGTTACGGCGTATTCGGCGAATGGGACGCCGATGTTTCCCACCGCTGGCACATGCAACTGGGGGTACGTTACACGCGCGTGGACATGAGTTCCGGCACCGTCGACGGCACGCCGGCGCGCATGATGCCTCCCGCTGCCCTGCTGCGTGACCGGTTCAATGCCGGCGATCGCAACCGCACCGACAACAACGTGGACTGGGTGGCAAAGCTGGAATACCGGCCGCGCAAGGACCTGCGCCTGGAATTGGCCGTTGGCCGCAAAACCCGCTCCCCTAGCTACCAGGAGGCCTACCTTTGGGTGCCGCTGCAATCCACCGGCGGGCTGGCCGACGGCAATAACTACGTGGGCAACCCGAACCTGCGTCCGGAAGTCTCCCATGAGATTGATCTCGGCTTTGACTGGCGGGGCGCCGGCGCGTACCTGTCGCCCCTGGCCTTCTACCGAAACGTCGATAACTACATTCAGGGTGTCCCCGCGACGGATCCGGCCGTCATCATGGTCAGCACCATGAACGGCGATACGACGCCGCTGCAATTTGCCAATGTCGGCGCCCGTTTCTACGGTGTGGACACCAACTGGGGCGTGGCGCTCGGTGGGCACTGGTCGCTCGACGGCGTACTCAGTTATGTTCGCGGACAGCGCCGGGATATTCACGATAATCTTTATCGCATCGCCCCCCTCAACGCCACGGTGGATCTCTCCCAGCGCCACGACGACTGGTCAGTAACCCTGGAGGGGGTTTTCTACGTCGCCCAGCACGATGTATCCAAAACCAACGGCGAACTGCCGTCGGCGGGCTACGGGTTGTTGAACCTGCACGGTCAATACAAATTCCCTCAGCATGGACTGAGCTTGACAGCCGGCATCGACAACATCCTCAACAAGCGCTATGCGCCGCACCTGGGCGGCATCAACCGGGTTATGGGCATGGATGTGCCGCCGGGCACGTATCTACCGGGAAGCGGCATCAATGGTTTCGTGAACGTCAACATGATCTGGTAATTCGCGTTTTCTCGTAGCGGGCAGGTTGGGAAACCGGCCGAAATATTCCAGAATGGGCCGGCAATGAACGGACGTCTCGGTTGTCTTCCCCCGCTGCTGTTCCTGGCTCTGGTCGTCCTGCTGCCGTTCGTGTTCGCCCAGGCCATGCTGCTTGCGCTCGCCAAACTCGGGTTGAGCCCCGGTGTGGCGATTATGGTGATCATCGGCATCCTGTTCGGTAGCGCGGTTAATATTCCCATTACGCGGATCGCGCGTCACGAAAACGTGCTGACTCACCCCTATCCGCTGTTCGGCCTGTTCGACCTGCTTCCCCGCCTCCAGCGCGTACGCAGGGAAACCATCATCGCCGTCAATGTCGGCGGTTGCGTGATCCCCGGCCTGCTGGCGCTTTACGAAATCGTCCGACTACTTGCGGATTCGTGGACCTATGCTTTCAGCCTCGGGCCGGCGGTCGCCATCAGTACGGCCGCATGCTACAGTCTGGCGCGTCCGGTGCGAGGCGTCGGCATCGCCATGCCGGCCCTGGTGCCGCCGCTGGTCGCGGCCGTCGCCGCACTGCTGCTGGCGCCCGACCAGGCGCCACCGGTGGCCTTTGTGGCGGGTGTGGCGGGCCCGCTGTTGGGTGCGGACCTTCTCCACCTGCGCGACGTTCCGCACATCGCTACGGGTATGGCCAGCATCGGCGGGGCCGGGACATTCGACGGGATCGTGCTGTCCGGGATCCTGGCGGCATACCTGGCATGATACACAGGGGTCGGGGAACCGGGGTCGAAGCGGATGCTTCGCCCCCTGAATACTGAACCGAAACACGGGGGGAACATTGCAAATCGGCTGCACGGTAACGGATACGGGTCTTCTGCTGCGTATCGACGAGCGGACCTTTCCACTGAACTTCCCCGCAGACGTATGGCGCGCATTTCCGGACAAGGAACTCCTGGCCGACAACTTTGCGTTCCTCAAGGCCTTGCACCTGCCGGAAATGCTGGATCGCTGGGAACCGCTCGAATTCGACACCTGCTATCCGCTGTTCAAGCATCAGATCACATCCATGATGATCAACAGTATTCCGTTTTATGCCGACGTGGATTCGCGCTCCACGGCAGAAAGCCTGCGCAGATTCCTGGGCCTGGATATCCGCTTCCGCGATTACAACGTGCGCTACCCGGCCGCGAGCCAGTCGTTGCGCGATCATGCCGTATTGAATATCTCCTTCGGCAAGGACAGCCTGCTCACCTATGCGGTCGCGCGCGAAATGGGACTTCCACTGACGTTGATTATGTCAGTAGAGAATGACTGCCCCATCGAATACGGCCATAAGAGGGAGATCGCAAAGCGGTTCTCCGAGGAATTCGACGAGAAGATCCTGATCGTCGAGAATGATTCCGGCGTCATCCATCGCTACGGTTACTGGGGAGCGCCGCATACCTCCTGGGGTATCGGTCATATAATCAGCGAGTACCTCTTCAATTCCCTCCCGTTCGCCTTGCACTTCGATGCAAGATACATCGTGATGGGTAATGAAAAGTCATGCGATTCCTCATATACCAGCCGCGAAGGCTACCTGTGCTACCCCGTTTTCGACCAGTCCAGTGAATGGATGCTGGAGATGACCAAGATGGCGTCGGCACTTGCCGGCGACCGCCTGCACGTCATGAGCCTGATCGAGCCGCTGCACGACCTGGCGATAACCCGCATCCTGCACAGCAGGTATCCCGAAATCGGTAAGTTCCAGATGTCCTGCTTCCCGGACGAAAACGAATACGGGAAAGCCCATTTCTGGTGCGGACACTGTACCAAGTGCGCCCGGATATTCCTGTTTTTCCAGGCGCATGGCTTCGACCCGCAACAGGTCGGGTTGAACACCGACATGTTCCAGGCGGAGTTCCAGGACCTGTACGCGGTGTTCGGAAGAAAGATTACCGTGGGCAGAACCATGGGCTACGATGCCAGCCCGTGCGGCCGCGATGAGCAGTTGCTGGCCTTCTACCTGGCCCTGGAAAGGGGTGCGCGGGGAGCGCTGATCGATCTATTCAGGGAAGAGTGTCTTGAGGAAGCGCGGGCGCGCGAGGACGAGCTCAGAGGCCTGTTTCTGAAGGTTCAGCCCACCAGGTCCCTTCCCGCGCCCTATGCGGAACGAGCGAAAGCCATCTACGCCGAGGCGTTGGCCGACTGAGCCGCGGGATCTGGCTCTGATACAGTCAACTGCAGCCTCTCTATCGCGGTTTTGATGATCATTTCCAGGAGTTGCGGGTAACTGATATCGCTCAGCTTGGCGAGTATCGGCAGATCTGAATTTTCATTCAATCCGGCAAGGGCATTCACCTCCAGCACGTGAATTTTGCCGTCCGCGTCCTCCCTCAGGTCGACCCGGCCGGCATCACGGCAGCACAACGCCCACCATGCCGGCAGCGCGACGCTGGCGCAGGCCTCCAGGGTTTCGGGATCGACCGGCTTGAACTCCACCGCCGTCTGCCACTGCTGCTTGTTCTGGAAGGTGTATCCGTACGGTTCCGCTCCCTGGCGCAAAACGATTTCCATGCCGCCTATGACCCGCGCCTGCCTGCCGTTGCCGAGCACGCCGACCGTGAATTCCCTGCCGGACAGGTAGCGTTCGACCAGCACCGGCTGCTGGAACTTTTCCAGCAGATGCATGCAGCTGCGCCGCAACTCTGCCGGCGTCTTCACGTAGCAGTTCGCATCAATCCCCTTGCTTGTACCTTCGCATACCGGCTTTGCGAACAACGGGTAGGTCAAGTCCACCGTATCGATATCACTTTCGCATTCCACCAGCGCGAACGGTGCCGTCTGAATGCCTTTGCTGCACATCACGCGCTTGGCCATATCCTTATGCAGCGTCAAGGTCAGGGCCAGCGGGTCGGAAAATGTATAGGGTATCTCGTAGCAGTCCAATATTGCGGGCACCAGCGCCTCGCGACCGGTGCCATACAGGCCTTCACAGATGTTGAATACCAGATCCCAGCGACGTCCCGCGTTGAGCGCACGAATCAGGTCCTTTGCGTTGCCGATACGCTCGGTCAGGAGGCCCTGGCTGTTCAGGTTCCGTTCCAGGCCGTCTATGGTTTCACGGCTGTCGAACTCCGCGATTTCCGCTTCGCTGTAGCCCAGCGCCAGATAATCGTCGCCCAGATCGTAGGTTATGCCTACCCTGAGGCTCATGCGGTGTCCCCCCTCCTCCAGGATGAGATCCCTTGTGCCGGTCTGGAGATCAACCGGGCGTAGGTTGCTGGCCGCTCGCCATGTTCCTGAGCCGGGTGGCGAGAACCTGGACCAAGCTGCGGCGCATGCGCTCGTGGTCCCAGAGCAGCTCTTCCATGGCTCTTTGCGTTATTTTCAAGAGCCGGCTGGGTTCAAGCGCGCTGATCGAGGTGCTTCTGACCTCTGAAGTCAATAGCGCCAGTTCACCGATTATCTTGCCTCTTCGAAGTACTGCGATCAACCGATCATCGTCGTGGACTGCAATTTCACCATCGACTATGACGTACATGGAGGTGCCCAGATCCCCCTGATTGAACAGCACCGCGCCACGTTCCACCCACTGCTCGCGGGACAGGCTGGCCAGATGTGTGAGCACGGGGTGTGGAAGTGAACCGAAGATATCCACCGTCTTCAGCAACACGGCTTTCTCCGCAACAGACAGCATGGTTTCCGGGATCGGCGCTTCCGGCTCTTTCATCCGCTCGGTGCGCACAATTGAAAACGAACCCGTGTCCTCGTAGCTCTGTTTTCGTATGGTCGACTGTATCCTGATTGACAGGATCCGCAAAATACCCCTGGCAGCTTCCAATTGCTCGGAAATCATTTTTTCGATGATTTCACCGTTCATCTCCAGGAGCCTGGTGTCACTTACCGCATCCACATCGGCGGAACGCGGCTCGGGACTGAGTGCCGACAGCTCGCCGAAAATTTCGCCATCGGCCATCTCGGCTATGGACTTCCCGCCCCGGCTGATTCGTACCCGGCCGGCCACGATGACAGACATGGTGGTGCCGGTTTCACCCTGCCGGATTATCCGCTCGCCCGCGGGAATGAAGCGTTCGATCGCCGCCGGGGCATATTCAGCAAGAATTTCGTCGGGGACCTCGGCGAAGATGGTTGCCTGGTTCAGCGCCGCCACCTTCTCTACCACCGACAGGCTGGATGCCGACGCGCCGGATAACCGCCCGGGCCGTTTCAGCCAGCGCCTGGTGGTGTCCTGAACCGTGTCCTCGTTATAGAAGTCCGCTATTGCATCTTCCGCGCCCGTGCGATGGGCAAAATCCAGGGTTACCGCCTGCAGCCACGAGCTGGTGATCTTGTACTGGCTGACGATGATTTCGACGAGCCGTTTCACCAGCCCGCCGGCTTCCAGGGGAAAGAACTTCTCTAGCGCCGCAACCCGGCGTTCCAGCGAGCCGGTTTCGAAGATGGCAAGAATATGATCGCGATGTTTTCCCCGCAGCGTGTTATCGAGCAGCTCCAGGGCGGCCGCCACCTTGTCTTCGGACCGGGAATTGAAATAGCCGACCCGGACATGATCAATGGTCTCCTGGGGGTATATGAATCCCAGCAACATCAACAGCGTTTCTTTGATGCGGCGTAATTCATATTCCAGCGCGCGCACCAGCATTTCCTTGTCCCGCTGCTTGTCGATCTCGACGATGCACGCCAGCAGCCAGGTAGCGCATACGCAATATTCATGAATGCGGGCCTGGATGGTTGCCTGGTCATCATCGAGACTCCTGTAGCGGCATTGGGCCAGCGCTTTGATGACCTCGCCCCGCATCCAGGTGTCCGATGCGTTCAGCCGATGCCGCAACAACTGAATACAGATCGGACTTTTGATACGGCCAAAAATCGCAAGAATAGTCTGCTTCACCGCACGCTCGCTGCCGGGCTTGTCCAACAAAGCGTCGATGGACGGCAGGATCGACTCGGAACTGTAAGTAAGTGCGTTGACAACCAGTGGCCGGAGCTGTGGATCGTTGACGTTTTCAAGCAGGGCGATCCCCAGGTCCGGGTGGTTCAAACGGCCCGATGCCACGATGGCAGCCGCTCTCACGTGCCGATCCGGATCCCTCAATAACGGAATAATCAGTTCATCCAGCTCAGATGAGCGGATCTCCTCCAGGATTTCCGCGACGAACGTCCGCCGCCCCGCGTCCTCGGACCGGCACATTTCCAGCAGCAGATCGTGCGCCGCCGCCGCGCCCGGGCCAGGGCAATAGCGCACCAGGCCGACACAGGCTCCCCGCACCACCAGCGGCTCATTGCTTCGAAGTTCATTTATAAGAACCTGACGGCACTCGCCGCCGCTCAACCTGGCGGCTACCGGCAGCAGCTCGCCGATCACGGCGGGATCGGTTTCCGTACGCAGTTGCTCCATCACAACCGGCAGATCCTCCGCACTGCCGAGCCTGAGGTAAACCAGCGTCGCCTCCCGGCGCACCTGCGGGTCTGGATGCTGCAACGCCTGCCGCAGTGCGGGCTTCAGCGCTGCGTGCATGTGCCTGCTCAATAATTCCAGGCTGCACAATGCCGTCTTGGGATCGGGATCGGCGGCCAGGGTCAGCAGCCTCTTTGCCGTATCGGCATCGTGCAACGGCAGTTCAATGCCTGTTATAGCGCGACTGGCGAGCAGTTTGTTCAGGTTATGCCGATACTCCCGCGCACCGCGCAAACCAATTACGATAGTCAAGGCGAGTATCACAATCACGACCATGCTGATCGCCACGGCGGTGGCGCCGAATACGTGCGTCATCACCAGCAGGATGATCCCGGACAGTCCGCCGAACACCGGGCCGAGAACCGTACCGGACAAGGTCAGGACCCGGTCCTGGATCGCGGGAGCAAGGGAACGGGTCAGGGTGAACTGCGACACATCATTGACGTTCGCCCACACGGCGTACTGCATGAATTTGGCGCCGGCCATGCATCCAAACACGATTACCGCCGCCATGGCCAGGTGATTGCTGGCCAGGAACATGATCAGGGCCGCGCCAACCACGGCGGGTCCCAGGACGAGGCTGCCGCCGATGCCGAGCCATTTCATCAGGCGCGAAGAGGCCAGCATCTGCACTATGGACGATATTATGGAAGCGACTGCGAAAAAATTGCCGAGAAAAGTTGCCATTTCCGCGGCCTTCGGCAGGAATATCTGCGTTCGGGCGTAGAAGGCGATATTTATGAACTGCAGGTTGAATTCCGCCAGCGCAACGATCCCAAGAATGCAAAGTACCAGCGGCATCCGAAACAGGGCCATAACCGGCATTTCCGGCGCCCCGCCATCCTCGTCCTCCCCGTCTTCCGTCTCCGTGGCAATTTGCATTTTTGTCCGGTAGGACCGCTCCATCCAGGCAAACAATCCCAGCACAATCGCGTTGATAACTGCCGAGAACAGCAACAGATTCTCGACCCCGAACTCGGCGACGATGAGGGCGACCAGAAATCCGGCCGGAACGCCGGCCAGGTCCGAACCGGTCTGGATGGGTCCATATACACGCTTGACCTGGCGCAGGTTGAACAACCGGGTCACCAAGGAACTCATGAGTAGCGCGGAAAACGCCACCTCCAGGTAATACCAGATGGCGTACCCCATGCTGGGCCAGTGCCAGCCACCGTGGAGCATCAACACACGGAACGTGACCGGGGCAAGTACAAACAGGGCGGCAAAAATCAGAAACTGGGTGGAATAACGCAGGCGGCGGTTCAGTTGCAGGAACAGCAGGCCCGACATCGGGATCAGAACCGCGCTGGCAATGCTGACGTAGGGAAGGTCAGCCGCGCTGTAGTATTTCAGGAACAACGTGCTGGACGCCGTCCAGCTCAGCATCTGGGAGAAACCCCAGGTAAAGGAAATGGCGAAGCTGAGGCCAACGGGCTTCAGCTCGTCCGCTTCAATATCCAGCCAGGTCAGTATCTTGGTCTGAAGCGAATGCACGGGCTACCGTGCTCGACTGTGCAGGATCTGGGTGTATTGCCGGCATTGTGACGTTGCATGGGGCGCGTGCTCCCCAGGCGTAGTGGGCCTGGGGTACAATTCCAGGCCAGCCGCGTGGCGCACAAGGCCGACTGATTGCGACAAATTCTCTCCCCTCAAAAGGTCGGGCCGCATGCCGCGTGCACTACCCGATCCGACCTGCTGGCGGCGATGCGTCAACGGCTACACATATTTAATATGGTGCCGGGGAGAGGACTCGAACCTCCGACCCGCGCATTACGAATGCGCTGCTCTACCAACTGAGCTACCCCGGCGTCGACCTGCTTCTGCGGCTGCCGTCCATGGCGCGAACCCGTAACCGGGGCTTAACCCCGTCCTCGCCATCCGTGGCGAGGCGCTCGCCGGGAAAATGACACGTTAAGTGTCATTTTCTGTGTCCGGCTCGCCCAACTGAGCTACCCCGGCGTCGACCTGCTTCTGCGGCTGCCGTCCATGGCGCGA
>CAZNWR010000045.1:0-921 GCA_964576645.1 uncultured Enterobacteriaceae bacterium | reverse complement strand
ACCCGTAACCGGGGCTTAACCCCCGGCTGCGCTTACCCTACGCCACCTCCCGATGTGACCGCCGAGCCATGGTTCAATACCAGGCCGCCTTTCCGGAACAGGGGTCTGACGCGCCCCTGCGCCGTACCCGGATGACGATATCCACGCCGGTTGGCTCGGTGCCTCGAGGCGGTTGCGGCAAGCCTGAAATCTTCAGCTTCGCCGCCGGGACATCCACCAACTCCCCCGAATCCTCGATATAGAAATGATGATGATCGCAGGTGTTGGAATCATAGAACACGCGTGAAAGATCCACTACTACCTGCCGAACCAATCCGCACTTCGCAAACAGGTTAAGCGTGTTATAGACCGTCGCTCTGGAAACGCTCCCGCCTTGAGCATTGGCGGCGGTCTGCACCTCGTCCGCCGTCATGTGGCGAAAGTCAGGGAGCAGCACTTGCGCAATGCGAATCCGCTGCGCAGTAGGCTTAACGCCGTGGTTTCTGAGGATCGCCTTGACATCCACGGGACGAGTGGTTCCGCCGCTGGTCTCTGCACGTGGCATTGCGCCAGTATAACCGAAAGTCACCCGGGGCTGGAGCCGGCGCGCTGTCGCCCAGCCCGATCGCATGCCAGATCCAGGCTCATGCTGTTACAATCGCCGCGGTCTGAGGCAGTGGCGAATTTTTGGTGCGAAACCGGCAACGCGGCGTGGCGGGCAGATAGCGTAGCGGCCGCCACGGCGGAACAGTGGACATGATCCACAGCATTTAGATGCCCTTCACCTTAACCAACTTGAGCAGACGGGCGAAGACCGGCCTGTGTCGCCGGCCGCCGGGCCGCTGTGGCGCCCTCGTCCTGTCCCTCCTTCTGGGTCTCCTAAGCGTCCCGGCGGTGCAAGCGGCCATCACCTACGTGGGCGTGAACACGGATACCGGCAAC
>CAZNWR010000044.1:11932-14683 GCA_964576645.1 uncultured Enterobacteriaceae bacterium | reverse complement strand
ATCTGCGTTGCCTTACTTTAGCGGCTCCGGGGGGATCAGGGAACAGCCGAAACAAAACAGTGTGTCCGCTTTGCGGGCATATCAAATCGACTGGATCCTGGAGGGTCCGCGCCCAGGATGACGGCAGATACAGTGCGCCTACGGCGCTTCTCCAATTTACTGGGTCCTGGACGCGTAGCGTCCAGGACGACGATTTTCGTGGCCGGGATGAGGGACAGGTCACGGTTGAACGGCGGCGGGCGCGCCCCCATAGAGATAGACTGATATAAGGATACTTTCCAGGATCCCCCCGTGAAGTTCATCGAAACCTTGTCCATGGCTCCCAGGCTGGTGCTCGACCGCGCATCCCTGCGCTTAGGCATGGCCGCGCTGGTGGCCACCTACCCGGAACTCACCGCGCTGGTTTTGCAGCCGGGTCCGACGCCTGAGGAACATGTCATCGACCAGCATTCCCGTCCGGGTCCGGACCGGCCCGCCGCCGGGTCGCGTATCCTGCTGCCGCCGGCCCTGGTGGATACGCACCTGGGCGATGCGGGTTATGCGCTCATGCACGCGCCGTATCCCGAGGACACGGCGCTGGAGACCCTGCTGCCCGGCGCCGAGTCCCTGTTCCTGCGGCGCGCCTGGACCGCGGCAGACGAACCGCTGCTGCTCCTGTTTGGCATGGAGGGCGTCAATGCCGAATTTGCCAGCCGCCAGGTTCCGAACCTGCTCGCTGAACGCCTGCGCCACCGGTTCGACGAGAGCCTGCTGCAGACCCGCGTGCAACTGGCCACGCGCCGGCTGGAACGTCAGATCGAGGAAGTGAAAACCGTCAAGGAGAAGTTGCTGCCGGCGGCGGATCACCGGGTGGAAGGCCTGCGCTACGCGGTGCACTACCGGCCCTGTTCCGGCGCCGGCGGCGATTACTTCGAGGTGTCCGATCTGCGCGCCGCGCGCGAGCGCATTCTTGGAACCACGGAAGGCACTGTCTGGGGCATGATCATTGCGGACGTCTCGGGCCATGGTCCCGGCGCCGCCGTGGAGGTCGCCATGATCGATTCCATACTGCGCACTTATGCCGGCCAGCCGGAACATCATCCCGGCATGGTTCTGAGTTACTGCAACCGGCACATGTTCACACGCCAGATCCGCGGCGGCTTCGCCACCATGTTCCTATGCAACTATGACGGCGCCACGGGTACGCTGGAGTACGCCTGCGCCGGCCATCCGCCGCCGCTGGTGAAATGCGCCGGGGAGCAGCGCGTGTGCCGGGTGCTCGACGAGGCCACCGATATTCCCCTGGGCATAGTGACCGATCACCAATGGCATAGCGCGGCGATGGAACTGGGCGCCGGCGATATGCTGGTGCTGTACACGGACGGCGCCACCGAGGCGGAGTCGCCAGCGGGCAGGCAATTCGGGGTGGAAGGGATCCGCGCAGCAGCGGCACGGAGTACCGCCGCGGAGCCGGATGGCCTGCTGGCCGATATCGTCAACGCGCTGAACGCGCACGCGGGCTCGCTGGATGTGGGGGATGACTGCACCATCATGGTGGCGCAGCCGGAATAAACAACACCCTCTCCCCTGACCCCTCTCCCGCAAGCGGGAGAGGGGAAATGAAAGCTGAACGCTGCGACCGCAAGCGGGCGAGCGGAAAAAGAAGACTGAACGATGCCTCTGCAGGCAGGAGAGAGGCATACCACCAGCTTCCCTCTCCCCTTGGGGGAGAGGGCCAGGGAGAGGGGTAAATTTAATCCGGCTGGCCGGGGGGCGGCATGCCGTAGGGCGGTGGCCGCCGGCGCCCGTAGGGTCGCGGCCGCCGGTGACGCTCCATGCGCCCGGCGCGGCCGTAATGCAGCAATGATGGATCCACGTGGCCGCGGAAGCAGCCGATGGTGTAGGGATACTCCGGCGTCAGGTGGTAGTGATACATCACCACCTTCTTACCATCCCACATGATCGCGTGGGTATGGCCGTGGCAGGCATCCAGATCCTTGTCATGCAGGATCTTGCCGTCCTCGCCATGCATGCCGTAGATACCGAAGCCGTCCAGGGCGTAACCCACCAGGTCGCTGTGATGGCCGGCCTTGCCATCCGGATCCTTCATGCACGGTGACGGCCCGTGGTAGTGGTACTGGCCGTTGTGTTCCGGGTGCCCGTGACACTCGTCCTGTATCTCATGCGCCACCGCGTCGCGCCCGGCCGCGTCCACCGCGTTGAAAATCGCCACGCCGTCCAGGGCGAAGCCGATCATGCCCATGGGCACGCATTCGGGTTCGGCCGCGATCCTGGGGTTGGCCGGCAGGGTCAGCAGAATGTTCTGAGCGCGTATGGAGTTGGGATTGCGATCGTACTGGTAGGCCGGGTCGCTCCGCTGGATGGGAAAGATCCCGGTGTGGTGCTCCGGCAGATTGTTGGCGCGTATGACGCGCTGGTCGCCTTCCACGGTGATGCTGATGCTGGAGTTGGGCCAGGCCACGTCGCCCTCCACCACCGGCTTTTGCGCCGGGTCCCACGTATCACCCTGGATCCAGGGGCCACCGTGGGCGGCGCGCCGGGTGTTGAAACGGGTCTGGCAGGAATACAGGTAGCCCACCTGCGGCGTGCTGGAGCGGTGGCCGTCGCCCAGGGGCAGCAGCTCGTCGTGGGCGGCGGCGGCGTTCGGCGTTATGCCCGCGGCCAGGACCAGTAGAACGCTTAGCAGGGTAAACAGCGGTTTCACGCCGGCAGTATAGCGAATGAAATGCGCAGCAAATGAGAAGAAAAAAA
>CAZNWR010000044.1:0-11832 GCA_964576645.1 uncultured Enterobacteriaceae bacterium | reverse complement strand
GAATGACGGAGGAGAGGGCTTCGCGGACACTTTGTCGGCTGGATTCCGGCCATTCGGCCGGAATGACGAACTGGATGCGTGCCCGCGATGACGACGCAACCTGACGATGCAGTGGTTGATTAACGAAATACGTAATGGATGGGCACGTCGCTGGTGGCCACCGGCTCATCATGCTCGAAGTGCGGACGGAAACGCACCGCGGCGATGGCGCGCCGGCCCCGTTCGCGCAGTTTGTTGTCATCACTGGGATGCACGTCCCTGACACGGATGTCAGTCGGCCAGCCACTGGCGTTGACGTCCACCACCGCATCCACGTACTTGTGGTCCGGCATCTTCTGCGGCTTGTCGCCGGGCACCGTGAGCGGGTCGATGGGGCGCGGTTTGCCAAACGCCAGCGCGATCTGGGCGGGGGACATGCCGGCGGCGGCCAACACCTTCCAGGCCTTGTGATAATGGCGCATGGCGTCCCAGTGCCGATACAGGCAGAGATACCAGTCGCCGGCGAACATGAGCGCATGGGCATAGGCAACCGGGTCGGCCTTGCTGCGCGCCCTGGTGATATCCAGGACCTGATTGATGGCCAACTCGCCTTCCAGTTCCGCATTCTCCTGCAGATCCTTGCGCGCCTGCTGTTCCGCCACCGAATCGCTGGGGCGGCCGTTATCGATCAGCGCAGCGCGCAAAGTATGAAAGGAAACATCGAAATCTTCCGCCGCCTTTGCAAGGTAGAAGTCGACCACCGCCTTATGGTAGAGCACCTGCAGACGCTGCGTGCCGTTCTCCTGCCTGGACTTGCGCAGGGCGTGTTCCGCCTTGCCGTAGAGGATGTCCGCCTTGACCAGGTGATCCAGCCCGGTGCCGTGCGGATCCAGTTGGTAGGCGTGCAGGCGCCAGCGTGCGATACGCTGTATCACGTCTATGGTGCGCCGATCGCTGTCGCCGTAGTTGCGCCGGTACAGGAAGTACAGGTACTGGTAGTTCCTGTCCAGCGCCTTGGCGTCGCTGAGCGCGGTGTCCGCATCGATCAAGTCCTCGACAATGGGGATCTGGCCGGGGTTTTGCAGGCCGTTGTGACTGCGGTCGATGAACAAGGCGCGCTTGAAGGCGGCCGCGGCATTGGCGTTGTCGCCGCGCTCGCGGTAGAGGTGGCCCATGTCCAGCAGAATTTTCTGAAGGCGCGGATCCATGGCGCCGCCGCTGTCTTCAATGGATTGGAGTTGCTTCTGGTATTGCTCGATGGGATCGGCGGCGGGTTTCGCCTTGGTTTCTTGCGCATGTGGGCCGGCGGCGGCCAGCAGCAACGCGGCGCAAAGCAGGAATGGCAACGCGGGATTAGGCTGGCGGCGATCCGGCATGTCTAAATCTTAGCGCATGACCACCGATACCGTCCTGCTGGGCAAAGGAGAATGTCATCCTGGAACAACAGAGCCGGCGTTAGCCGGCGGCGGCAGTGCCAGGATCCAGTAGATTTAATGTGCGCCGCAGGCGCACTTTACCTACTGGATTCCGGCCTTCGGCCGGAATGACGGGGGGGCGCCGGAGGCACACTTTATTCACTGGATTCTGGCCTTCGGCCGGAATGACGGCGGGGGGGCTACTGCGCGGGTTTGCTAATGCTTCGGGACCTTGACCACTTCGGCCATGCCTTCGTCGCGCGGGTCGCTGGCGGCATAGACCTTGTTATCTCGCTTGTCCCACATGACCGCGTTCATGTTGCCGTAGTTGTAGGACACCTGCTTCATGTTGTAACCCATGGCCTTGAGGCCGCTGATCTCCCTGGGCGTGAGTCCGCCGGGTTCATACTGCACCACGTCCGGCAGGTACTGCTGGTGGTAGCGCTTGACCCGCACCCAGGACGCCGGCCCGTGGCCCTTCTCGAAATCCAGGATCCCCAGCAGGTCCATGGTGATGATGCGGCTGCCGCCGGGGGAGCCGAGCACGCCGACGCGGTGACCGTCCGACACGAAAACCGGCGTCATGCTGGACAGCGGCCGCTTGTTGGGCGCGACGGCGTTGGCCTGTCCACCGGTGAGACCGAATGAATTGGGCGTATGCGGCTTGATGGCGAAGTCATCCATCTCGTCGTTGAGCAGTACGCCGGTGCCCTTCACCATGAAACAGGATCCGAACCAGAGGTTGATGCTGAGCGTGACCCCGGCGCGGTTGCCCTCGGTGTCGATAATGGAAAAGTGCGTGGTGTTGTGGCCCTTGCCGGTGATGCCCGGCGTGTCGCTCAACTCGGCACTGGGCGTGGCCCGATCCGGTTCGATACTGGCCGCCAGCCCGGCCAGGTATTCCGGCGCGGTGATACGCGCCACCGGCACGTTAACGTGGTCCGGGTCGCCCAGGAACACGGCGCGGTCGCGGTAGGCGCGGCGCATGGCTTCAATAATAGTGTGCTTGCGGTGCACGTCGTCCATGCTGTTGAGATCGAAGTGGCTGAGGATCCCGAATATCTCCTGCAGCACGACGCCGCCCGAGGACGGCAGCGAGGCGGCGACGATCTTCATGTTGTGATAGGCAAACTCCCGCGGCTTGCGCTCCACCACGTTGTAGTCCGCCAGATCCTCCCGCGTCCAGATCCCGCCGGCGACGCCGACGCCGTTCACCAGTTTCTGGGCAAAGGCGCCGCGGTAGAACGCGTCCGAGCCGTGTTTCGCGATGTTTTCCAGCAGCCGGGCCAGATCTTTCTGCACGATAAGATCGCCCAGCCGGGGAATGAAACCGCTGGGCGCGAATACGGCCGCCGTCTGCGGATACTTTTTCATGGTAGCCAGCTTGGCGGACACGGCGTCCCGGTACATGGGCGTCACCTTGAAGCCGTCGCGCGCGTAGTGAATGGCGGGCGCCAGCGTTTTCGACAGCGGCAGCCTGCCGTATTTCTTTTCAATGTAGACCATGGCCTTGACCACGCCCGGGATGCCGGCCGCCAGCGGGCCGACGGTGGAGGCGTGGGGAATGACGTTGCCGTTGGCGTCCAGGTACATGTTTTCGCTGGCGAGCCTGGGGGCCTTTTCGCGCCCGTCCACCATGACATCGCGGCCGGTGTCGGCCTGGTGCAGCAGCCAGAAACCGCCGCCGCCGAGGCCGGAGCTGTAGGGCTCCACCACCGCCAGCGCCGCGGCCACCGCCACCGCCGCGTCGAAGGCGTTGCCGCCTTCCTTGAGGATCTGGATCCCGGCTTCCGTGGCCAGCGGCTTGGCGCTGGCGACCGCGGCCTCCGACGGCGTTTCCGCCGCCAGGCCCGGCGCGGCGGCCAGCAGCAGGATGCCGATAAAAAAGCCGCGCAGGCGCTGTAGTCTTTTCATGATGTTCAACCGGAGAGCCGCTCGCGCAGGGCGGAGAGCACCGCCGGGTGCACGAACTGGCTGACGTCGCCGCCCAGCCCCGCGATCTCGCGCACCAGGCTGGAGGAAATGTAGCTGAGGTGTTCGGCGGGCGTCAGGAACACGGTTTCCGCGTCCGCGTAAAGCTGCCGGTTCATGCTGGCCATCTGGAATTCATATTCAAAGTCGGACACCGCGCGCAACCCGCGGATAATAATGTGCGCACCCTGTTCCCGCGCGAAGCGGGTCATGAGCCCGTCAAAACATTCCACCGAAACGTTGTCTATGCCCGAGAGCGCATCGCGGGCCATCGCCAGGCGCTCGTCGGTACTGAAAGCCGTGGTCTTGAAAGTACTGCGCGCCACGGCCACGATCACGTGATCGAACAACTGTGCCGCGCGCAGCACGATGTCGCCGTGACCATTGGTGATCGGGTCAAACGTTCCCGGATAAATCGCCTTGCCATTCATTACCACCCCCAACACGCGCCAGCAGCAGGTATTGTACCTGACCCGCGCGCCCCTCTTTCTTCACTTCGAAACGGTCATCCGGCGGCGACCAGCCGCGTGCGCTTTCCACGTAGATCACGCCGCCGGGCGCCAAGTGTCCCTTGTTTAGAATCTGTACACAAGTGTAGGCCGCCAAGTCACTGGCGAACGGCGGGTCCACAAACACCACGTCGAAACGCCCGCCGTGCAGCTCCAGCCAGCGCCCGGCGTCCACGCAGTGGATCTCGGCGCCGTCCGCGCCCAGTTCCGCCGCCTGCTTTCTCAGCAGATCGGCAAGCGCCTTGTCCCGCTCCAGCATGACTACGTTCGCGGCGCCGCGCGACAGGGCCTCGAAGCCGAGCGCGCCGCTTCCCGCGTAGCAGTCCAGGCAACGCGCGCCCTCGATCACCGGCGCCAGCCAGTTGAACAGGGTTTCACGAACCCGGTCCGGCGTCGGCCGCAGCGACGGGCTGCCGGCCACCTGCAGATTCCGGCTGCGCCAGCGGCCGCCGATGATGCGCAGCCTGCCGGGCGCGGCCACGGGCGCTACTTGCCCTTCGCCGGCGGCGGCGGCGGGCCGACGATCACCGTCACCATGCGGTCCGGGTGCAGCCGCAATTGGAATGCATCCCTGATCTGTTCGACCGTCACCGCGTTCACCCTGCTGGTGAAGGTGTTCAGGTAGTTGAGCGGCAGCCCGTAGAAACCGATGTACGCCACGTAGTTCAGGATCTTGCGGTTGCTGTCCAGGCGCAGGGGAAAGCCGCCGGTAATATTCGCCTTGGCCGCTTTCAACTCGTCCTTGGTGGGGCCGTCCATGATGAACCCGTTGATGATCTGGCGCATGAGCGTGAGCGCCTCCGGCGCCTGCGCCGGCGTGGTGGCAAGGCTCGCCACGAACGGGCCCGCCTGGCGCCTGGGTGAAAAGTGGCTGGCCGCGGAATAGGACAGACCGCGCTTGTTGCGGATCTGCTCGAACAGGCGCGACACCAAACCGCTGCCGCCGAGGATGCGGTTGCCCACGTACAGCGGGAAGTAATCCGGATCGTTCCGCTTCATGGCCGGCTGGCCCATGAGTATGTGCGTCTGGGCGGTGTCACGGTCGACGCGGACCTCGCTGGCTTTCTGGAGCGGCGCAACCGGCGGCAGTGCCGGCGCGGCCGCGCCGGTTTTCATGGCGCGGCCCACTTCATCGGCGATCAGCTTGGCCTGCTGCAGCTTCAGATCGCCCACCATCGCGATCATGGCGTTCCTGGCCACGTAGTAAGTCTTGTAGAAATTCTCCACGTCCTTTCGGGTGATGGATTTCACCGACTTGAGGGTACCGGTGCGCGGATGAGCGTAGGGGTGCGTGCCGTAAATGGCCGCCTCGAACGCGTCGGCGGCGATGGCATCCGGGTTTTGCTCCTTCTGCTCGATGCCCACCAGCAGACGGCTGCGCTGCCGTTCAAAAGCATCTTCGGGAAAATCCGGGGAGCCGATCACGCGCTCGAAATTCTGCAGCGCAGGACTGAGCTTCTCCGGATCCGACAGGGTGCGCACGGACACGGCGGCGGAATCATAATCGGACTCGGCGTCGTATTCCGCGCCCAGCTTTTCGAATTCGTAGCTGATGCGGTTGGCATCCACGCCCGCCGCGCCCTGGTCCAGCAGGCTGGCCGTGAGCAGGGCGGTGCCTTCCTTGCCCTCGGGGTCGCGCGCGCTGCCGGCGGCGTACACCACTTCCACATCGACGATAGGCAGTTCGTGGGCCTCCACGAAATACACGGGGATGCCGTTGCGTGTCTGCCAGTGCTGGATCGTCGGCGCCGCCAGCACCGGCGCGCTGCAGGCGGCCAGCAGCAGCAATGCGCTGCAAAGCCGGCTCAGGGATTGACGCAGCATGTCAGCGCAGATCACCGGACGGTCCTCCGGGCGGCGGCGCCTTGCTGCCGGGGGTCATGGGCAACGGCTGGAGTACGGCCACGGTCAGGTGATCGTCGACGAAAAATTTGCGCGCCACGTCGCGCACCTGTTTCGCGGTCACGGCCTTGATCCGGTTCACGTATTGGCCCGCGTCCTTCCAGGACAGCCCTACCGTTTCCAGCATACCTATGATCATGGCCTGGTAGAAAATGGAATCCTTCTGGTAGATGTTCTGCGACACCACCTGGGCTTTCACCCGTTCCAGTTCCTTGGTATCCACCAGGTGGTTCTGCAGATCCTGGATCTCGCCGTCCACTGCATTTTCCAGATCCTCCACCGTGTGTCCCTGGGCCGGGGTGCCGGTCACCGTGAACACGCTTTCAAGCCTGGCGTTGAGCGGATAATCGGCATTCAGATTGGCGGCCACTTCCTTGCCGCGGATGAGCCGGGTGGCGAAACGGGCGCTGTCGCCGCCGGCCAGGATCCCCGACAGCACCTCCAGGGCATAGGGCTCCCATTCCGGCACCCCGGTCGGGTCGCGGCGGGCGCTGGTCAGCACCGGGACTTTCCAGGCCATGAGCAGGCTCGGCACCCGGGCCGGACGCTTCACCACGATACGCTTGATGCCGGTCTGCTCCACCTCCGGCCGATACAGCGGCGTCACCGCCGGCCCCGCCTTGATCTTGCCGAAGTAATGCTTGGCCAGCAGAAACACGGAATAGGGATTGACGTCGCCCACCACCACCACGGTGGCGTTGTTGGGCTGGTACCAGCGCGTGTACCAGTCGCGCAGGTCGCTTACCTGCATGGCGCGCAGATCAGACATCCAGCCGATGGTTGGTTGGCGATAGGGGCTGGATTCGAAGGCGGTGGCCATGGCGGTTTCGTCCAGGTACGCCTCCGGCGAATCCTCGGTGCGCCAGCGCCGCTCTTCGCGGACGACCTTGATCTCCTTGTCGAACTCTGAAGGCAGCAAGGTCAGGTTGCGCATGCGATCCGCCTCCAGCTCGAACGCCACCTTGAGCCGCGATTTTTCGAGCATTTCGAAATAGGCGGTGTAATCCTTGCCGGTAAACGCGTTCTCGCTGCCGCCGTTTTCGGAAATGATGCGCGAAAAATCGGCGCCGGGATGTTTCTTGGTACCGTCGAACATCATGTGCTCGAGGGCATGGGAGACGCCGGTCAGCCCGCTGGTTTCATAGCTGGAACCGACCTTGTACCACACCTGGCAGACCACCACGGGCGCGCGGTTGTCTTCCTTCACCAGCAATTCCAGCCCATTTTTAAGGTGATAGACGGTGACTCGGGACCGGGCGGCATGGGCGCCCATACTCGCCGCCAGGGCTGCGGCGAGAACGATCCAACGGAAAAACTTCAAAACCTTCTCCTAAATTGACCATGTCCGGAAACGACCAGTCGTTCCGGACCGCGTGGCAGTCTCTCACGTCGTCCCGGGCGCGGCGCGCGCCGTCCAGGACTCCGTAAATTCAAGGCGCGCCGAGGGCGCGCTAATTATCCACTGGATACCGGCCGTTCGGCCGGAACGACGAGGCAGGCCAGCCGGCGATAGCGGTTCCAGGGACCAGTAAATTGGAGGTTCGCTGCACGGACGCTTAATTCACTGGACTCCGGCCTTCGGCCGGAATGGCGAAAGCGTCGGCCGGCGACGGTTCCGGAATGGGGGCCAGATTGCACAGACAGCGACATTATATAGATTACCGCCGAGGATGCATTATCCCATTCCCGGGCATTTGCGATTAGAACCTTGTTTACCTTGGTAGTTCGCGCTTCGTTAGTGATACGATCTCCCCCATTGAGCAGACCCCAGCCGTGACCGTGAGCACCCCCCGACCCGAGTCCAGGACCGACAGCCCCGGCATGTGGCAGCGCCTGCGGCGCGGCCTCGCCAAAACCCGCGAGGGCATGACCGCGGGCCTGTCCGACCTGTTCCGCGCAAAAAGGCAGATCGACGCCGGCCTGCTGGAAGAGATCGAAGCGCGCCTGCTCATGGCCGACGTGGGGGTGGACACCACCCGCGTGCTCATCGACGCCCTCAACGGCGCCGTCAAGCGCCGCGAGGTGGAAGACCTGGAGGCGGTATACGCCAGCCTGCGCACGCACATGATCGACGCGCTGCGGCCGGTCGAAGAACCGCTGTTCATATTCCCCGGGGAACATCCCCCCTTCGTGATGCTCATGGTGGGCGTCAACGGCGCCGGCAAAACCACGACCATCGGCAAGCTCGCCCACTATTACCACGACGCCGGCAACAGCGTGCTGCTGGCCGCCGGAGACACCTTCCGGGCGGCCGCCATCGAACAGATCCAGGCCTGGGGAAAGCGCACCGACACGCCGGTGATCGCCCAGAAAACCGGCGCCGATTCGGCCGCCGTCATCTACGACGGACTCGCTGCGGCGCGCGCGCGCGGAATCGACATCCTCATCGCCGACACCGCCGGCCGCCTGCACACCAAGGCCAACCTCATGGAGGAGTTGAAAAAGATCCGGCGCACGCTGAACAAGTTCGATGCCGACCTGGAAGTGGAAACCCTGCTGGTGCTGGACGCCGGCACCGGGCAGAACGCCATCAACCAGGCCCTGCAGTTCCACGAGACGGTGGGATTGACCGGGCTGGTGCTCACCAAGCTGGACGGCACCGCGCGCGGCGGCGTGGTGTTCGCCCTGGCCCGGCGCCTGAGCGTACCGATCCGCTTTATCGGCCTGGGCGAGCAGGTGGACGATCTGAAACCGTTCGAGGCCGAGGCTTTCGTGGACGCCCTGCTGGGGAAGGCGCCGTGATCCGCTTTACCGACGTGCACATGCGCTATCCCGGCGGCAACGACGCCTTGAGGCGCATCAACCTGCACGTGGAACAGGGCGCCATGGTTTACGTCACCGGCCGATCCGGCGCCGGCAAGAGCACCCTGCTCAGGCTGGTGGCGCTCATCGAACGCCACACGCGCGGGCAGATCATCGTCAACGGCCAGAACCTGGAAAAGGTGAGCGGCCGGCGCGTGCCGCTGTTCCGGCGCAATATCGGCTTCGTCTACCAGGCGCACCGGCTGCTCTACGATCGCACGGTGTTCGACAACGTGGCGCTGCCGCTGGTGATATCGGGTTACCCGTACCAGGAAGTGCGCAAGCGCACCCAGGCGGCGCTGGACAAGGTGGGCCTTTTGCCGAAGCAGAAAAGCCTGCCGCTGGCCCTGTCCGGCGGCGAGCAGCAGCGCGTCGGTATCGCGCGCGCCGTGGTACACCGGCCGGCGGTGCTGCTGGCCGACGAACCCACCGGCAACCTGGACCCGCTGCTGTCCTGGGACACCATGAAACTGTTCGAACAGTTCAACCAGGTGGGCGTCACCGTGCTCATCGCCAGTCATGACCTGGACATGATCCGGAAGATGAAGAAACGCATCATTACCCTCAAGGACGGCAAGCTGCTGAGCCAGCAACCCGGCGGCGAGGGGCAATGAAAAAGCAACGCGTCCGGCCCGCCCGCCCGCCGCTGTCCAGGCTGTTCCGGGCATGGCTGGCCCAGCACGTGCAGGCCTGCCTGTTCAGCCTGGGCGAGACGGTGCGCAACCCGCTGGGCAGCGTGCTCACCGCGGCCGTGATCGGCATTTCCCTGGCGCTGCCGGCGGCCTTTTACATAACGCTGACCAATGTGCGCCAGGTGGCCGGCGGCTGGGACGCGACTACGCGCATCAGCCTGTTTCTGAAAATGAACGTGGATGCGGATGCGGCCCGGGCGCTGGCGCAAAAACTGCGGGCGCGCCCGGACGTGAAGGCGGTGAAATTTATCAGCCGCAAGCAGGCACTGGCGGAATACAAACGCATGTCCGGTTTCGCTTCCGCCCTGGACGCCCTGGATGCCAACCCGCTGCCCGCGTTGTTGCTGGTGGAGCCGCGCCTGGACGCTGTCTCGGCCGGCAGCGTGGGAGAAAACCTGCTCGGCGACCTGCGCAAGCTCCCCCAGGTGGATACCGCGCAGTTCGACCGCCAGTGGGTACAGCGCCTGTTCGCCATCCTGGAGATCATCCAGCGTTCGGTGTTCATTCTCGCCGGCCTCCTGGCGGTGGCGGTACTGCTGGTGGTGGGCAATACCATCCGGCTCGCCATCTTCAACCGGCGCACGGAAATCGAGGTAAACAAGCTGTTCGGGGCCACCAATGCTTTCATCCAGCGGCCGTTCCTCTATAACGGCCTGATCCAGGGCGTGGCGGGCGCCCTGCTGGCCTGGCTGCTGGTGGACGGTGCCGTCTACCTGCTGTCGGGCCCCGTGGCCCACCTGGCCCACCTGTATCTGAGCAATTTTGCCCTGTCCGGGCTGGGTTTGCTGGATGGGGTGATTCTGGTGGCGGCAGGAGGCTTTCTGGGCCTGGCAGGCTCCTGGTTGGCGGTACAACGCCATTTACGCGAGATAGAACCGCGCTGAAAAGGGCTAACCGCCCATTTTTTGGCCTGTTTTCCGGCGGTAACGCCCCGCGAACCCCGCGGGGTACCCGCTTTCCCGGGTTTTCCACCGGCTTTAGCCCGGTTTTGGAACCACTCAGCCAATTAGCACTCAAATCCATGGAGTGCTAAAATAAGCACCATTCATATGAAGGAGGGATTAATGGAAAACTATCCGGGCCTGCAACTGGCGCTGCCCACCGGTTCCCTGGATGCCTACATCCAGTCGGTCAACCGCGTCCCCATGATCAGCGCCGAGCAGGAGCGGGAACTGGCCCGCCGCTACCGCGATGATAACGATCTGGACGCCGCACGCGAACTGGTGATGTCTCACCTGCGTTTCGTGGTGCGGGTCGCGCGCGGCTATTCGGGCTATGGACTGGCCCAGGCGGATCTCATTCAGGAAGGCAATATCGGACTCATGAAAGCGGTCAAGCGCTTCGACCCGGACGTGGGCGTACGCCTGGTGTCGTTCGCGGTGCACTGGATACGGGCCGAGATGCACGAATTCATTCTGCGCAATTGGCGCATCGTCAAGGTCGCCACCACCAAGGCCCAGCGCAAGCTGTTTTTCAATCTTCGATCCGCCAAGAAGCGGCTGGGCTGGATGAACAGCGAAGAAGTGGACGCCGTGGCCGGCGATCTCGGCGTCAGCAGCCGCGACGTGATGGAGATGGAACAGCGCATGAGTGCGCGCGACGCGGCATTCGACGGGCCGGTGAACGACGATGGTGAAATGGAGTCGGTGTTTTCGCCGGCAGGCTTCCTGGAGAACAACAGCGCCGGGCCCGAGGAAGAACTGGAAACCGCGCAGGTGGAAGCGGACGAACGCGAACGCCTGGGCGCGGTACTGGAAGCACTGGACGATCGCAGCCGTGCCATCGTTTCTCGGCGCTGGCTGGCGGAGCAGAAATCGACCCTGCAGGAACTGGCCGACGAGTTCGGCATCTCCGCCGAACGGGTTCGCCAGTTGGAACGCAACGCCTTCAACAAAATGCGCAACGCCCTGGCGTAAAACCCTCTCCCCCGTCCCCTCTCCCGCAAGCGGGAGAGGGGGGCATAATTTCCACAGATCTAAATAGCAGGTCCCCTCTCCCCTTGCGGGAGAGGGGGCGTACTTTCCACGATCCGAAAGAGCAGGTCCCCTCTCCCCTCGCGGGAGAGGGTCAGGGAGAGGGGTGCAACAATTCCAGGATCCTCTCCAACACACTATCCGTATCACTCAACACATCATGATTCCAAAACCGCACGACACGGTAGCCGTTTGACCTCAGCCAGGCATCCCGGACCAGATCCTCCGGACGATCCATGTGTTGCCCACCATCGACTTCAACAATGAGCTTCGCTTTCATACACACAAAGTCGACAATGTACGGTCCCAAGGGTTGCTGACGCCTGAACTTCGCATCCACAAAGCGATGCGCGCGAAGGTACAACCAAAGACGGTGTTCGGCGTCGGTCATATGCCGGCGCAGAGTTTTTGCGTGTTTTAGATTGCGACGAGGCATCCTTGCCCTTTCCCATTTCCGTTTGTAGCGGGTTTGCAGCTTTCTATAAGCGTGGTTCAATTAATGGAGAAGCGCAACCCTCTCCCCCGTCCCCACTCCCCCCAGCCGGGGCGGGGGGGCATAATTAAATAAATAAAAAAAGCGGGGTACCAC
>CAZNWR010000043.1:0-14805 GCA_964576645.1 uncultured Enterobacteriaceae bacterium | reverse complement strand
GGTTGGTTTCGATGAACAGCACGTCGTTCAACTCGAACATCCGGTAATGCAGGTCCAGCGCATCGACCCATTTGCCGGCCTTCACCAGCTCATAGAGTTGCGCCGATTCACGCGGCGCCACGTTTCCGGTGGCGCTGACGTGCCCGGACCCGCCCACCGCCAACATGGGATAACACAGGGTTTCTATGCCTGAATACACGCCCCAGTCCCGACCCACGATCTTCAGATCCCAGGAGACCTGCACGTAGTTGCTGTTGGCTTCCTTGATGCCGAAAACATTGGGACATTCATCGCGGATACGCTTCTGGGTTTGCGGCTCGATATTCACCCCGGCGCGCCCGGGAATGTTGTAAAGCATCATGGGCAAATCGCCCACCGCGCGGGCAATGGCCGTGAAGTGTTCAAACAGGCCCTGCTGGCTGGGCTTCACGTGGTAGGGCGCCACGGTGAGAATGCCGTCCGCGCCCGCCTCCTTCGCATACAGGCTCAGTTCGATGCTCTCCTGCGTATAGTTGCTGCCGGTGCCCGCCAGCACCGGGACCCGGCCGGCAGCGGCTTCCACCACGGTCCTGATCACAAGTTTGCGCTCGTCCATGGTCAGCGACGTGGGCTCTCCCGTGGGTCCCGTGCAACTTACGCCGTGCGAGCCGTTTTCAACCTGGAAATCCACCAACCGCCGGATAGCGCCGGCATCCACCCGCCTGCCGGCTTCGGCGAACGGGGTGGGCAAGGGCGTAATGGAACCATGGAATATCGCCGTGGACATTGCATCCTCTCCTCAGTTTTTGTTCAGCCGCTCCAGATGCTCCAGCGCCGCGTACATGCCTTCCCATTCCAACTGCGTGAACTGCGCCTGAATGTGCGTGTATTCGCGCTCCACCTGGGGAGCGATGCGTTCGTACAAGCGCTTCGCCTTGCGCGTCATCCACACGCAGACTTTACGGCCGTCGCTGCGATCCGGCCGCCGCTCCACCAGCCCATCCCGCGCCAGCCGATCGATAACTCCCGTCAAGCTCGGGCGCAGCATTATTGTGCGCCGGGCAAGTTCCGCAGCTTCCATGCCATTTCGATCCGCCAGGGCACGCAACACGCGCCATTGCTGTTCGGTCAGTCCGTTTTTGGCCAGCAGCGGGCGGAAGCGAGCCATGCTTGCCTCGCGCGCCCGCAACAACAACATGGGGAGCGAGTGCTGGAAATCCCTCAAGTCATTTCCGACCGGATCGACTCTTTTGGACCGCTGAGACACAGGGCGAACAGTTCATTGAGACTTGAAATGTTGAGCTTGCGATAAGCCCGTTGGCTCAGCGTATTAACGGTGCTGGTTTTGACTCCAAGATCAAGCCCGATCCCCTCACGGGTCATTCCTCGCAGCGCCCGGGCACAGACCTGGACCTCGCGCGGACTCAATCCACCGTCCAGACCTGCCACCATTTGTTCCAATTGCACGTTACTGGGACGCGCCGCTACACCGTTCATCCGCTTGCTCCGGGCATAGTGAAAGCGCTGAAAATTTTAATTAATATGTTAATTATATGCAAGTTGACGGGGTCGCGCGGACACCTTCCCTTCCGCGCGGTGTGGTATCTTTAAGTTTTATGGAAGCCGGTAATCGCAGACCCGGCCGTCTACTTTCAGGAGTCCAACATGAAGTATCTTAGTTATGACAGCGGGTCCGGCAACGGATGGGGCACGCTGCTGGAAAATGGGACAGTCGCCGACCTGACAGATCTGGCTCCAACCCTGCAGGCGCTGCTGGAAAGCCGGGGCGCACCAGGAGAAGTTGAACCGCCTGCCGGCGCGGCACGGTTCAAGCTGGACGAACTGACGTTGCTCCCTCCGATACTGGCGCCCCGCAGGATCCTCTGCATTGGACTTAACTATGCGTCACACCGGGAGGAAACCGGCCGGCCGGCGACGGAACATCCCGCCGTCTTCACGCGCTATCCATCGTCAATTACCGGGCACGAACAGACATTGAAGCTGCCGCCGGAAAGTGCCAGCTACGATTTCGAGGGAGAACTCGCGGTGGTCATGGGGCGGCGTGGACGGCGTATCGCCGAGAAGGACGCTCTTACATTCGTGGCCGGATACAGTTGCTTCATGGACGGCACCATCCGCGACTGGCAGATGCATACGCACCAATATACGCCAGGCAAGAATTTCGACTGCAGCGGCGCAATGGGCCCGTGGATTACGAGCGCGGACCACCTGCCCGATCCCAACGCCGGACTGCGGCTGCTTACTCGCGTCAACGGCACGCTCATGCAGGACGCCGGCACGGACCAGATGATTTTCAAGATCCCGACGCTGATCGCCTACATCTCCAGCTTCACTACCCTGGAGCCGGGTGACGTCATTGCCACGGGAACGCCCGGCGGCGTCGGCTTCAAACGCAACCCACCCGTTTTCCTGAAGGACGGCGATCGCGTGGAAGTAGAAATTGAAGGCATCGGCGTGCTCGCCAATACGGTCCGGGCGGAACGTGCTTGACGCAGCAATCGCGCCCGGAACTCCGCTCACTGCGGACCGTCGTCGTATTGGTGCTGCTGATCGCGCTGGGCCCGCTGTGCACCGACATGTACTTGCCGGCGCTGCCGCAACTGGTGCGAACTTTTCACAGCAGTGTGGAAGGGGTGCAGCTTACACTCAGCGTCTACCTGTTCGGCTTCGGCGTTTCCCACCTTTTCTACGGTAGTGCCGCAGACCACTTCGGCCGTCGCCCGGTGTTGCTGGCGGGACTGTTCATATTTCTGTTCAGCTCTGTCGGCTGCGCCATGGCCTGGTCGCTCAATGCCCTGATCGGTTTTCGTCTTCTACAGTCCATAGGCGTGAGCGCAGGCATCGTGGTACCGCGCGCCATGGTGCGTGACATTTACGGGCCTGCGGAGTCGGCACGCGTACTCTCCTACATGACCACAGCCATGGCGCTTGCCCCCATCATCGCCCCCGTGGTCGGCGGCATTCTGGTGACCTGGCTCTCATGGCGCGCGGTGTTCTGGATACTGGGCCTGTACGGAATTGCGGTGATGGCGGGATTTCACTGGCTGGTGCCGGAGTCCCTGGAACACACCCGCGCGCGCCGGTTCCAGCTGAGCGCGCTGATCCGGGACAAGACCGAATTGCTGTCCAACCGGCCGGTACTCGGCTATTTTCTCTGCGCCACATTCATATACGCGGGCCTGTTCTGCTTTATTGCGACCTCGCCCTACGTGCTCATCAATTACATGGGCGTGAAGCCCGATCGCTTCGGATTCTATTTCGCGCTGCCGGTATTCGGATACATGGGGGGCACAATGCTGGCCGCGCGCCTGCACTATCGCGTCAGCAGACGGGGGCTTATCCGCTTCGGCATCTGGGCCACGATCATCGGCGCTCTGACCATGGTAACGCTCGCGGCGCTGCGGCTGCGGCACCCGTTCGCCGTGATCGGACCGCAGATCCTGTATGCCTTCGGCACCGGCCTGGTCCTGCCCCAAGCCGTTGCCGGCGCCATGGCGCCGCTGCCGCGGCTGGCCGGAACTGCATCAGCGCTGTTGGGGTTCATTCAAATGAGTTTTGCCGCGGTGTTGATCAGTCTTATCGGGCTGCTGCACGACGGCACCTCCCTGACCATGTCGGCGGCCATGATGCTGATGGCCCTGCTGGGACTGGCGTGCTTCCGCCTGGTCCAGGATCAGGTGGTGGCCGGATCCTGAGGGCCGGCCGCCGCCGTTTCATCCATGGCGACGGCGACGGCGCGGCGTACCGCCGCCACGTCCCTCGCACCGTTGGCCAGCGCAAGGCAAAGCTTCGCCAGAAACAGCGATTGATCTTCCGGACCGACCCCGTCGATGGCTTCGGCAATAAGATCGTAAGCCTCTTCCAATTCCGCCTGTGACAATTCGTTGGTCATGATGTATCCCCCAGGGCGCGCCGCAGGGCGGTGCGCAGTTCCTCCGATACCAATCGTCGCCAGCGCGCGCAGATATGCCGATCCGGCCGCACCAGGTAAAAGCTTCCGTCCTCCGCGCCGTAGCCGGCAAATATGGCGCCACCCTGATCAAGAATCACCTCGGCGCCTGGCACCGTCGTATCCCGTTTTGCAATCACCAGCAATTTGAAGGGCGTTGAGTTCGATGACAATGTGCTGAATATCTGCATCGCGGCATTTTCCGGTTGTTCCTTGTCCAGGAAGTAAAGGCCGGTAAATCCGTTGCCCAGGTGGTCCAGCAGGTAATCATCCTGCCCCACGCGGCGGTTCGGCAACGGCGCGCCGGCGCAGGGACCGGACTCGAATTGCGCATCGCGCTCCCGGAAGCTGGTGATCAGACTGTCGGCGTAGGTATAAGGCCGTGACTGCCTGGGGTCCAGAAGCTTGCGCGTGAACTCGTGATTGACGGCGAGAGACAGGGCGGCGTCGCGCATCAGTTGGAAACCGTTTGTCGGCGGCGTCATGAACCGGGTGCTGCGCACGGCGTTGCAAAACACGTCCAGGGTCGCGCCGCGGCGCTCCGGTGTATAGCTGTCCAGCAGCGTATCCGGGGCAAGACCTTGCAGTACGTAGGCCAGCTTCCAGCCCACGTTGGCGGCGTCTGCAAGGCCGGAATTGAGCCCGCGCACGCCGAAGATGGGCACCAGGTGCGCCGCGTCGCCGACGAACAGCACGCGATCACGGCGGTAATCGTCCAGAGCCAGGGTGAAGGCCTTGTAAATGCTCCACCACTCCAGGTCCCAGGGGCCGGTTTCCCCAATCATTTCCAGTATCGCGGACACCTTTTCCCTGATCCTGTCTTCCCTGATAGCGTCCTCTTCGTTGTCTTCCGCGTTCAATTGGTAATCCACCCGCCAGATATCTTCGGGCTGCTTGTGGATCAAGACCGTGGCACCGGGATTGGCGGGGGGATCGAAGAACGCGCGACGCTCGGTGGGGTAGTCGCTGTGCATGCGTATGTCGACGATGACGTAGCGACCTTCGTAGGCCTCGCCATTGAGTTTGAGGCCGAACAACCGGCGCACCGCGCTGCGCGCGCCGTCCGCCGCCAGCACATAACGGGCGCTGAGACTATAGTCCCCCTCCGGCGTTTCTACCTGCAGGCGCACCCGATCCCGGTCCTGGTCGATGCCTTTCACCGAGTTGCGCCAGCGCAGATCGACCAGCGAATTGGACTGTGCGGCTTCCACCAGGAACAACTCGACATACTGCTGCTGCAGGTTGTACATGGGGTAGAACCGCTCCTGCTCCGAGTGCGGCATTTCCAGACGGAACACGGGCTTTGTCCGGTAGAACGACGTGCCGTGGGTCCACGGGAGCGCCTTGCCCGTGAAGCGTTCCGACAGATTGAGTTGCTGCAGGATCTCCAAACTGTGGCGGGCGATGCAAATGGCGCGGCTGCCGTCGTTGACCGTGTCCTTGTCATCCACCACCACGGATCGGATACCGTGGCGCGCCAGTTCCAGGGCGGCGGTCACGCCCACCGGGCCGGCACCGACGATGGCCACATCGTGGGTTATTACTTCACCGTCCAGCTCCGGCGGGCGCCGGAACGGGTAGTGCGGATAATCAAAATAAAGCGAGTGATCGCGTCCGGCGGGCCGTGGCATTGATTATTCCAGATTCAACCATCGCGGCAGGGACGACGGGTCCCGCCTAAGTGACTCGGAGGCGTTTTGACATCTTATTGACCAAGTAAATTTTCCGAATTCGACTATAGCTCTTGTGTGGACCGACCACGGGGTGAGGTCATGGTGTTCGAACGACTAGCGCCATGGACGCACTGCGAGATTAAGCGGCACAGGAGCCTGCCGTCCCGGACTTCAGCCTTCCGTCAACCTGCTGGAGACGTGGTGTACAGTTTTTCGTCCGCGGGCTGGCGCACCTTTGCCAGGGCGATAACGTCGGCACCCAGGTCGAACTTGAGGGAATGTTCCGGACCGATCCCCTCCTCCCGCAGACAGGTCGCCATGTCGTCGTCGACCACGGTGAAACCGGCGCGATCGTTGAATGCCCACTCATCCGCCATACACTCCCAGCCGATGTCCGCCATCTGTTCACGGGAGATTTCCTCGCCGAAAAACAGAGTGAAGAATTTGCGTGTTTCATCCAGCGTCGGCCCGAGAAACATGCAGAACCCGGAAGAGTCGCATACGGCATTGACGAGCTGCATCTGCTGCGATGCCTTGGCCGCCGCGGGGCCGGTGATCTGTGGATCGATAACCAGTCCGGCAGTATGGTCCGCTCCCATAGCGCTGCTGCAATAGGTGATCCCGGATGCCTTCAGCGGTCGCGGATCCCAGGCCGGCATGGCCTGACCCTTGGCCACGGGAATGCGGTCATGGTGGCGCGCGGTCCCAACCGATAAGGCGCCATCACCTACCATCCGGCCGAGTTCACTGCCTTTCGCTATCTCATTGCGCAGCAGATTCTTGGCACCAGTAGCGTCACCCCACTGCATGCCGCCGGAATCCATGAGCACGGCGATGGCCGCGCCGGTTTCAATGGTATCCAACCCCAGCTCGTCGCACAGGCGATCCAGATCGGCCACGTCTTCCCAATTGTTAATGGCACAGCAGGACCCCAACAGGGTCAGGGTTTCGAACTCGAGCGCCGAGGTCACGTAATTGCCGTCCTTGTCGTGAACGATGTTGGAGCACTTGACGATACAGCCCGTCATGCAGTTATGCATGCCGCCGCCGCGCGTTTCGAAGGACTCAACTATGCGTGCGCCGTCCAGCTTCTCGAATTCGGGATTCTGGCCCTCGGTACGGTTCTTATAGGGAAAGGTGTTCAGCATGTTGGCTGCCGGCACCGCCGCGCTGGTACCGAACTTGAACGTGTCATGGCGGCCATCGGTAAGATAAGTCTTGCTGAACTCCTTCATCCAGGCGGCGAATTCCTTGGGCTGCGCGGGCTTGCGCAGGGGCGCCTTGCCCGGATCCACCAGCACCCACTTGAGACATTTTGATCCCATTACCGCGCCAATGCCGCCGCGCGCCGCATGCCGCGCCGGCCGCCGCGCCTTGTCACGGTCGGTGCAGGCGACCGAAGCGCCCTTCAGCATCATTTCGCCGGCGGGCCCGATGGAGATGGCCGACGCGGTTTTGGGACGGCCCGCCAGCAGCTTTTCGCAACCGGCGTAGTTCCACATACCTTTATATTCGGTGGCGTCTTCCAGTTCCACCCCGTCGCCCGTGACCACCAGGCCCCAGCGCTTTTCGCGGTCGCCAGGCTGGCCGGTGACCACGATGGCGCGGTAGCCCAGTTTCATCAGGTCCTGACCGGGATTGCCGCCGGCATTGGCTTCCTTGATGCCGCCGGTAAGCGGACTCTTGCAGCCGACGGAGATGCGCCCGGAGGTAGGCGCGGAGGTACCGGACAGGGTGCCGGGCGCCAGCACCAGCACGTTGTCGGGGCCGAGCGGATCGCACTTGGGATCGCATTCCTTGAGCAGGATCTTCGCTGAAAGGGCGCGGCCGCCCAGGAGTTTCCATTCCGCCGGAAATTTCTCCACCGATACTTTCTGGCGCGTCATGTCCACGCGAATGATCTTGTCGTCGTCCCAGGCGTTGCTCATTTCACACCTCCGATTCGGTTCCGCATCTGAAATCCAGGTCCATTCAGTCTATTTGCTCACTGTTGACCGCGCAACACGGGCAACCATCGATTTCTCAAGCAGAAATCGCCGCGTCAAAACCCATGCGCCGGCTGATCTCTGCGGCCGTGGCCTTCAAGGCCGCCGCCACAGGTCCGTTCCAGGTGATATCGATTTCATCCGCCGATCCCAACACTGTAAGTACGCCGGCCAATTCACCAGTGTGGTCGAATATGGGCGCGCCGAACGAATTGATGCCTGCCAGCAAGGCGCCCTTGACGCGGCTTAAGCCCCGCCTGCGCACATCCGCCAGCAAACTGTCCGCAGCTTTCACGTTGCGGGGTGTATCCGGACGCCCGCCCTTCTCATAAAGCTTCAGTTCGGCGGCGATGACGGGTCTCACCTGGCTGCGGGGAAGAAAGGCGCCGAACACCAGGCCGGTGGCCGAAGCCAGCAGGGGCAGCGAGAAGCCGACACGGACGTTCACCGTGACCGGTCTCGGCGGTTCCAGCATCTTGACGATGGTCGCCCCGTTGTTGCCCCAGATGGAAAGCAACAGAGTTTCATTAAACCGATCCCGCAGTTTCTCCATGACCGGCATCGCCTGCTCCACCAGATCCAATTGCGCCAGGGCGGCGAGCCCTATCTCCAGTGCAACCGGTCCGAGCCGATAGCGCCCGGTACCCGCTACCTGTTCCGCCATGCCGGAGGCGATCAGGCTTACCAGGTAGCGGTGGGCCTTGCTCGGGTGCATGGATGCCGCAGCCGCCGCCGACTTCAGGGAAACCGGGCCGTGATTGCGGGCCAATACCCGGAGCAGGAGCATGCCCTGCTCCACCGACTTCACCCGGCTCCGGGATTCCCGGCCGCCGTCTCCGTCATGCCCCCTGGCACGCATTTCCGCAGCGATATCCATCCTGGTTGACAGCATACCCTCTGGAATTTACGGTATGCAATATTCATTACGGCATTCGTAAATTCCTTCCGGAACGCCCTGTAACCGATGACGCTTCAACATTCCCCCGGCCCCGCCGGCGACACCGTAGGAGTGGCCAGCTTCGATCCCAACAACCTGCCGGACTCGTTTTATGACGATCCGTATCCCCTCTACCACGCGCTGCGCAGTCAGGACCCCCTGCACCGCTGCCCTGACGGGTCCTATTTCCTGACCCGCCATGCCGATTTGCGCCGGGTCTACCGCGACCCCCACACATTCAGCTCAGACAAGACACGCCAGTTCAAGCCCATGTTCGGGGACAGTCTGCTGTACGAGCATCACACCACCAGCCTGGTGTTCAACGATCCGCCACTGCACACCCACGTGCGCAAGGCCATCGGCGATGCACTGTCACAGCGTACGGTTGTCGCCATGGAACAGCCCCTGAGGAAACTGGTGGACCGGTTGCTGGAGGAAGTGGAGGAAAAAAGGGAAATCGATTTCATGGACGACTTTGCATCAGTCATTCCAGTGGAAGTGATCGGCAATTTGCTGCGGATCCCGCGGGAAGACCGCGGGCGCCTGCGGCGCTGGGCGGCGGCCATACTGGGCGCGCTGGAATTCAACCTGCCCCCGGAGAAGTTCGACCTGGGCAACACCTGTGTCGCCGAATTCCTGGAATACCTGCAGGAGCTGGTGGCAGATCGCCGCAACAACCTCTCCGACGATGACGACGACATTCTGAGCCGGTTGATCCGCTGGGAATCCGAGGGATTCAAGCTGTCCGACAAGCAGCTTTATCACCAGTGCATCTTTCTGCTCAATGCCGGACATGAAACCACCACCAACCTCATGGGCAACGGGCTCTACACCCTGCTGACCCATCCCGACCAACTGCAATTGTTCCGGGACAAGCCCGATCTGACCGCATCGGCCATAGAGGAGTTCCTGCGCTTTGAGAGTCCGGTGCAACTGGGCAACCGCGAGGTCAAGACACAAGTGGAAATAGGTGGTGAGACATTCGAGCCGGGCGCCATGCTGACACTCTGCATCGGCGCCGCCAACCGCGACCCGGACGCCTATCCTGAGCCGGACCGTCTCGACATTACCCGCAATCCGCGTGATCACCTGGCCTTCGGCGGCGGCATTCATCTGTGCGCGGGGTTGAACGTGGCGCGCCTGGAAGCCAGAATCGCGCTGCCTGCGATCCTGAACCGTTTTCCCAAACTGCGCCTCAGCGGCGAACCGAAACGCGATCGGCGCGCGCGCTTTCGCGGCCTGGTTTCGCTGCCGGTTAGCGTGTCCTGAGATCCCAAAGGTTCAGGTTCCGCAATCCGGAATTAAAGACCCATATTCCTCCTTGCGGAACCTGAACCCTTGTTGGATATGGTTACTCGGCAGCGAGCCGCGCCGCATGGGAATCGAGCCGCGTCAGGATTTGGTTGAGCGCCTGACGATCCGCGACACTTAATGCTTCCAGCAGTTCCGTCTCGTATTTGCGCCCCAGCGGGATGATCTGGGCGTAGATCCCATAACCCGCCGCGGTCAGCTCAAGTTCCGACCGGCGCCGATCGGAAGGGGAGATGCGGCGCGTCAGGTAACCCTTCTCACGCAACCTGGCCACCGCGCGGCTCACGGTCACCTTGTCCATCTCCGTACGCCCGCAGACATCATCGGCGGACAAACCTGGATCCTGGCCCAGCACCGCCATGACGCGCCATTCCGGCACGCTGATATCGAAGCGCGTAGCATACAGCCGCGCAAACGCGCGGCTCACCTTGTTGGTGAGCACCGACAGGCGGTAGGGCAGAAATTCCGCCAGCTCGAGTGGTTTCGGGGTACGCGCGGCCACCTGCCGACACCATGAAGCGGGATCAGGGTTTGCCCGTGAAATGCTTCCTGAGTCCACCCCAGCAGTCGGCGTAGTTGCGCTGGCGCTGTACTGCTTCAAGCGCAAATTTCGTCGGCTGGATCACGTAACGCGACTCGAACATGAACGCCAGGGTATCCTCGTACCGGGCGGGTTTCAGCTTCGCCTTCGACGCCGCTTCGAACGCCTCCTCATCCGGACCGTGCGCCGACATGCAGTTGTGCAGGCTGGCCCCGCCGGGCAGAAAGCCTTCGGGCTTGGCGTCATACATGCCCTGTACCAGTCCCATAAATTCACTCATGACATTGCGGTGATACCAGGGAGGACGGAAGGTATCCTCGGCCACCATCCATCGGGGCGGAAAGATAACGAAATCGACATTGGCCACGCCCTGGGTGTCGGACTGCGAGGTCATCACCGTGAAGATGGAAGGATCCGGATGGTCATAGCTCACGGTGCCCATGACGTTGAACCGGGACAGGTCGTACTTGTACGG
This sequence comes from uncultured Enterobacteriaceae bacterium, assembly GCA_964576645.1. Lineage (GTDB taxonomy): Bacteria > Pseudomonadota > Gammaproteobacteria > Eutrophobiales > Eutrophobiaceae > CAZNWR01. Next base: position 3,934 of record CAZNWR010000043.1, on the reverse strand, counting down.
TGTCGAGTTTCCAACCCACGCGACGACGTCCAGCGGCGAGTGATCAAGGTCCGCCTCGTAAAGGTTGCCGCCGAACTTGCACACCAGCCTGAACTCTCCTTCCCGATCATCGAATGCGGCCACGGGCGCCATGAAATCGCGATTATTGGCATAACCGTCCGAGCCCACCGGGCCGCGCTCGGGCAGGACCAGGGGGGCACCGTAGTTCTCGCACACGTAACCGCGGCCGGCGCCATCCGGCAGATCCACACGGAATTTCATGCCCCGAGGAAGCACCAGGATCTCCCCCGGCACTACGGACAAGATGCCGCATTCCGTGTGCGCAATCAGTTTCCCCTGCTGTGGCACCAGCAACAACTCGCCATCGGCGTTGTAGAAAAACCGGTCTTCCATGGACTGGTTCGCCAGGTACATGTGCACGCCGATGCCGGTCTGGACGCGTGCATCACCGTTGGCCGCCAGGGTCACCAGGCCGTCGACAAAATCCGCTGGCCGCTCCGGCACCGGGAACGGATCCCAGCGCAGTTGTGTAGGCGGTGTCAGCGCCTCGGTGACGGGTCCGGTACGGATCAGGTTGTTGCCGATGCGCTTGAATTCACCCTGTGCCACGGAAGGGCGGATGCGGTACAGCCAGGTGCGGCGGTTGCCGGCCCGCGGAACGGTAAATGCCGTGCTGCTGAATTTCTCGGCATACAGTCCATAGGGGCATTTCTGCGGGGAAAATCGGCCGACCGGCAAGGCCCCGGGCAGGGCCTCGGATGCATGCTCATTTCCAAATCCTGACTGGTAGCTGTAGGGATCCTGCGTCTCGGCCTGGTGGCCGGGAGCGTTTTTCATGACGGTAGCCATGGGTGAACCTCCGCTTGGTTCGGTGGCGCAATGCCATATAGTTACATTTGTAACTAATTGTAGTAACATCCCCGAACTGATGCAAACATCGTCAAGGAGCAGGTTGTGAAGCTGGCAAGTCTCAAAAAAGGCGGGCGCGACGGCACCCTGATCGTGGTGAACCGGGAATTGACCAAGGCGGTCGCCGTCCCGGACGTGGCCCGCACGCTGCAACAGGCCATGGATAACTGGGCCGAAACGTCACCCGCGCTCGAAGAGATCTATGCAGCCCTCCAATCCGGCCGGGCCAAGGGCGCTTTCAATTTCGATGCCAAACAGGCCGCCGCACCCCTGCCCCGGTGCTACCACTGGGCCGACGGCAGCGCCTATGTCACCCACGTGCAACTGGTGCGCAAGGCACGCGGCGCGGAACTGCCGGAGTCCTACTGGACCGATCCGCTCATGTATATGGGCGCCTCCGATGCCTTTATCGGCCCTTGCGACGATATCCTGCTGGAAAGCGAGGACTGGGGTATCGATTTTGAAGCCGAAGTGGTGGTATTCACCGACGACGTACCGGCCGGCGTTTCAGTGGAAGGCGCGAAGCGGCACATCAAGCTGCTGGCGCTGGTCAATGATGTCTCCCTGCGCAACCTGATTCCGGCGGAGCTGGCCAAGCAATTCGGCTTCTACCAGTCCAAGCCCTGGACCTCCTTCACGCCGGTGGCCGTGACGCCCGATGAGCTGGGAGACGCCTGGGACGGGGAAAAGGTCAACCTGCCGCTGCATGCAACCCTGAACGGGAAAAAAATCGGGTCACCCAACGCCGGCGTGGACATGACATTCAACTTTCCACAACTGATTCATCACGCGGCCAAGTCCCGCTCACTCATGGCCGGCACGGTCATCGGCTCCGGCACCGTTTCCAACGTAGGCAGCAAGGACGGCTCCTGCTGCCTCGCCGAGATACGGGCGCTGGAGACCATCGCGCAAGGAAAACCGGCAACGCCGTTCATGAAGTTCGGCGACCGCATCCAGATCGAGATGCTCGACGGCGCTGGCAAATCGATTTTCGGCCGCATCGATCAGGTACCGGCCCGATACAAGCCGCCGTATTGAACGAGTCAGGGGTCGGAGCATCCGCCTCCGGCCTGTGTCCCACATAGGTATAATGGCCGCCGAAGCCGGGGGGCGGAGCATATGCTCCGACTCCCGTAATAATCGCCATTTCCGCAATCGTTGAGGCCGTACCGACCATGACCATTCTCTGGCAGCCATCAGAGGAACAGATCGAAACAGCCCGGCTCACCGCGTTCACCCGGTTTGCCGCCGAAAAATACAATGCTGACGTCTCCAGCTACGCGAACATGCACGCCTGGTCCATCCAGAACCGCGAGGCGTTCTGGTCCGCGGTCTGGGACTTCTGCGGTGTGATCGCCAGCAAGCGGGGAGAACGTGTGCTGGTAGACGGCGACAAAATGCCCGGCGCGCGCTTCTTCCCGGACGCGCGCATGAATTTCTCCGAGAACCTGCTGCGGCGGCGCGACAGCGAGGACGCCCTGGTGTTCCGCGGCGAAACCGGCTGGTCCACCCGGCTCAGCCACGGGCAACTGTATGACCAGGTATCCAGAATGAGCCAGGCCCTGCGTGCCGCCGGCATCAGTCCAGGCGATCGCGTGGCGGCCATGGTTCCCAATATCCCGGAAACAATCATCAGCTCGCTCTCAGCTGCCGCTGTCGGCGCACTTTGGTCGTCATGCTCACCGGATTTCGGCGTCAAGGGCGTATTGGACCGGTTCCAACAGGTGGAACCGAAATTACTGGTCGCTTGCGACGGCTATCGCTACAACGGCAAGGACATCGACATTCGGGACAAGGTGCGGGAAATCGCCGCCCAGCTTCCCACGGTGGAACACATTGTCATTGTGCCGTTTCTGGCGACATTGCGTGAATCGGAGCCCTCGACTGGAAACATCGACAAGGCGGTGCTGCTGGAGAATTTCATCGGGGAATTCAACAGCGGCGAGATCGACTTCGAGCAGGTGCCCTTCTCCCATCCTCTTTACATCATGTTCACCAGTGGCACCACGGGCCTGCCCAAGTGCATCGTGCACGGCCACGGCGGCACGCTCTTGCAGCACCTGAAAGAGCACCAGTTTCATTTCGACGTGAAGCGCGACGATCGCGTGTTCTGGTTCACTACCTGCGGTTGGATGATGTGGAACTGGCTGGTCTCGGCGCTGGCCTCCGAGGCCACGCTGCTGCTGTTCGACGGCTCGCCGGTACATCCTGATCCGGCGGTGCTGTTCGATTTCGCCCAAGATGAGCGCATGTCGCAGATGGGAGTGTCCGCCAAGTACATCCAGTCCATCGAGAAGGCCGGGCTCAAACCCATGGAGACTCATAACCTGGAGGCGCTGCGGGTCATGGGCTCTACGGGGTCGACCCTGCTGCCGGAGGGTTTCGATTACGTCTATCGCAGCGTCAAGAAAGACGTTTGCCTGAGCTCGGCCTCCGGTGGCACCGACATCATTTCCTGCTTCGTGGGCGGCAATCCCACGACGCCGGTTTACCGCGGCGAGATCCAGTGCAAGGGTTTAGGGATGGCGGTGGAGATCTGGAACGAGGAAGGCAAAAAGATCCTCGGCGAGAAGGGTGAGCTGGTGTGCACCCGTGCCTTTCCCTCCATGCCGGTGGGATTCTGGAACGATCCGGAGGACCGCCGCTACCGCCTCGCCTATTTCGAGAAATTTCCCGGTGTGTGGGCCCACGGCGATTTCGCAGAGGAAACGGAACACGGCGGATTCATTATCTATGGCCGCTCGGATGCCACGCTCAATCCCGGCGGGGTTCGCATCGGTACCGCGGAAATCTACCGCCAGGTGGAGCAGTTCCACGAGATCCTGGAAAGCGTGGCCATCGGCCAGGAATGGGACGGCGACGTGCGCGTGGTGCTGTTCGTGGTGCTGCGCGAAGGTGTGGAACTGGACGAGGATCTGATCTCAAGACTGCGCAAGCAGATACGCAGCGACGCCAGCCCGCGCCACGTCCCGGCAAAAATCGTCGCCGTGCCGGAGATCCCGCGCACCCGCTCCGGCAAGATCAC
>CAZNWR010000042.1:0-15239 GCA_964576645.1 uncultured Enterobacteriaceae bacterium | reverse complement strand
AGACACGCCGTGAATACGTCCCTGTAGGCTCGAGTGCCGCCATCCCTGGCGGCACACGGTCTTCCGAAGGACCCCCCGGGCGCGCGATTTTTGAGGGGCTTTCGCACTATCGTACAATGGGGTTTCCGGGTAATTGTGCATGAGAGTGCCGCTGCACCCCTGTTTCATCCTGCATCAGCGACCGTATCGCGAGTCCAGCCTCATTGTCGAAGTGTTTTCCCGCGAACACGGGCGGCTCGGGGTCGTTGCCAAGGGAGCCCGCCGCAGCCGCAATACCAGGCGGGCCTTGTTGCAGCCGCTGCGCAAGGTAAACCTGGCCTGGACCATTCGCGGCGAAATGGGCACGTTGACGGACGTCGAACCGGTGGGCGCCTGCCTGTCCCTGTCGGGCGCCAGGATCATCGCCGCCTTCTACATCAACGAGCTGCTGATCCGGCTGCTGCACCGGCACGAGTCCCATCCTGAGCTGTTCGACGCCTATGAGATCTCGCTGGAGGAACTGGGCCGCGTGCAGAAAGACAGCCAGGCGATCCTGCGCCTGTTCGAGAAGCGGTTGTTGGGGGCCCTGGGTTACGGACTGGTCCTGGACCGGGACGTGGTGAGCGGGGAGCGAATTCAAGAGGATCGTGGCTATTACTTTCTGAGGGAACGGGGACCCACCTGCGTGGGGGAAATGGAAGGCCCGAATATCCGTATATCGGGCGCCACGTTGTCGGCACTGGATCTGGAAACATTCAGCGAACCGCGGCAGTTGCTGGAGGCGAAACGCCTCATGCGCTATGTCCTCGGGGCGCACCTTGGCGAAAAGCCGCTTCAGAGCAGAGCACTGTACAGGCAATACCTGGGGTTCCGGTCCGGCGGCTGATATCGCCGCTCGCCTTTTCCCTGTAAAATCGCCGGTTTTCCCAGCACGTTCAATATTCGGGACAACCTCCAACCATGCTTCTGGGCGTAAACATTGACCACGTCGCCACCCTGCGCCAATCGCGCGGGACGCGGTACCCCGATCCCGTGCAGGCGGCGCTGACGGCGGAGCAGGCCGGCGCTGACTCCATAACAGTGCACCTGCGCGAGGACCGTCGGCACATTCAGGAACGGGACGTGTTTCTGCTCAAGGAGGTCATGTCCACCCCCCTGAACCTGGAGCTCGCCGTCACCGGGGAAATGATCGACATAGCCGAGCGCCTCAAACCGCGATTCTGCTGCCTGGTGCCGGAGCGCAGGGAGGAACTGACCACCGAAGGGGGGCTGGATGTGGCCGCGGCCGTGGACCGTGTACGCGACGCCTGCCACCGCCTGTCGGGCGCCGGCATCAGGGTCGCACTGTTCATCGACGCCGATGCAAAGCAGATCTCGGCCGCTTCGGAATGCGGGGCCCAGGCAATAGAGATCCATACCGGCCATTACGCGGACAGCGCCGATGAAGAAAGCCGCCGGCTTGAGCTGCAACGCATCAGCGAAGCCGTAAAAGCCGGCAACGAGGCCGGGTTGCTCGTCAATGCCGGCCATGGCCTCAATTATCAGAATGTCAGCGCGATCGCCGGGATTAATGGAATAGGCGAGCTGAACATCGGTCACAGTATCGTTGCCCGCGCGGTGTTTACCGGTCTGGCCGAAGCCGTACGCGAAATGAAACGCCTGATGCGCGAGGCCGTGGTCCGGTGATATACGGGATCGGCGTCGATATGGTAGAGGTGAGGCGCATGGAAGCCGGCGTCGCGCGCTTTGGAGAGCGCCTGGCCCGGCGCATACTCAGCGGAGAGGAACTGGCGGATTACCGGGGCAGTAACCGGCCGGCACAGCTTCTGGCGCGCCGCTTCGCCGCGAAAGAAGCGTTGCTCAAGGCCTTGGGTACCGGTTTTCGAAAAGGCGGCGTTCCGCTCAGCCAGATCAGCGTGGGTCACGATGAGCTGGGGAAACCGGTATTACTGTTTGCTGATGAAGCCCGGCACAGGCTGGGACAACTTGGAATTTCGGGGAGCCATCTCAGTATCACCGACGAACGCGAGTACGCGCTGGCGTACGTGATTCTGGAAAAATGACCGGGGCCGCCGGAAGCCGGACGGGAGGGTCCCGTGACATGCCCGTTGCCGCGCCCGGGGCGCGCAAGGAACTATCCAGGCGCAGAACCTTCGCGATCATTTCCCATCCCGACGCGGGCAAAACGACCATGACCGAGCAACTGCTCCTGTACGGCGGCGCCATACAGATGGCCGGTACGGTCAAGGCGCGCAAGGCGGCGCGCCATGCCACCTCCGACTGGATGGCAATGGAGCGGGAACGCGGCATTTCCATTACCAGCTCGGTCATGCAGTTCCGCTATCGCGACACCATCATTAATCTGCTGGACACACCGGGGCACGCCGACTTCTCGGAAGACACCTATCGCACCCTTACCGCCGTCGACTCCGCGCTGATGGTGATAGATGCGGCCAAGGGCGTGGAAGAGCGAACGCGCAAGTTGATGGACGTCTGCCGTATGCGGGATACACCGGTAATCACCTTTATCAATAAGCTGGATCGTGAAGGCCGGGCGCCGGTGGAACTCATGGACGATATTGAATCTCAGTTGGGCATACAGTGCGCCCCGGTAACCTGGCCGGCCGGCATGGGCAGCCGCCTGAAAGGGATCTATCACCTGGAGCGGGATCTCCTCTACCCGTGGTCCCGTACCAGAAAAGCCGGCAACGGCGCCGCTGTTGCCGGCCTGGACAGCCCGGAAGTGCGGCGGCTGTTGGATGACACCTTGCCGGAGCTCGCTCAGGAGGTTGAGCTGGTCCGGGGGGCGTGCCCGCGGTTTGAGGCGCAGCAGTACCAGAATGGCGTCCAGACGCCGGTATTCTTCGGCTCGGCCCTGCATAAACTGGGCGTGGAGGCCTTCCTGGACTGCCTGGTCGATTTCGCGCCGCAACCGCAGCCGAGGACGGCGCGGGAAAGGACGGTGCAGCCGGGAGAGGATGCCTTCACCGGCTTCGTGTTCAAGATCCAGGCAAACATGGACCCGGCGCATCACGATCGCATTGCTTTTGTGCGGATCTGTTCCGGGCATTATGAAAAGGGCATGAGGCTTCATCAGGTCAGGGTAGGGCGCGACGTTCAGGCATCACACGCCCTGACGTTCATGGCCGGAGATCGGGATCAGGCGGAGTCGGCCTGGCCCGGCGACATAATCGGGCTGCATAACCACGGAACGATACAGGTGGGAGACACCTTTACCCAGGGTGAACAACTGAATTTCACCGGCATACCCTATTTTGCTCCGGAGTTGTTTCGCCGGGTCAGGCTCAAGGATCCGCTTCGGTCAAAAGCGCTGCTGAAAGGCCTGCTTCAATTGGGCGAGGAGGGCGCGGTACAGGTTTTCCGACCCCTGCAAGGCAACGATCTCATCGTCGGTGCTGTCGGGACCTTGCAGTTCGAGGTCGTTGCCTGGCGCCTGCGCGAGGAATACGGTGTTGAGTGCGGATACGACACCGTTCCGGTGGTGACGGCGCGCTGGGTGGAGTGCGATGACCCGGTACGGCTGAAGGAGTTTACCCGTTGGGGGGAGGCGCATCTGGCACGCGACGGGACCGACCGGTTGACCTACCTGGCGCCAACCCGGGTCAATCTCAACCTCGCGCAGGAACGCTGGCCGGAGGTGAGATTCCTGGCCACCCGTGAACATCAGTCGGCGGCGGTGCAGTGAACGCTTCGCCCCGGCACCCGGATGCCGCAACGCTCTCTAGGTAGCGAATTCAAGGGGGCGCAGCAGTGCTCCGGCCCCTGACTCTGCCTGCCCCATTAAGCCAAATTCGCGGCGCGCGGGGCCGCCGTCAATCGCCGGTGCCGCCTGGAGTTCCGGAACTCATCTCCTTCACTTCATCGCTGCTACGATCCTTGGACGCGGCAGGCGTGTCGGATCCATGGGAGGTATCCGGCGCGCCACGGTTTGGCGTCTGGTCCGCAGGCGCCTGGCCGGGTTGTGCCGCCGCGCCGTAGGCGTCTCGATTGTGGCTCTGCTCCCGTGGATTGCCGGCTGACCCGGGCTGGGACGAATGTGCCGTTTCATGAGCTGGCGCGTCCGGGGACGGGCGGTCCGGCCGCGTGGTCCCGGTAGCGGGTGGCAGTGGCTGCGGTTCCCGCGGGGTCGCCGGGGCTGAAGGCGCCGCTGCGGACTGTTGGCGCACCTCTGCCGTTACGTTCTCCTTCCCTGTTTCATGACCGGCGGCATTGGAGGATTCCGAACGCGCCTTGCCGGACCTGGTTCGCGAGTCCTGACCGCGCGACGATCGCTTGCGGCCGCCCCGCGATTTCCTGGGTTTGTTGCCGGAGTTGGATCCGCCGCTGCGTTCGCGGCGCTGACCATTGGACTTGGTTTGTCCACTGGCTTCCTGTCCCCGGTTACTACGGCCGCGACCGCCGCGGGAGGAGCGGCGCCGGCGCCCGCCTTCGCGCTGGGGATCGGCGGATGACTCACGCTTGACGGGCGGCGGCGGCGGCGCCGCCTCAGGCGACTCCGAAACGCCGAAAAGGCTGCCGAACAAACGCCCAATCAAGCTCTTGCCCGCTGCCTTCTCGCGGCGCGGTGGTTGCGCGACGGGAACCGGTGTTTCCGGCATGATCTGTTTAATTGCAGGTTGTTCCGCCGGCCGCGGCGTGCGATTGGTCCGCGACTCGACATTTTCTTCCGGCTGGGCCTCCGTCAGGCTATAACTGGCTTTGCGGTGGGCTTCCTGCTCGGATTCCGCCAGGCGTACGCGTTGCACCCGGTAATGGGGGGTCTCCATGTCCGGGTCGGGCACAACGACGATGTTGACGTCCACCCGCCCCTCAATTTCCTGAATGCTCTTTCGCTTCTCATTAAGAAGATAAGTGGCGGCGCTGACCGGCAGGCGTGCAATAACCTTGGAGGTAAGCTCCTTCATTGCCTCCTCCTCGATAATGCGCAATACCGCCAACGACAGTGATTCGATCCCGCGGATGGTGCCCTGACCGTCGCAGCGGGGGCAGGGGATGTGGCTCGATTCGCCCAGGGAAGGACGCAGTCTCTGGCGCGACATTTCCAGCAGCCCAAACCGCGAAATACGTCCGATCTGAACCCTGGCACGGTCGACTTTCATGGCGTCCCGCAACCGGTTTTCCACCTCGCGCTGGTTGCGGATATTCATCATGTCGATGAAGTCAATGACGATCAGCCCTCCCAGGTCGCGCAGCCGGAGCTGACATGCAATCTCTTCCGCCGCTTCCACGTTGGTATTGAGCGCCGTGGCTTCGATGTCTTCGCCGGCGGTGGCGCGCGCCGAGTTGATATCAATGGTGGTCAGCGCTTCCGTATGGTCAATGATGACCGCGCCGCCCGATGGCAGCCGCACTTCCCTGGAAAATGCCGTTTCGATCTGTCCTTCGATCTGATAACGGTTGAACAGCGGTTCGCGATCGGAGTAGAGCTTGAGTTTGCCCAGGTTCTGGGGCATGACCTGCTGCATGAAATCGCGGGCGCGATGGAACACGTCCGGATCGTCGATCCAGATCTCGGCAATATCATTGCGCAGGTAATCGCGGATCGCCCGAATAATGACCTCGCTTTCCTTGTAAACGAGAAACGGGCCGCTGCGCTCCTTCGCGGCGCTCTTTATCGCGTCCCACAGCTGCAGCAGGTAGTCCAGGTCCCATTGCAGCTCCTCGCTGCCCTTGCCGACCCCGGCGGTGCGCAGGATCAGGCCCATTCCCTGCGGAATGTTGAGACCGCTCATAGCCTCGCGGGCGTCCGCCCGGTCTTCGCCTTCGATCTGGCGGGATACCCCGCCGGCACGGGGATTGTTGGGCATTAATACCAGGTAGCGGCCGGCGAGACTGACGAAGGTCGTCAGGGCGGCCCCTTTGTTGCCTCGTTCCTCCTTCTCAACCTGGACGATGAATTCCTGGCCGGACTCCAGTTCGTCCTTGATATTGACGCGCCCGCCGCGGCCGCCGTCCTCGTTGCGCGGTCGCAACAATGAACGGGCAATCTCCTTGAAGGGAAGAAAACCGTGACGCTCGGCGCCGAAGTCCACGAACGCCGCCTCAAGGCTGGGTTCTATTCGGACGATGCGTCCCTTGTAGATATTGGACTTTTTCTGTTCGCGGCCGGTGGATTCAATATCCAAATCGTACAGGCGCTGGCCGTCCACCAGCGCCACTCGCAACTCTTCCGGCTGAGTTGCGTTAATCAGCATACGTTTCATTGTAAAATGTCCTTTGCACAGCGCTCGACCACCGAGCCCGTTCCCCGGTTGCATCCCCGCACACTAGTGCGATAGGCGGTGGGAGCGCTTTGTTAACGCCGGCACAGCCGGCGCTCTTAAAAGCCGCGAACCTGCGTCAGGGCGCAGGCTCATCGGGTTACATGTTCAGCCGATAGGCGGCGTCCATAAGACGGCCGTCTTCCGGAGCATTCAATTTCAATACTGCGGCATCCGGAATCCATGCGCGGTATCCTGCAGCTGTCGGGTTGGCGGGAAGCGGGCCGGGCACCGATGTGCGCACCTGCAGCCCCTCCGGGGAACTTCCGACTTCTCTTGCAGGAGAACGCTTTCTCCGGCTGTCGAAACGTGGATCAGAACTCTGGTCCGATCCATGCAGGGATAATATAACAATCTTGTTATGCTCGGGCAATCTTGAAAACTTGAATCTATGTCCTCGATTCCTAACAAAAAAACCGGCGTTACGTACGTCCTGGTGAATACCGACCAGGCCGGGCGCCGGCTGGACAACTTCCTGATGGGTACCCTCAACGGTGTACCCCGGAGCCGTGTTTACCAGATGATCCGCAAAGGGGAGGTGCGAGTGAACGGCGGCCGGAGCCGGCCCGAATGCCGGGTATCGGCCGGCGACAAGGTGAGGGTACCGCCGGTGACCGGCGCCGCGGCGCCCGGGCCGGAATCGCTACCGGAACGGAAGGTGGAAGAGATCGTGGAGCAGATCCTCTACCAGGACGCCGATGTGATCGTGGTGAACAAGCCTTCCGGATTGGTCGTCCACAGCGGCAGCGGGCGGGCGTTTGGCGTGATCGACCTGTTGCGGCGCGGCTTGCCCGGCGGCAGCTCCCTGCAACTTGTGCACCGCCTGGACCGGGATACTTCCGGTTGCCTGTTGATTTCGAAAAACTCGGTCTATCTGCGCTACCTGCACGAGGCGCTGCGCCGGGGGAGAATTCGCAAGCAGTACCTTACCTTGCTTGCAGGCGTCTTGTCCGGGAACAGCGTTACCGTGGATCAGCCCTTGCAACGTAACCTGGTTCGCGGGGGAGAACGGATATCCGACGTCGCCGAAAGCGGCCGCCACGCTGTCTCCCGCTTTAGCGTGGTGCGGCGCTACCGGAATTCCACTTTGTGCAGGGTCGCGACGGATACCGGCCGCACCCACCAGATCCGGGCGCATGCGAAGTTCCTGGGACATCCCGTTGCCGGCGATGAAAAGTACGGAGAGAAAGCGTTCAACCGGGAGTTGCGCCGCCATGGTCTGCGGCGGCTGTTTCTTCATGCGGCGAAAATCATCGTGCCGGGCGCGGACGGCAAGGCTGAACTGAATGTCGAGGCGCCGCTCCCGGGCCCGCTCAAAGAATTTCTGTCCAATTGGAGTTAGCGTTGTGCTGAAATCCTCGAGATACGAATTGCTGGTTTTCGACTGGGACGGCACCTTGTCCGATTCTCTGCAGCTCATCATCGAATCGGTTCGTCGCGCGATCCTGGACCTGGGTTTGCCGCAGCGCAGTGAGCGCAGCATCCGGGGTATCATCGGGCTCGGGCTGAATGATGCGTCAAACCGCCTGTTCCCGGGCATGTCCGAACGCGATTGCCGCCGCCTGGGCGACTGTTATCGGACACATTACCGTGAACTGGCCGCCGATCCGGTGCCACTGTATCCGGGAACGCGGGAAGTCGTCGCCGCTCTTCATGCGGCCGGCTACACTCTGGCAATCGCCACCGGCAAGAGCCGCAGAGGTCTTAATCTGGCGCTGGCCGACTCGGGATTGTCGTGCTACTTTCAGGAATCGCGCTGCGCGGATGAAACCTTTTCAAAGCCTCACCCTCAAATGTTGGAGGAATTGATCGACACGACGGGCACGGTGCCGGAGCGAGCGCTCATGATCGGAGACAGTGAGCACGATCTGCAAATGGCAAGCAACGCGGGAGTCGATTCGGTGGCCGTAACTCACGGCGCGCAGTCCGCCGCGCATCTGCTGCAATTCAAACCATTGGCGTGCTTTGCCGCCCTGGAGGAATTTCCCCCATGGCTTGAGGGCGCAAATTCCGAACAACCGACAGTCATCGATAACCCGGCACCGAGACCATGAACGAACCGGCTCCAGGCGACGGCGCAGCACGCCCGGATACTAAAAGCTACGAACAGTCCCTGGTGAACGAGCTGGCGCGGGAGTTTCTGCGCGAGCAGCGGGCGTCTCGGCGCTGGGGTATTCTTTTCAAGTCGTTGCTGGCAATTTATGCGTTCGCGTTTCTCGTTATCTATATCGCCGGCAATACCAAGCTGCACGAGGTGGCGTTCCACGGAGAAAAGCACACGGCGCTTGTGGATGTCGATGGTGTAATTTCGGCGGATTCGCAGGCCAATGCAGACTCGATCATTGACTCGCTGCGCGCGGCTTTCCGGGACAAGGGCACCGCCGGGGTTATCCTGCGGATAAACAGTCCGGGCGGCAGCCCGGTACAGGCCGGCTATGTCAACGATGAAATCTGGAGGCTGCGTGCCAAGTACCCGAAAATCCCCATATACGCGGTGGTAGGAGACATGTGCGCGTCCGGCGGCTATTACATCGCCTCGGCTGCCGACAAGATCTACGCAAACAAGGCCAGCATTGTCGGTTCCATCGGCGTGATCATGGAAGGATTCGGCTTTGTGGACGCTATCAAGAAGCTCGGCATAGAACGCCGTGTCCTGCATGCCGGCAAGCACAAGGATTTCATGGATCCGTTTGCGCCGTTGAATCCCGATGAAGTGAATCAGGTGCACGGCCTGCTGAATAATATTTACCAGCAATTCATAGGGGTGGTGAAACGCGGGCGCGGCAAGCGCCTCAAGAACGACCCGAGGATCTTTTCCGGGCTGGTATGGACGGGGCAACAGGCGGTCAAGCTCGGCCTGGTGGACGGACTGGGAAGTCCGAGCTACGTGGCGCGTAAAATTATCGGGGCGAAAAAGATGGTCGACTACACCCGCCACGTCAGCTACCTGGATCGCTTCGCCAAGCGCCTGGGCGTGACCATGGCCGATCGGCTCGGCGCCATGGCCCGGGTCCAACTCTACTAAACATTCCCCGATCCCCCTCGCAAGCCGTTCCAGGGCACACCCGCCGTCACCCGCCCGGATGCTCAGTCGCCGGTCTCCAATAATCCGGACTGGCTATATGGGTGCTACGAAACACGATCCAGACGGCTGAGCACGTTGCGGTAGCCGGGTGCCGGACACGCTGTGAATACGTCCCTGTACGCTCGATCGCCGCGTCCCTGCGGCTCACGGTCCGTCACCCGGCTACCGCAACGCGGTGCCCTGGGAATGCTTCCCGCCGCACGGAACGTGCCCGTGTACATTCAGGGGCGTTGTCGGGCGGCTTCATGGAAGACCGTGTGCGGCCAGGGGCGGCCGCACTCGAGCCTACAGGGACGTATTCAACAGGCGTGTTTTCCGGGAATCCGCCCGACAGGCAGGACCGATCCGGCGCGTTTTCGGACTGTCAGTGGATTCAAGGCAGGAGGACGCCGGCGGCGCGCAGCATCTCCGAGAGGCGGATCAGGGGCAGGCCGATGAGGGCGGTGGGATCGGTGCCCTCCATGCGCCGGACCAGGGTGATGCCGAGCCGCTCCGATTTGAAGCTGCCGGCACAGTCCAACGGCCGGTCAGCCTCAATATAACGGTGGATTTCCGCATCGCTGTAATCGCGGAACGCGACATTGAATGGCACCACGTCTGTCTGAACGGTTCCCGTGGCGGCCTCCAGCACGCAAACCGCGGTCAGGAACTCGACGGTCCTGGAGCGCATGTGGCGAAGCTGGGCGGCCGCGGTTTGCGCATCACCCGGCTTGCCCAGCACCCCGCCGTCCAGTACGGCAAGCTGGTCCGAGCCGATAACCACGGCCGCTTCCCCGGCCGGCGCCACGGCCGCCGTTTTTGCCTGCGCCAGGCGGACGACCTGTTGGGCCGGGGATTCCCCGCCGATCCCGGACTCATCCACATCCGGCGCCATGCAGCGGAACGGCAATCCCAGGCGCTGGAGCAATTCACGCCGGTAGGCAGACGACGACGCCAGTATCAAATTAGCCGCTGAACTCATGGACCAGCATCATGGCAATCTTTAAACTACTGTCAAGTCAATGAGTTAAAAGGGACGGATACAGCGAGATGCTTTGACACGCTGTATGCGTGTGGATAAACTTGCCCGCCTGATGCCGGGCCTGCCCAAGTTTATAGAGCCCCAGCGTCTTGCCGATCAGGCGCAGACCCTGTCCGGGGACATTCCGCTGGCAGACATGCCGCGTCTCGGCGAATTATTGTGTGACACGGATGGTGCGGTCGCCGTGCGGCTCAATTTCGGCCGCAACGAACACGGTCAGGTTCATATCGGGGGGGACTACCGGGTATCGCTTGGGCTGATATGCCAGCGATGCCTGAAACCCCTGAAAACCGTGCAGGCAAAGCCTGTTGACGTGACTGTCATGGCCGAGGGGCAGCCCCTGGACCTGGTTGAAGGCGGATCCGAGCCGATTACCCTGACCGGGGAAAAGCTGCATCTCGCTGGATTCATTGAAGACGAAGTGCTGCTGGGTTTACCCATTGCGCCGCGTCACGAAACGGGTGCCTGCCGGGCGGCCGGCGGCGATCGCAATGAAAAACCCGTGCGCCGCCCGTTTGCGGCGCTGAAGACCTTAATGCGGAAATAGATTCAAGCAGGAGAATGAAGAAATGGCCGTACAGCAGAACAGGAAAAGCAAGTCGCGGCGAAACATGCGCCGTTCCCACGACGCCATATCCGGGCCCGCACTTTCGGTGGAACCGAATACCGGTGAGGTTCACCGCCGTCACCACGTCAGCGCCGACGGTTATTACCGGGGCAGGAAGGTGCTCGAAAACCAGGGCGACGACGACTGAATCGCCGGATATACACCGCGGGTTTTCCCGATTCCGTTCGAGACTCCACGGCACATAAGTAACGATAAAGCCACGCCGCAAGCCAACCAAGGTGACAAATAAAATCGCGTTGGACGCCATGGGTGGGGACCATGGCCCGACTGAGATCATTCCTGCCGCGCTGCGCGCGCTGCGGCAGCACCGGGAATTGGAGATCGTATTGGTCGGTCAGGAGCCCGTGCTGACCCGGTTGCTGGAACAATCGGGTGGCCGCGACGGTTCCAGAATGCAAATCGTGCATGCATCCGAAGTGGTGGAAATGCACGACCTTCCCTCCGTCGCGCTGCGAAACAAAAAAGACTCCTCCATGCGCCGCGCCATCGAGCTTGTTCGGGACGGCCACGCCAACGCCTGTGTCAGCGCCGGCAATACCGGCGCCCTGATGGCACTGGCGAGAAACATCCTGAAAATGCTGCCCGGCGTCGACCGCCCGGCCATCTGTACGACCATGCCCGGCATTGAACGCGAGACGCACCTGCTCGATCTGGGCGCCAACGTGGACCCGAATTCCTCGCAGTTATTCCAGTTCGCCGTCATGGGCACGGAGCTGAGCAGTGCCGTTCTCAATATCGAGTCGCCCAGTGTCGCCCTGCTTAACGTGGGCGCCGAGGAAATCAAGGGCAATGACATGGTTAAGCAGGCGGCCATGCTGCTTTCCCAGAGCCATCTCAATTACGCCGGCTTCGTCGAGGGGAACGACATCTATTCAGGCAAGGTCAACGTCATCGTCTGTGACGGTTTTACCGGCAATATTGCATTAAAGGCCAGTGAAGGCGTGGCCAAGTTCATCAGCCACCACGCCAGGGCGGAGTTTCAGAAATCCCTGTATGGACGCCTTGCCGCCATCGTCTCCCTGCCGGTTCTGCGTGCCATACAACGCAAGATCGATCCGCGCCGCTACAACGGGGCGAGCCTGCTGGGACTGCGCGGGATCGTCGTCAAGAGTCACGGCAGCGCCGATCAGGTATCGTTTGCCCACGCCATCGATGAAGCTGTTCTTGAAGTTGAAAAGAACGTGCCGGAACGGATCAGCGCGCGCCTGGAGGCGCTTCTGACCCAGGGGCAGGCGGTTTGATTTACACGCGGCTCAGCGCAACCGGCGCGTATCTGCCCGAGCGTATCGTTACCAACGCTGAGTTGGAAAAAATGGTGGATACGTCCGACCAATGGATCCGGACGCGCACCGGGATCAGGCAGCGGCATGTCGCCGCGGAAGACGAAAGCACATGTGACATGGCGGAGCAGGCGGCGCTGCGTGCGTTTGAATCAGCAGACGCATCCCCCGGCGATATCGATCTGATCGTTGTCGCCACTTCCACGCCCGACCTGATTTATCCAAGCACCGCGTGCCTGTTGCAGCGCCGCCTGGGGATCCGCAACGGCGGTGCCGCCTTTGACGTGCAGGCGGTGTGCTCCGGTTTTGTCTATGCGTTCAGCATCGCGGACAAGTTCATCAGGTCGGGAGCGGCAACGCGCGCCCTGGTGGTAGGGGCCGATGCAAATTCGAAAATACTGGATTGGTCCGATCGCGGAACCTGTGTCCTGTTCGGCGACGGTGCGGGCGCGGTCATTCTGGAAGCCGGCGATGAGCCGGGGATCTTCAATACCCAGCTGCATGCCGACGGCGCCTACGCGGACCTGCTACAGGTGCCTTCCGGGGTTTCCCGCCCGGGCGGCGATCCGTATATCCGGATGCGCGGCAGCGAAGTCTTCAAGTTTGCGGTCAATGCCATGGGCACGTTGGTCGAGGACACGCTGCAGGCGGCAAACATGACCAAGGAACAGATAAACTGGCTGGTGCCGCACCAGGCCAATGAGAGGATCATTTCCGCGACTGCGCGCAAGTTGGGTATGTCCATGGACCGGGTCATTCTCACGGTCGGGGAACACGGCAATACCTCGGGCGCTTCCATACCCCTGGCCCTGGATGTGGGCATCCGTGACGGGCGCATCCGGCATGGCGATATATTGCTGCTGGAGGCGGTCGGCGGCGGCTTCACCTGGGGATCGGCGCTGCTGCGCTACTAGCCGCTTGCCTGCACAGCAAAAACAATCTCTCGCAAAGACGCCAAGAACGCCAAGGAATCCATGACTAGTGAATCATTTGCCTTTTCTGCGCGATCTTTGCGCCCTTGGCGCCGTGGCGAGAAAAATCGACGCTGAGAGCAAATGACGCGCGATTCAAAATTGGCATTCGTTTTCCCCGGACAGGGCTCCCAGAGCGTGGGCATGCTCCAGGACCTGGCGGAAGATTATCCGGTCATACGCTCGACTTTCGCGGAGGCGTCTTCAGTTCTGGGATTTGACCTGTGGACGCTGGTGCAATCCGGGCCCGATTCGCAACTGAATGCGACCATTAACACCCAGCCGGCCATGCTGACGGCGGATATTGCGGTCTGGCGCGCCTGGGAAGGCGCTGGGGGGCGGCTGCCGGCGCTGGTGGCGGGTCACAGCCTGGGGGAATACGCCGCGCTGGTCTGTGCCGGCGCCATCAGCTTTGAGCAGGCGCTGGGACTGGTCGCCGCGCGCGCACGCTGCATGCAGGAAGCCGTACCCGAAGGGGCCGGCGCCATGGCGGCCATCCTCGGGCTGGACGATGAAAAGGTGCGGGAGGTGTGCGACCAGGCCGGCCAGGGCGAAGTCGTGGAGCCCGCCAATTTCAACGCGCCGGGGCAGGTGGTGATCGCCGGTGTTACCGGGGCGGTCAACCGGGCCGTGGAACTGGCCCGGGAGCGGGGAGCAAAACGCGCGGTCCTGCTGCCGGTCAGCGTTCCCGCGCACTGTGCATGTATGCGAATCGCGGCCGAGACGTTTGCCGGCCGGCTCGATGCGGTACCGTTTTCAAACGCGGAAATTCCTGTCGTGCAAAATGTGGACGCCCGAGCCCGCACCAACGGCGAGGAGATCAAGCAGGCGTTGCTGCAACAGCTTTATTCGCCGGTATACTGGGTCGACTGCGTCAAGACGTTGCGCGCGGCGGGGATCGGAACCGTGTTGGAATGCGGTCCGGGCAAGATTTTGACGGCATTGGTCAGGCGCATAGATCGCGGGCTTGAAGGCGCCGCCCTGGGCGGCACATCGCTCCTGCGCGACGCTCTGACCGGGGAGGCCGGTTGAACAGCACCAGTCAAGGGCGCACCGCGCTTGTTACCGGGGCCAGCCGCGGCATCGGCCGGTCGATCGCGTTGCGCCTGGGCGGGGCGGGGATGCGGATCATCGGCACCGCCACCTCCGAAGCCGGCGTGCAGGCGATTCGCGAAACACTGGAGAAAAACGGGATCGGCGGCAGCGCCTGCGTGCTGGATGTCGCGGATGCGGCTTCGGTCTCAAACCTGGAACAGTGGCTGAAGAACGAAGGTTTTGCACCGTCCATCCTGGTCAATAATGCCGGGATCACCCGCGACAACCTGCTGGTGCGAATGAAAGACGAAGACTGGGAGGCAGTGATCAATACCGACCTGACTTCCATTTACCGGCTCACGCGTTTGTGCCTGCGCGCGATGATGAAAGAGCGCTTCGGGCGCATCATTAACATTACTTCAGTAGTGGCACTTTCGGGCAATGCAGGACAGGTCAATTACGCCGCCGCCAAGGCGGGCATTATCGGCTTTACAAAGTCGCTGGCCCGGGAAGTCGGCAGCCGCGGCATTACGGTCAATGCCGTGGCGCCCGGATATATCGCCACCGACATGACCGGGGTACTCGACGAGGCTCAGCAGAAAGAACTGCTGTCCCGGGTCGTTCTGGGCAGGCTCGGAAAGCCGGAGGAGGTCGCCGAGGCTGTTGCTTTTCTGGCATCGGAATCGGCGGACTACATCACCGGCGAGACCATCAATGTGAACGGCGGCCTGTACATGGCATAAACTGTAAATATTTTTGTCTTAGAAATCGCGCTTAACTCCTTGTAAATGCTCAGTTCCTTAAGGTCAAAACTGCCCCGCTTGCAAGTTAATCGCATTTCAATAAACTTACACCCCGCACTCAGGTGCGAGTACCCATAAAGGGAGGACATGTCCATCATGAGCAGTGTTGAAGAACGCGTAAAAAAAATCGTCGTGGAGCAGTTGGGAGTCAAAGAA
>CAZNWR010000041.1:10810-15389 GCA_964576645.1 uncultured Enterobacteriaceae bacterium | reverse complement strand
AAAAATAGCGGCTGCAAGGTCATCCACCATGATCCCGAATCCCCCTTTCACCCGGGCGTCCAGCCAGCGGATGGGCCACGGTTTCCAGATATCGAACAGCCGGAACAATACGAATCCCGCGGATACCGACCAGCCGCTGAATGGGATGGCAATCATGGCGGCGAGGTAACCGACCACCTCGTCCCAGACGATGGCGCGGTGATCGTGTTCACCCAGATCCGCCGCAGTCCGTCCGCACAGAGGGATCCCGGCCAGAAACAGCAGCGCCACCGTGGCAATGTAGTAAGGCGGCGCAAGTATCCGAAGCGGAATGTACAGAGCGACACCCAACAGGGTCCCAGCGGTTCCGGGCATGCGGGGGGCGCAGCCGGTCCCTAGACCCAGCGCCAGCAAGTGCACGGGATTTCGGAGAAAACCGGCCGGAACCGGCACTGTGGCGGATTCGGAAGTCATGAGCAAATCAGCTTCGAGACAGCTACTATACGCAGCGCCCGCCCCTTGTAACAGAAGTACCGGCCAAAACCGGGCGTTTGCTCCCTTTTCGTAAAATTGTCGGTAGAAATGAAGAAGAATTTGAACCTGTCGCTCGCCAGGAATCCAAGAACGCGAAGTAATCCAATACACTGCGCCATTCCAGTTTTCCTGGTTCGCTTGGCAGGAAGCATATATGGGTCCGGCTACACGGGCTCAGGGACGTGTCCTGCGCGACAAGAAAGATGACAGTGGAATGAACAATAAACCGGAAATCCGCAGCGAGCATTACGCAGTTATTTTCACGGCGGAACTCTCCGATGACCTGGAAGGTTATGAGGATGCTGCCCGGCATATCCGCGCGCTGGCCGCGCAACAACCCGGATTTCTGGGTGTGGAAAGTGTCATGGAAGGCCACAGTGAAATTACCGTTTCCTACTGGGAAAGCGCGGAAGCGATCCGCGCATGGAAACAGCATCCGCAACATTTGCGCAACCAGCAGATGGGACGCAGCCGATGGTACCGCTACTATGACGTGCGCATCTGCCGCGTCGAACGCGTTTATGCCGCCGCGCCGCAACAGGAAAACGCCCATTGATGATCGTCGATCATTTTTCGCGCGCCGCCGCCCGGTACGCAGCCTGCCGGCCGGATTATCCGCCGGCGCTGTTCGACTACCTTGCATTCCTTTGTCCGGTGCGCGCCGTGGCCTGGGACGTTGGGACCGGCAATGGCCAGGCGGCACTTGCGCTGGCCGACCGATTTGAACGAGTCGTCGCAAGCGATCCCAGCAGCCTGCAACTGGCGCACGCGCGACCACACCCAAAGGTGACCTACGTGAATGCCATCGCCGGGTCGCCGCTGCTGGCACCCGGCTCGGCGGATCTGATTTGCGCCGCGCAGGCGGTCCACTGGTTCGACCTGGAGCGGTTTTATGCCGATGTACGGCGCGTGGCCGCGCCTGACGGCATCATCGCGGTATGGACCTATATCCTGGCTTCAGTAGATGAGTCCATCGACAAGCTGGCGAAAAAATTCTGCTACGAAATCGTGGGTCCGTACTGGCCGCCGGAACGCCGTTACGTGGATGAGAACTACAGCAATCTGCCGTTCCCTTTCAGGGAACTTGCGCCGCCGGCGTTTACGATGGAACAGCAATGGACCGCCGATCAGTTTCTGGGCTATCTCGGCACCTGGTCGTCGGTGGGACGCTACCGGGAACTGTGCGGCTCCGACCCGCTTGAGGTTATCGCCGAACCGCTGCGCGAGCAGTGGGGTAAAGCGGATGCCGCCCGCACCGTCACCTGGCCCCTGGTTTTGCGGGTGGCGCGGGTACACGAAAGGCAGAATGGCTAAGTCAGCGGGCTCCGGGCTGTACGACCGGATCTATGCGGCCATACGGCGCGTGCCTTGCGGCCGGGTGTCCACCTACGGTTGGATCGCACGCCAGGTGGGCGGCTGCGGCGCGCGCCAGGTGGGCTACGCGCTGGCCGCCTTGCCCGACGGCAACGACGTGCCCTGGCATCGCATTATCAACAGCCGCGGTGAAATCAGCCGGCGCGGTTCCAGCGACGGCGACAGTCTGCAGCGGATCCTGCTTGAAGCGGAGGACATCGGCTTTTCAGACAAGGATCGGGTAGACTTGCAGCGGTTCGGCTGGTATCCCCCGGAGGATGACCGTTCACCACCGGGAAACTTTGGTAAGTGAGAGCCGCTTCGGAGTGTCAACTCCACTTGGTGTTGCCGGCAGTGCGGGCGGGTGACAGAAAGCGCGTGGTCCGATGCTTAAACTCTTCATCATCAATACGTTGATCGTCAGCCTCGCGGTCATCGTCCACTACGAGGCGCTGCTGCGCCTGTCGATCATTCTGCCCAAGCTCAAGCTGCGTTATCGCTTTCGTATCGCTGTCGGCCTGCTCGGCGCTTTCATGGCGCACGTGGCGGAAGTCTGGATTTTTGCGGCAGCGTATTTCCTGCTGATCAGCACGGGCAAGTTCGGCACTATCGTCGGCGACCTGGAATTTTCACTGATGAACTGCGCCTATTTTTCCTTTACGACCTACACGACACTGGGCTACGGCGATGTGGTGCCGTTCGGACAGATCCGGTTTCTCGCGGGGCTGGAGGCCCTGACCGGCCTGGTGCTGATCACCTGGACGGCGTCATTCATGTATCTGGAAATGCAGCGCTACTGGACCAGTTGAAACGACGGTTTCGCGCATGTCCGGATCCAACCCGTCTCTCGCCATCAAGGGCACGGCCCGGTGGCTGTTGCTGGCCGGCTGCATCAACGGCGCGCTGGCCGTTATCCTCGGCGCTGTCGGCGCTCACGCCCTGAGCGGACACGTCAGCGGACGCTACCTGGCGATTTATGAAACCGGCAACACCTACCACTTTTATCATTCCCTGGCTTTGATCGGAGCCGGCCTGGTGGCAATACATCTTCCCGCCTCCGCCTGGATAAAATGGGCCGGCGGGCTGATGCTGGCGGGCATCGTGCTGTTCTCGGGCAGCCTCTATTTGCTTGCGCTTACCGGTCAACACTGGCTCGGCGAACTGGCGCCGCTGGGCGGCACCTCCCTTATCGTCTCCTGGATCCTTTTCGCCATCGCGATTGCACGCGGAAACTGATCCGCCGAACCGCATAATCTTGCAGTTCGTGGCGGGCGGGTCCTGCCCGTGCGACACGGTACATGATATAGACGGCTGAGAGCGTTGCGGTATCCGGGTGCCGGACACGCTGTGAATACGTCCCTGTACGCTCGATCGCCGCGTCCCTGCGGCTCACGGTCCGTCACCCGGATACCGCAACGCCATGCCCTGGGAAAGCTTACCGCTGCACGGAACGCGCCCGTGAACGTTCGCGGGCGTTGCTGGGCGGGTTCCAGGAAGACCGTGTGCGGCCAGGGATGGCCGCACCCGAGCCTACAGGGATGTATTCAACAAGCGTGTCTTCCGGGGACCTGCCCAGCATCCGCCCGACAGGCAGGACTTTCCCGCCGCGAGCCCATAGTTTAAGCGGAGTGGACACCCCACATTTCAAGTTTATCCCGGCTAAAGCCGGTACAGCGGTTCCAGATCGTTTTCCGGCTTTGCGCCCGGCGCGGCCGTGCGGCCGTGGCGCTGGTCCTCGGCAAACGCCTGCCACAGCGCCTGGCCGTTCCACGCCGATTTGTCCGGCGCGTACAGCGCCCGGTTAAGTGCCTGCAGTTCCCGAGCCAGGCCCGGCCTTGACCTGGCCGCCAGCTCGCCAATACTGCGCGGCGGCTGCGCCAGGGTCTGGCCCGCCCACTGCAGCAGAAGCTGCTTGGCGGCGGGTGCATCGCCCGCGGCGCAGGCGCGCTTCAATTCTCTTACCGTGCGCGCCGCCCCCACCGACGACGAACTGTGGCCCGCGCGATAACGCGGACGGTGGCGCCACCACCACAATATGCCGATCGACAGGAGCCAGCCGACGGCGAGACCCAGACTGATCCACTGCCAGGGCAAACCGCGGGAAGATGAGACGGATGGCGGCACCGCGGTTGCACCCGGCGCTGAACTGCCGGCACTGGACCGCGGTGCGGCGGGCGTCGCCTGCGCCGGCGCCGTGGGCGCGGGCGTGGCGCCGGAGCCGGCGGCCGCCGGCAGCACCGTAATGTCACGCCGCGGCAGTGTGGCATACTCGATCTTGTGCGTCTCCACGTTCCACCAGGGAACGCGCAGCTTCGGCAAAACATACTTTCCTGGCCGGGTGGGTATTACAGCCATCTTTTCCACCCGTTCTCCGATTATCCCGGTAATCAATTTTTTATCGGAAAGCGCGGGCTGATCCGGATAAGAGCGAAACTTGTCGGGTACCCAATCGGGAAGATTCGGCAACTGGCTGGATGACAACCCGTCAGCCGTGAGGGTAAGCGTACGGGTGATGGGTTCCCCGACCTGGAACTTGGGCGGATCCTGCGACCACGACTCAGTCAGGGTGACCTTTTTGGCCGGCAACCACTGACCGTTGGCGTAGTTGCCCGGCACCGGCTTCACCTCCAGCTTGACCGGCGCCGACTCGCGCACCACGGTGCGCGGCTGCGCCCCGAACGCATTGAAGATGGAAAACGGATCGGCCCCCACT
>CAZNWR010000041.1:0-10800 GCA_964576645.1 uncultured Enterobacteriaceae bacterium | reverse complement strand
CGCGGAAATGTACCGGTTCGATGGTCAGCGAACCGCTTTTTTGCGGGAAAATGGCATAGGAGCGTTCCACCACACCGTATTGCCGGCCGTTGACCACGGTCTGGTAACTCCTGTCCTGGCCGATGCGTTCGACGACGGCGTTGCCGCCGGAGACCTCAGGATCCGTCAGGGATGCGTTGCTGGTGCCCACGGCCCGATACAGCCTCACCGTATAGATCACCTGGGCCTGCACGTAACTGTGCAGCGGACTGGCCTGCACTTCCAGAAAGATATCCCCGGAACTTTGCCCGCTGTTCCCGTTGCCGGCAACCGGCGCGCCACTGTTGTTGCCGCCTCCGGCGCCGCCCCTGGCGACCGTGATGGTGTACGGTGGACTGCGATCCGCACCGAAAGAAATGGCCGGGATGGTGATCTTCCCGGTATGACGCGCCAGCACGGTCAGATTCCAGGACTTGCTGCTGGAGATATGTCCATTGATGATCTGGAAGTTGCTGCTCTGCCCCGTGGACAACACCTGAAAGTCCTTATTCAGGGGAGAGAAGTTCGGACTGCCGTCGACGCTGCCGTGGGCTTTGAAGGTGATCCGGAAGGACTGATCGACGGATACCGGATTCTGATCCGTGCTCACGGTGATCCGTGCCGAGGCATTTGCCGCCCCCACCGCGCCCAGGGAGAGCAGCAACAGAACCGCCGGCCACATCAATCTCCTTACCATGAATTGTCTCCCTGCGGGGCATGCCCGTGGCGCATCTCGTACTCGTACAGAAACTTGCGCCGCAACAGGCCGCCGGGATCATCCGGAATGCGGCGCAACCACTGCTCATCGGCCTGCTGTTGCTCCGTCTGACGGCTGTCCTCCTGCGCCAGTGACTGGTTCTGCCTGGCACCCTGCTTGCGGGCGGTCTCGGTTTGCGGTTGTTGCTGATGCTTGCCGCCGGGCCGTGCCTGCTCTTGTGGCTGCTTGCCTGCCTTCGCAGTCCGGTTGTTCTGCACGTTCTTCTTTTTCTGCTTGCCGCTTTGCGCCTGTTGTTCTTTGTTCTGCCCGGCCTTGTGCCGGTTCGCATTTGCCTGTCTCGAACCGGATTGCTGTTCGTTCTTGTCGCTCTTGCCGTCCTTACCCTGTCGCTTCTGATTGTCCGCGGACTTGCCGCCGGCCTTCTGCTGCTGCTTTCCCTGCTTGCCGGAATGGGATTTCCGGCTTTGCTTCTGTTGCTGCTTCTGCCGCTTCTTCAATGCTTCCTCCACAACGTGCCTGTTGTATTTCGCGTCCGCGTGATCGGGATCTTTTTTCAATGCCTTGTCATAGGCCGCAATCGCCTGTCGGTAGCGGCCTTCACGCGCCAGCGCATTGCCCAGGTTATAGAGATCCTCGGCATCACTGGTATGCTGCAGCGCCTTGGCCGCCGCGCCGTAATGCCCCGCGCGGTACTGGGCGACCCCCTTCCAACTGGGATCCCGAAACAACTTCGCCGCACGCGCCGCGTCGCCATGATCGAGTGCATGCTTGGCCTGTTGGTCCGGACGAAGCCACAGATCGTTCCAGTCGAAGGCGTGCGCGGCGCGCGGCAGGGGGACCAGCAACAGGACCAGAACCAGCAAGTAACCGCGCCGAAACGCCAGGGCGCAGAGCGGCAGCAAAGCCAGAAGCAGCCACGGGCCCTCTTCACGCCAGGTGTCGGTATGCAGGTGCGTTGCAACTTCCTGGTCCGCCAGTCTGTCCGCCTTGAAATCTCCGGCCAACTTTCGCAAATCGGAATCATTGAGCGTCAGGCGTACGTAATCGCCGCCGCCCGCGGCGGCAAGTTCGCGCATGGGTTGCTGCTTGAGAATGGAGATCACAATCTGACCCTTGCCGTCCTTCAGGTAGCTGCCGTCGGCCTGGCGAACGGGCGCACCCAGGCGCGTACCGACCCCCATGACTGACACCCGGTAACCGGCCGCCCGCGCGGCGCGCGCAGCTTTGAGCCCGTCCTTTCCGTCCACGTTATCGGCAATAAGCAGAACCTGACCATATCCGACACCCGCCTGCCGCAGCAGTTTCACGGCACGCTTCAGGCCAAGGTCGGGCCGATTGCCGCTGGCCGGCATGATGTTCGTGGTCAGCGCGGAAAGCTGCGATTCGATGGTCGCGGTGTCTTCGGTCAGGGGGGACACGGTAAACGCATCTCCGGAATAGACCACCAGGGCGGTCAGGCCTTCCTTGCGCTTCCTGAGTATGTCATCGATCTTGTAGCGTGCGCGGATCAGGCGACTGGGCTTGACGTCGTTGGCATTCATGGTTTTGTTCATGTCCAGCACGATTACCAGCCCTGACTTGGAACTGAAGACCGGCTGCGGCAGCTTGCTCCAGGCCGGACCGGCCAGGGCCAGTATGGCCAGGACACCGGCCACCCCTACCAGCAGCGCCGGCCGGCGCTCCCGTTCCGTCCCGCCGCCCACCAGCACGTGCGGCAGCAGCGTCGGATCGCACACCGACGCCCAGCCACGGCTGCCGAACCGGCGCCGCGCCAGCGACCACACCAGCCAGGCCAGCGGCAACAGCGCCAGCAGCCAGAACGGCCGCAGGAAGTGAAATTGCGAGAGGTCGATCATGCGCGGCGTCCATACAGCCGGAAAGCCAGCAGGGATCCGGCGATGACCAGGGCGGCGCCCAGCGGCCAGTAGAACAGCGCCGTCCTCGGCCGGAAATGCCTGGTGTCGCCTTTCACCGGTTCCAATTTATCCAGCAGCTTGTAAATCTGCTCCAATGACTTCGTATTGCGCGCCCTGAAGAACCTGCCTCCGGTCAGCTTTGCAATCTCCGTCAGGGCCTTGACGTCCAGATCCATGGACGGGTTAACCCGGTGAACGCCGAAGAAGTCCCGGATCAACATTTCGTCCGCACCCACCCCGATGGTGTAAATCTTTAGACCATAGCGGGCCGCAAGTTTCGCCGCCTCGACGGGCTGTACCGCGCCGGCGGTATTGGCGCCGTCGGTCAGCAGGATCAGAACCCGGTCCTTGCTGCTGCGGTGGCGCAGCCGCTTGACCGCCAGGCCGATAGCGTCGCCGATGGCGGTGGCCTTGCCGGCCAGTCCCACCACCGCCTGGTCGAGAAAAGTGCGCACCGTTTTCCGGTCCAGGGTCAGCGGCGCCTGCAGGTAGGCATGGGTGCCGAACAGGATAAGCCCGATGCGATCACCGACGCGCTTCTCAATGAACTGATCGGCCACGTGCTTGATAGCCGTCAGGCGGCTCACGCGTTTTCCGTTGAGCACGAAATCGTGCTCCTGCATGCTGCCGGACAGGTCCACCGCCAGCATGATGTCGCGGCCGCTTACCGGTATCGCGACCAGTTGTCCCAGCCACTGCGGCCGCATGGCCGCCAGTACCAGCAGCAGCCAGGCCAGCGCCGCGAGCCACAAAGGCCAGCGGCGTCCCTTGATACGCCTGTGCACGCCCGCCTGCGCACCGGAAAAGTCCGAGAGAGCTGGTACGCGCAACGCCGCCTCGCGCTTCGGCGCGGCGCCCGACACGGTAGCCCGTATCAGCCACGGCAACGGCAGCGCCAGCGCCACCCATGGCCACACAAAGGTAATCATGGCGCACTGCCGCCGCGGGTTTTTTTCTCCACCGCGTCTATCCATCCGGCACACAGATCCAGCAGCGGCCTCACTTCATCCTCGCTCACTGAACGCCGGTACGGCGCATTAATCAGGATGCGTCCGGGCCCGCGGCTGAAGGGCGCGTTTTCCATGGGAGCATCCAGAAAGTGCAGCCACGCCTCCCCCGTGAGACCCGCCGCATCACGGCGTGGAAACACGCTGATGGCGAGACGCCGCATCAGACTGGAGGCATCCCGCACCTTTGACAGGGGCTCGCCGCCGCTCCTGAGCCGCGCCAATTCGTGCCGGGCCGCGGTCATCGCGGAACGGGAAAGCCGCCGTTGACGCCCGCGCCACCACGCCGCGCAGGCAACGATGGCCAGCAGGATCGCGGCCACGATCCACCAGCCGGGCGCCGGCGGCCACCATGACGGCGCGTGCGGCAGGTGGATATCCCGCAGCGGCAGTTGCGCGGGACCCTGGTTCATCGCGGTGCCGCCGCCAGCCCCGCCTGTAAAACGCGCAACGGGTCTTCCGTTGTGCTGCAGCTCAGAAGGAACATACCGGCGCGGGAGGCCGCCTCCTCGAGACTCCGCAGATGTTCATCGAAGCGCCGACGGTGGGCCTCCACCTGCGCGGCATCAAAACTGTCCAGGATCGCCTCGCCTTCGCCGTCGTCGATGCGATACAGGCCGGGCGGCGGCAGATCGCGTTCGAGCGGATCGTAGATGAACACCAGTACCAGGTCATTATGCCGGCTCAGCAGGGTCATCTGCGACCAGGCGCGCTCGTCGAGCCCGCGAAAGTCACTCAACAGAAAGATCAGGCTGCCGGGGCGCACCACGCGCCGCAACCGTAACAGGGCGCGCCCGCCTGCTTCCGGATCGAAACCGGCGCGCTGTCCGGCCGACCAGGCCGGGTGTCCGGCCAGGCGATTGATGAAACGCAGCACCGCGGTCTTGCCGCGGTGAGGTTTGAGTTCATTGTGCTGGTGATCGGAAAAAATAACGCCACCGATGCGATCGCCCTCGCGCGCGGCGCTCCACGCGAGCAGGCTGGCGGCGCGCGCCGCGGTCACCGCCTTGTAGCAGCCGCGCGTGGCGAAGAACATGGAGCGGCGCAGATCGGCCCACAGGTAAACCGGACGCTCGCGTTCCTCCCGGAACAACTTGGTGTGCGGGCGCCCGGTACGCGCGGTGACGCGCCAGTCGATGTTACGAATATCATCGCCGGGCTGATAGGGGCGCGACTCGTCGTATTCCATGCCGCGCCCGCGAAACGGCGACTGGTAATCACCACCGTGGTGCGCCAGGATGCGCCGCCGGCGCAGGGAGATGCCGGCGGCCTCGCGGTTCAGGCGCACCAGCAGCGGTACGCTGACCTCCACGGCTTCATTTATCTCTGCCTGTGGTTGCATCAGGGTACCGCGATGCGCGCGATCAATTCCGAGATCACGGTATCGGCGGTGACGCCTTCGGCTTCCGCCTCGTAGTTAAGGATCAGACGGTGCCTGAGCACATCGTGCGCGACACCCTGAATATCCTCGGGACCCACGTAATCGCGATCGTCAAGCCAGGCATGCGCGCGGGCGCAGCGATCCAGGCAGATGGTCGCGCGCGGACTGGCACCGTACTGGATCCAGTGAGTGAGATCGTCACCGTAGGCGCCGGGGTTGCGTGTCGCCAGCACCAGCTGGATCAGGTATTCCTCCAGGTTGTCCGCCAGGTGCAGAGCCAATATTTCGTCACGCGCGGTGAAGATCACCTGCTGCGCCAGCTTGGCTACGGGCTCCTGCCGGCCCTGGTCGTGCAGGGATTCGCGCCGGGCCAGCGCCAGGATGGCCTTCTCTTCTTCGGCCTCCGGATAGGTAATGCGCACGTGCATGAGAAACCGATCCAGTTGCGCTTCGGGCAGCGGGTAGGTGCCCTCCTGCTCGATGGGATTCTGAGTCGCCATCACCAGGAACAGCTCCGGCAAGCGATAGGTCTTGCGCCCGATGGTGATCTGGCGCTCGGCCATGGCCTCCAGCAGGGCCGACTGAACCTTGGCCGGCGCGCGGTTGATTTCATCGGCCAGGACCAGGTTGTGAAACAGGGGACCCTGCTGGAACTGGAAACTGCCGTCCTGCGGGCGGTAGATCTCCGTCCCCGTCAGATCGGCGGGCAGCAGGTCGGGGGTGAACTGGACACGGTGAAAGTTACCCTCGATGGCATCGCCCAGCACCTTGATGGCGCGCGTCTTGGCGAGGCCCGGTGCCCCCTCTACGAGCAGGTGGCCGTCGGCCAGCAGGGCGATGAGAAGGCGATTGAGCAGCACCCGCTGGCCGATGATCTGGGTGCCGACATGGTCTTGAAGTTGCTGGATCTCCTTTTTTACGGACATACTTGTTCAATTCCTTGGGCTTGTGGACCGCACAACAATTGACTGAATCAGGACGGGAAAATTCAAAATGGCAGGATCGGGGGACAGTATACCTAACTCACCTGGTTACGTTTGCGCCCGCCAGGGCGCGAGACGGGAGTTAGGTATACTGTCCCCGGAACTGAAGGGTTGACCGTGCGCCGCGTATACAGTGCCGAGAACAGCCTCATGGCCGGGTACATGATGGGACTGCTGGAGCAGGCGGGGATTGAATGCATGCTGCGCAACGACCTGCTGTGGGGCGCCATGGGCCAGCTCCCGCCGACGGAATGCTGGCCGGAGGTGTGGGTCTGCGACGACGCTGACTACGGCCGGGCCCTGGCACTCATAGAGGACGCCAGGAAGCCGCTGCCGCGCTCGTGGCCCTGGACCTGTGCGTGCGGCGAGCGCCTGGAAGGCCAGTTCACGGCCTGTTGGCGTTGCGGCCGCGAGCGTCCCGGCTGATCCTGGCGACCCAATCTCACGGTTCGTGGCGGGCGGATCCTGCCAGACGACGGGCGAAGGTGGCCGACTCCTCAATTTCAGTGCCTGCGTTCCAGGCCGCGGCTTGACCCCCGGCCGCGGGACCGTATAATGTTAGTTGTCTAACTTAGTTGGAGCGGTGATGGTCCGGACCAGCGACAAGCGGGAGCGCTTGATTGAGGCGGCAAAAACCCTGATCCACAGGCAGGGATTTCACCGTACCACCCTGGCGGCGATTGCCGAGGAATCCGGGGTACCGCTGGGCAACGTGTACTACTACTTCAAGACCAAGGAAGAGATCTGCGAAGCGGTAATCGGTGAGCACAAGAAGGAACTGACCCGGAAGCTGGAGTTGTGCTGCAAGCACTCCGATCCCAAGGCGGCGCTCAAGAAGCTGGTGCGGTACACCAGCCGTGAAAGCAAGGAATTGAATGAATGCGGCTGTCCCTACACGGGACTGTGCCTGGATCTGGACCGTACCCAGTCGGAGTTGGTGCACTCGGCGGATGAATGTGTACGGGTGCTTACGGAATGGGCGAGCGATCAATTCAAGGCGCTTGGCTGCATGGATGCGAAGGAAAAAGGCTTTGAATTCGTCGCCCGCGTACAGGGAACGATCCTGCTGGGCCACGTGCTGCATGACCCGGCCCGCATCCGGCGCCACATGACGGCGCTGTGCGACTGGATAGACGCGCTGCCGGAGCCGAGCGTGGTTCCCGAGGCGGTTGCCGGCTGACGGCGGCAACACGGGAACGGTAAAAAAATTTTCGGACAGACTTAGTTAGTTAACTGAATTGAAACAAATGGAAAGGATAATCCGCCGAACAGGCAAGGAGAGATACCATGAACAGAACACCGATAAATGCGTTGCTGAACGTAAGCCTGGTGGCGGCCGGTGCCGGCACGGGCTCCGTGATGGCCGGCCGGCGATCCCGGACCGCCCGGCGATGCACCGGACAGCGGGTTCAACGTCCGCGAGCTACTGCAACTGAACAACCGGTCTCTGCGCAATGCTGCTGAACCCATAACCATTACAACCTCCCCCTTGGCCGTCGCGGCCCCTCCTCCCCCCAAGTATGCTGCGACGGCTTTTTTTTGCCTTAAAACCCCCTCTCCCTTGATCCCTCTCCCCCAAGGGGGAGAGGGAATTCAAAGACTCCCCTCTCCCGCAAGGAGGGACAGGGGATCGCTTACTGGTGCATTCCCTGGCTCCCCTCTCCCGCTTGCGGGAGAGGGGTCGGGGGAGAGGGTTTCCTTTATTTCTTCGTCAGCAACTGCGTATCCAGCAGCAGCGACAGCGTGTAGCGCACACCGAAACCCGTCATAAAGGTGGGAATGTGCGCCAGCCCGCCCTTGCGCATGCCCGCCGACAGATCCATGTGTACCCAGGGCACGTCGTTCTTGATGAATCGCTGCAGGAAACGCGCCGCGAGTATATGGTCGGCCTCGCCCCCGGGCGCGCACTGCTTGATGTCGGCGATGTCGCTGTCCAGCCCCTGGTCGTAGTCCTCATCCATGGGGAAGGGCCATACCCGTTCGCCGCTGCGCCGTCCCGTTTCAATGAGCGTGCGCAACCATTTGTCACGGTTGCTGAATACACCGCTGTAAGCGTTGCCCAGGGAATAAATGCAGGCACCGGTCAGGGTCGCGAAGTCGATCAGAAGATCCGGCTTCGACGCGGTGGCCAATGCCAGCGTGTCGGCCAGCACCATCCTGCCCTCGGCATCGGTATGCACGATCTCGATGGTGGTGCCGTCGCAGGCGGTCACCACGTCGTTGGGCTTGTAGGCTTTCGGCCCGATATGATTCATGGCCAGCGCCATCCAGCACTCCACCCCCATGCCGGGTTTCAGGCGCGTCAGCGCATCGAATATGCCCAATGCCACCGCGCTGCCTTCCATGTCCCCGTGCATGCCGTACATGGACTTGGCGGGTTTGAGATTGGTGCCGCCGGTGTCGTAGCAGATCCCCTTGCCCACCAGCACCAGCCGCCGGCGGGCGCGCGCCGGCCGGTAGCTCAAGCGCACGATGCCGGCGTCGCGGGCCGGGCTACCCTGGGCCACAGCCAGGAACGCGCCGCAGCCCTGCCGCTTGAGCTCCCGTTCGCCCATGAACTGCAGCTTCCATTTACGCGACCGCGCCAGGCGCCGTAACTCGCGCAGGTAATCCGCGGGGGTCAGGCTGTTGCCCGGCAGGCTGCTGAACCAGCGCGCCAGGGCGTTGCCCCGGGCTTCGGCCAGTGTGCGGCGAAATGCGTGGGTGGGCCGGCATCCGTAGACATATATATGTTGGAGCAGCGGTTTGGGCGGCTCCTTTTTGAAACTGGGCATGGGCGCGGCGGCAGCCAACTGTGCCGCCAGCAAGGCTTCGATCAGGCGCTCGCTTTGTCTGGGCGAAAATCCCTGCACCGCGATACCCAGCTCCCGGGCACGCTGGCCGGCGCTGCTCGCCGCCAGTTTGCCGGCCAGTGTCAGCAGTTCGAATTCCCCGATCCCGGCCTCCACGCAGGCAAATACCACGTGAGTGCCCGCCTGGTTGGGCAAAACCGTGGACAACGGTTCCTCGTCAGTGGGCTTGTCCCGTATCCGGCGCCGGCGTTCGCGCAGCAGATCCGCCCACGGAAAGCGCCCGGGTCGACCCGTATCCGGGCTCAACAGGATGACCCAGTGGCCAAGCCGGTCCAGGTCGGCCGGCGCCGGCGCGGTGGAAGAAAGCTTCAACTTAACGTCAATTTCATGCATGGTCCGAGTCACCGTCCATTTCGGCTGGGCAGCCGCATCGAGTACAATAATGCAAAGCAACAATAACCGCTTGCGCAAAACGACTCCAAGCGGCCGTTGCCTCGGAGTGTGCCGGGTATTCGGATGCCACTCCACTCTCAAGGACTATTGACGTGACGCTACCGCAAACGCCCCAGCCGCAATCGGACATCGATCCCACCGAAACGCGCGAGTGGCTGGATGCGCTGGACGCCGTCATGGAACGCGAGGGCATCGAGCGCGGTCATTACCTCCTGGAACAGTTGATCGCCCGCGCGCGCAAATCCGGCGCCTACCTGCCCTACTCCGCCAATACCGCCTACCTCAATACCATCCCGCCGTCCCGGGAAGAACGCTCCCCCGGCGATCCCGGCATGGAATGGCGAATTCGCTCGCTGGTACGCTGGAACGCGTTGGCCATGGTGGTGCAGGCCAACCGTCATGCCGGAGACGTGGGAGGACATATCGCCAGCTTCGCCTCTTCCGCCACCTTATACGACGTCGGCTTCAACCACTTCTTCCGCGCACCCACCGACAAGCAGCACGGCGATCTCGTTTTCATACAAGGCCACTCCTCTCCCGGCATTTACGCGCGCGCTTACCTGGCAGGATTTATCAGCGAGGAGCAACTGCATAATTTCCGCCGCGAAGTGGACGGCAAGGGGATCTCGTCCTATCCGCATCCATGGTTGATGCCGGACTTCTGGCAGTTCCCGACGGTGTCCATGGGGCTGGGGCCGCTCATGGCCATCTACCAGGCGCGCTTTCTGCGCTACCTGGAGCACCGCGGGCTGACGCCGGAAACCGATCGCAAGGTGTGGGCGTTCA
Organism: uncultured Enterobacteriaceae bacterium; assembly: GCA_964576645.1. Lineage (GTDB taxonomy): Bacteria > Pseudomonadota > Gammaproteobacteria > Eutrophobiales > Eutrophobiaceae > CAZNWR01. Next base: position 746 of record CAZNWR010000041.1, on the reverse strand, counting down.
TGGGCGATGGTGAAATGGATGAGCCCGAGTCCATGGGCGGCATCGACGTTGCCGCGCGCGAGGGGCTGGACAACCTGATCTTCGTCATCAACTGCAACCTGCAGCGCCTGGACGGACCGGTGCGCGGCAACGGCAAGATCATCCAGGAACTGGAAGCGGAGTTCCGCGGCGCCGGCTGGAACGTGATCAAGGTGATCTGGGGATCCTACTGGGATCCGCTCATCGCGCGCGACACCCAGGGACTGCTGCTGAAGCGCATGGAGGAATGCGTCGATGGCCAGTACCAGGCCTACAAGGCCAACGACGGCGCCTACGTGCGGGAACATTTCTTCGGCAAGTATCCCGAACTCAAGGCCATGGTGGCGAACCTGTCCGATGCCGACATCTGGCGGCTGAACCGCGGCGGCCACGATCCCCACAAGGTCTATGCCGCTTACGCAGCGGCGGTAAAGCACAAGGGCCAACCCACCGTGATCCTGGCCAAGACCGTCAAGGGCTACGGCATGGGCATGGCCGGTGAAGGGCAGAATATCACCCACCAGCAGAAGAAGATGGGCGAAGAGGCCTTGAAGCAGTTCCGCGAACGTTTCAACATTCCCATCGACGAGGACAAGATCGGCGAGGCGCCGTTCTACAAGCCGCCCGACGACAGTCCGGAAGTGAAGTACATGATGGAGCGGCGCAATGCCCTGGGCGGTTTCCTGCTGCAGAAGTGGCCGCACGATAATCCGCTCAAGACCCCCGGC
>CAZNWR010000040.1:13501-15540 GCA_964576645.1 uncultured Enterobacteriaceae bacterium | reverse complement strand
CTGTCTCCAGCTTTGTCATTACCACCGACAAGGTGAAGATCCCCATCGCATACCGCATGCACTTCGTCCGCGGCAAATGGTTGTGCTACGACTTCGTGGTGGAGAAGCTGAGCCTGGACAGCACCTACCGCAGCGATTACCGGAACAGGATTAAGGACGGCGGCATGGACGGCCTGCTGAAAAGCATGGAAGGCGATATAAAGAAGATCGAAAGCGGTTCCAACTGACCACCAGGCCCGGAACCCTTAGCTGACCGGGCCGCCAGCGAATTTATTCCCGCTGCTCTCCGTAGCCGACTGACAGGATCTCCAGTTCCAGATCGCCGGCGGGCCGGCGCCAGACCGCGGTATCTCCGGCCCGCTTCTGCAGCAATTCGCGTCCCAGCGGCGACACCCAACTAATCAGTCCACTGGAAACGTCGGCCTCGTCTTCGCCGACGATGGTGAATCGGTGATGTTGGTCGTCCTGGTCGACCATCTCCACCGTCGCGCCGAACCGGATCTCATCACCGCTCATTCCGGTGATATCGATGGGGATAGCTCTTTGCTGCCGTTTCTCAAGGTAGCTGAGCTCAGCCTGCAGGGATTTCAATTCACTCTTCGCGGAAAGCTCCTCTTTGCGCGCTTTCAGTAATTCGACCTGATCACGCATTTTGCCGATGCGGCCCTGCAGCGTCTGCAGCCCCGCAACGGTAATATAGTTGGGATGTTCGCTCTGCGGCCGTTCCGGTATATCCGTATCCGCCTGATCCCCATCCAGTTCTTTTACAAATGCACGACTCATAGCCAGTGTTACCGGGTGTATTCAAAGACACGGCGCGTAAACGAAGGATCGCGCCAAGTACGCCGGGCAGTTGTCCAAGAGCAGTGACAAAGCTCCGGGTCACGTTTTATTCTGGAGAAGTCAAGCTCACAGGTAAAGGGGAAATACGGCCATGTTGAAGAATACGGACACGGCGTTCGGTTCAATCCACCGCGGGCTGCACTGGCTCATGGCATTCCTGATTCTTGGCATGATTTGTGTAGGGCTGTACATGGCATCGCTGGATCCGCACAATCCGGCCGATCGGCCGTTGCTGTTCAAGCTGGTGGGCCTGCACAAGGCCACCGGCATGGTCATTCTTTCCCTAGTACTGCTACGGGTGATCTGGCTCTACGTTTGCGGCCGCCCCTTGCTGCCGGAAACCATGGCCCATTGGCAGCGCATCGCCGCCAGGACCAGCCACGTGCTGCTGTACATACTCATGTTCGCCATGCCGCTTAGCGGCTACACAATGTCCAGCCTGGCCGGTCACCCTGTGGACGTGTACGGCCTGTTCAAGATCCCGGCGATATTTGCCGAGAATAAAGCTCTGGCTCATGACTTCCTGGAAATTCATGAATTCCTCGCTTTCACGCTCATAACGGTAATCGTCATACACGTATGTGGCGCGCTCAAGCATCACTTTATCGACAGGGACAACGTACTGAAGCGCATGCTGGGAATCGGCTGAACAGCCGCGTTCCGGCGCGTGTACGGAGATCAAACCGTTGATCTGCCCCCGGCGTCCGCCCCGGGCAGAAATTCATCCAATTCCGTGACGTGCGCGAGGCTCAGAAGTTTGGCGGGAATATTTGCAAATTTAAAGCTGCGTCCCTGCTGCCGCGCCACGTGCACCCACTCCATGAGCAGGGCCAGCCCCGCGCTGTTGGCACGGGTAACGCCGGACAGGTCCACCGTAATTTCCTTCTTTTCTCCGAATAATTCCCGTGCCCGGGCATCCAGATCCGTTACCGTGCCGAAGTCCAGGGAACCGCGCAGCATAAATACACCGCCGGTCCCCGCTTCCAGCGTTGCCGATGCGTCCATGGCGTCGTTCAATTGCTGGACATCTTGTTCATCATGAACTTGCCAATCAGATCCTCCAGGATCATCGCGGAGGACGTGATCTGGATCTTGCTGCCGCTGTGCAGGTACTTGTCGTCCGCACCCGGCTGCAGCCCGATATACTGTTCGCCCAGGAGCCCCGCCGTATAGATATTGGCGGTGGTATCGTCGGG
>CAZNWR010000040.1:0-13491 GCA_964576645.1 uncultured Enterobacteriaceae bacterium | reverse complement strand
TGAATACTGAGAGTGACTATCGCTTCGTAGGATTTCTGATCATAGGCGATTTTCGTCACCCTGCCGACTACGACCCCGCTGGCCTTGACCGGCGAACGTACTTTGAGCGCACCGATGTTGCCAAACGTCGCGGTTACGTTGTAAGTATCTCCCGTACTGATGCTGCTCAAGTTGCTTACCTTCATTGCCAGCATGAACAGGGCGGCCGCGCCCGCGGCAACAAAAACCCCCACCCAGATCTCGATTGTACGTTGCGACATCATCACGTCGTCTCCAGCATCACCGCAGTCAATATAAAGTTGAGGCCCAGTACAACAAGCGATGCACTCACCACGCTCTGCGTGGTCGCCCGGCTGACGCCTTCCGAGGTCGGTACAGAATCGTATCCCTCAAACAGGGCGACCCAGGTGGCCACGAAACCGAATGCCAGGCTTTTCCAGATTCCGGTCATGAGGTCGCTGTGGAAATCGACCGAACTCTGCATCTGCGACCAGTACTGGCCGGAATCCACGCCAAGCAGTCCGACGCCCACGAAGTAACCGCCGAGAATGCCCACGGCGCTGAAAATAGCCGCCAGCAACGGCATGGATATAAAGCCGGCGAGGAAGCGCGGCGCCAGGATCCGCTTGAACGGATCCACCGCCATCATTTCCAGTCCGGAAAACTGCTCGGTGGCTTTCATCAGGCCGAGTTCCGCCGTCAAGGCGGACCCTGCGCGTCCCGCGAACAACAGCGCCGTGACCACCGGTCCCAGCTCCCTCACCAGGGACAGGCCCACCATGCTACCCAGCGACGAGGCGGAATTGAAGCGCACCAGAATGTTATAACCCTGCAGTCCCAACACCATGCCGACAAATGCGCCGGCAACCAACACGATTACGATCGTCAGCACGCCTACGTTGAATAACTGGTGTACCACCAGCCGCGGGCGCACGACGGCCGCAGGCAGTCCCTGAATCAGCCGCAGCAGGAACAGCATTGAGCGTCCAAGACGCTCCATGAAGCGCATTCCACGTCGCCCGGCGGCGGCCAGTGGACCGGTTACAAAGTTTGTTTGTTGCTCAATTGATTCAGGCACCGAACAAGTCCTCCGCGTAGGGCCGCGCCGGATAATGAAACGCCACGGGGCCGTCTGGCAGCCCGTTCAGGAACTGCTTTGCCCACTCGGAACTGGTATTGTTGAGTTGGTCCGGCGATCCGTGTTCCCTGACTTTACCGTCCGAAATGATATACATGTAATCGGAAATAGAGGCTGTTTCCGGCACATCGTGGGAAACGATAATACTGGTCAGCCCCAGGTTGTCGTTCATACTCTTGATCAGCTTTACCAGCACACCCATGGAGATCGGATCCTGCCCGCTGAACGGTTCGTCGTACATGATCATCATCGGGTCCAGGGCGATCGCGCGAGCCAGGGCAACACGCCGGGACATGCCCCCCGACAGCTCGGAAGGCATCAGCCATGCCGCCCCCCTGAGGCCGACCGCCTGGAGCTTGGACAGCACAAGGTAGCGGATCATGCGGTCCGGCAGGTTAGTATGTTCGCGCAGCGGATAGGCGACGTTTTCAAATACGTTCAGATCCGTCAACAAGGCACCACTCTGAAACAGCATGCCCATTCGTTTGCGCAATTCGTACAGATCGTCCTGTCCCAGCTTGTGGATATCCTGACCGTCAACCGTAATGGAACCGGAGTCAGGCCGGAGCTGCGCGCCGATCAGTTTCAACAGGGTAGTCTTGCCGGTGCCGCTGGGCCCCATGATTGCGGTGACCTTGCCGCGCCGAAAATCGATATCGACGCCGTCAAAAATAACACGTTCGCCGCGGCGAAAATGCAAATCCCGTATACGGATAAGGATTTCCTGATCGCCTGACGCATCGACCGGCGTGCTGGATGGTCCGTTGTTCATAGGGGGGTGCAGTTTCAGGTTTACCCGCGGCGCCGTCAACTCCCAGCGCCACCCGCCCCGGTCATTCCGAAGCTCGTTACATGGGAAGGCGCACCACGACGGCGATCAATGATTGCCGCCCGCTTTGTAGCTATTAAGCTTCTCCAGCCGACAACGGGAGCCGTCGGGAAGTACGACAGTGGTGGAATTATCCAGTTCGATCCGGCCCTGGGTCGAAAACCCGATGGTGTCCGCTGACCGAATGCCGTGGCAGGGCGATCGAAACGTCGCCCGGTATTTCCCATGGTCGTAGGTGTTGACAATCAAGGTGCGGCTGTTGGGGGCGTACCAGCCTTTGATATCACTGGAACCGAGGTTCGTGGGGATCTGCACCGGCCCCGCTCTCGCGGTCAGGCCCCGCCCGGAAGCCGGGACCTGGTCCAGCCCTCCTGCATAAGCCGGCGCCAACAGTAGCGCCAGCAGCATGGCCCCGGACGCCCGGATGACCCGGCGCGGGTACGTGGACTGGCGGTTCAAAGCGTGGTCTGACATCAACATCGCGACTCCTCGACAGTTAGACCGCGAAAGTGTCATTTCATTCCGTAACGCCCGAACAAACAATACCACCGGCGCCGTACCTACGGGAAGCGCCCCCGGGAAAATCAGGGTAGGCAAATGATTGCCGACAGTCTATATAATGCCCGCTTTTTTGCCATACACCCTGGAGGGAGATAAAGCATGAGAACCAGTCTATTGTGTGTTGCCGTGGCCGCCCTGGTTGCGCCACTGGCGGCGAGCGCCCACGGACCATCCCGGCAGATGGTCGATGAGACGGTGCAAGTCAACGCACCGGCCGCCAAGGTATGGGCCATCATCGCCGACTTCTGCTCCATCAGTAAATGGAACCCGGAAGTCACTGCCTGCTCCGCCGCGCCGGGCAACAAGCCCAAAACCCTCAGAACGCTCACCATGAAAGACGGCCTGCAAATCACGGATCAGCTGTACAAGTACGAGCCGAAAGACATGGAGATGCGATTCTTCATGGTGAAGAACAACCCGAAGTGGATGCCCATCAATACCCTCGGGTCCATCCTCAAAGTCAGCGCCGATCCGAAAGGCGGATGCTCGGTGGAATGGAAGGCGGGCTTCTATCGGTCGTTTCCCGGCCCGACGCCGCCGCCGAACATGACCGACGAGGCGGCCACCAAGGACGTGCAGAAGTACTTCCTCGCCGGCCTCAACCACCTGAAGGAAATGGCTGAAAAATGAGGCTTTGCCACGGACTCCTGGCGGCCGGCGCGTTGTTCGCCGGTTGCGTCCAGGCGGCGCCGTTTGCCTGGATAACCAATCAGATTTCCGACAACGTATCGGTAATCGACGTGGCGAAAGGGTCGGTGGTTGCCACCATCCCCGTCGGCAAGAGGCCGGCGGGGGTGGCGGCCAGCCACGACGGCAGCCGTGTTTACGTAACCAACCCGGTAAGTCACAACGTTTCCGTTATCGATGGCCACAGCGACAGAGTTATCGCCACCGTGCCCATGGGACAGGGGCCGCTGGCCATCGCCATATCCCATGATGATCGCAAGGTCTACATTGCGGACTGGTACGAGCACAGCATCTACGTTCTCGACGCCGCCAAGTTAAAGGTGACCGGCAAGTTCAAGGCCGGCCACGCGCCGTCAGGGCTTGCCCTGACCGAGGACGGGCGCTGCCTGGTGGTCGCCAACCGCGACGATAATGATGTGTCGGTATTAAATCCCGAGACCGGAAAATTGATGGCCACGATCCCCGTCGGCACGGCACCATTCGGCGTCTCGGTCTCGCCCGACAGCAGCCGCGCTTTCGTCGCTGATGTACGCAGCGGACAAGTCAGCATCATCGACTTGAAGACCTTTAAGGTTTCCGCGACAGTCAAGGTAGGCGATTATCCCTATGCGGTGGCCTACGAACCGGACACCAACCGGATCTTCGTGACCAACCAGCACGACAGCACTGTTTCCGTGGTCGATCTGAACACCCTCAAAACGCTGAAAATCCTGAATGTAGATGACTATCCGGAGGGAATTGAACTGGTGCCCGGGGGTGGGCGCGTGTACGTGTCCACGTGGTTTGACGGCAAGGTCGACGTAATCGACACGCACTCGCTCAAAATCACCGGAGTAATCAAGACCGGGAAGGGAAGCCGCGCCTACGGCACCTTCATTGCGCCCCGATGAGTGAAAGGCGGCCGATTTTCCGTAGTGGGCGTGCCTGCTAAGCCGAGTTCAGGGTCGCGTCCTCCCACAGATCACGGGCCATTTGTACTGCGGCCTCGGTGCTTCCGTAATAATTGGGGAGAGTGCGGAATCTGCGATACCCCAGGCGTTGGTAAAACCTGCGCGCGCCATAATTGGTCTTGCGCACTTCGAGGCGCACGATTGACGTTCCCGCCGTCAGCGCAGACTCCTCAAGCCAGTGCAGCATTGCCGATGCCACACCGCGCCGGCGTTGGGATGGCGTCACCGCCAGCAGGTCCAGGTGCGCTTCCTCCCAGCCGAAGCGCATGACGGCGAACCCCACCAGCTTGAAATCAACCTCCGCCTTGAGGACCACGGTTTCCCTGTCCTGTATGGCGTGAAGCACCCGCGCCGGGCGCCAGCGCCACCCGAGTCCCACTTCTATCGTGTCGCGGGACATAACCGCAATATCCGCTGCGTCGGTCTGCCGGGCAAACTCCAGCCGCATCAGTGGTTCAACCGCCTGGGGATACCCGGGCCCAGGACGCCGTCCGCGCGCGCGGTCAGGTACGCATACAAGTCACGCAGGTGCTTCCTGACATCGGGATTATGCCGCCACGGAGGCATTTTGACGTGCGCGGCGTTGTGCTCTTGCTGTTGTTGGATCGTCTCCTCGAACGCCGAACGCACCGCGTCGGAATTTTCAGACGTCGCATCGCGCAAAGGCATCGTTATGAAATACCTGTTCAACACCTTCAGTCGGAATTGTTGATAGCTCAAGCGGCTGATGCGTTCAGTCAGGTCCGGGGCGTGGCTTGTTCCCGTGGCATCCGCGCCATGACAAGCAGCGCAGTTCTCCTGAAAGATCTGCCAACCGGTGTAAGTCCCGTCATCCACCCGCCCATTCTCGACGTGGTAATACTGGGCGGTTCCCTGTGCCGCCGACCAGACGGGCGCTAATAGCAAAGCACCCCAAAGGATACCGTTGCGCGTTGCTGATTGAACGACTCGCATATGAACCATCGGATCTCAGTAGGTTGAATTTAAAACCGATCTTCCGGGTTCGCAAGTGCGCGGCGCCGCCTGAAAACCATTCATTGCTCACGTCCGGTGAAAGCCGTTATGCTCTACCGTTGTATTGCCGCCGCCTTCCCCGGCTATTCCGGAGAGCCATGACGCACCTCCTGTTCGGTCCCTTCTATGCCGCCACCATCTCGATGGGACCGGACGGCGGATTGCTCGTCGTCAGTTCGCGTGAACGCATGCTGGCGTGGGGCCTGGTGTTCTGCGTCGTCGCGGCAACCTCACTTTTCCTGTGGCTGCTGCGGTTCCATAGACAATGGTGCCTGGCCGTGTTCCTGCTGTCGCTGGCGATACCGGCAATCATCATGCCGTCAGTCAGGAAAGAGGTGATCTATGTGAGACGCGATCGAATCACGGTGGATTCCGGCCCGTGGTTCAGTCCGTCGCAGCAGGTGATTGATCTCTCGAACATGCTTCGCATCCACCAGCAGGCGCCCGAGTTCAAAATCGGCAGCCTGATGTTGGAACCCAACGCCGTGTGGCGGCTGTTTCGTACCGACGGTAGCGAACAGACTCTGCTGCTGGGACAGTTCTTCACGGCTCATCGCATGGTGGTCGCCCAGTATCTCCGGGATCGCGGCCGCATCGTTGAACCGCGCCTCTAGCCCCGCCGGCGCCGTCACAGTCCGCGCGCAATTTACGGACCTGGAGTAGAATGCCGGACGCACACTTGGGGACGGATTGCGTTCGGTGTGTTCGGATAAAAATTATTCCAGATAACTAACCGTAAGGGGAAAGTCGTCATGAAAAAGGCTGCACTGCTTGCAACTGCAATGCTGTTTATGGGGTTGTTGGTGCCGAATGCCTATGCCTCCGGGAAACTGTCGGCCCGGGTAGCCCAGCGCCTGAAGGCAAGCGCGGCGGAGGTTTGGGCCGCGGTCGGCGATTTCGCCACCCTGAATACCTGGCATCCGGCGGTGGTGTCGGAGCAGGTGCAGGGAACGGGTCAGAAGCCCGGCGACACGCGCCTGCTGACTCTGGGCGACGGCGGCAAAATCACCGAGCGCCTGGTGAGCCGTAGCCCGGCAAGAATGCGGTACACGTATGTCATCGTCGAGTCGCCGCTGCCGGTGCAGAACTACCGATCCACCATCCGCGTCATCTCCCACGGCAAACATGCCTGCACCTTCGTGTGGAGTTCCCGGTTTGACCCGAAGCAAGGCGTCAGTGACAAAGACGCCAAGGCGGCCATTGTTGGCGTGTACAAGGCGGGAGCGGAGGCTCTCCTCAAGAAGTTCAAATAGCCCCACCCGGTCGGCGTATGCCGGCGGGCGCGCAGGGAGCGCCCCGCCGGCCTGGCCGACAGGCCCCTTGCCTCAGTAATTGCTTACCCGGATTATTCGTGAACGGCAATTCAGTGTCCAGACGGGTGGCCAGGGGCATAGTCTGTCGCGCACAGCCTCCCGAGCACGAAGGCCATGCCCCATGACAGAACCTGTCCGTCACCTACGGCAGGTGTTCACGAATAACCCAAAGCCGCGCTATTGCTCACGGCGACGGGCATCCACGCATGCGTTTCGACCCCTTCGGCCCGGTGCGTTAAAATAAATCCATAGGTGGGACGAAAGCGGGCAACAGCCGACTCTCGGGGCCTGGGCCCGCCCCCTTCCAGCACGGGTGATGCCAAGTTGACATGAACAGGCGAACGTTACTTTTTCTTACCATGACCCTGGCCGCGGCTGCGGGCAGGGTGTGGGCAACGGGATCCATATCTGTCACGGAGACACAGTTTCTCAACGCCTCGCCGGCATCGGTCTGGTCGGTAGTGGGTGGTTTCGGCACTTTGAACACCTGGCATCCGGACGTGGTGTCGGAACAGGTGCATGGCGCCGTGCGAACACTGAAACTTCGCAACGGTGGAACCATCAAGGAGCAGCTTGTATCCCGCGACGACGCCGGGATGAAATACAGCTACGTGATGCTGAGTTCTCCCTTGCCCGTGTCCCACTATGAATCGACCATCAAGGTTGTTCCGCGCGGCAATGGCGGCAGCATGTTTATCTGGAGTTCCTCGTTTGATCCCAAGGGGGTCAGCAAGGCTCAGGCCATGAAGGCAATATCGGACGTCTACCGTGACGGAACCGAGGCACTTGCCAGGAAGTTTCACTGAACTGAAGATGTCCGGGCGCGGCCGGCGCTGGCGCCGCGCTTAATGCGGACACACCGCCTCACCACATGACTAAGCCGCAATCCCCAAACCCGTTCCATCCCGCCGTGTGGAGCTGGTTCCAGCGTACTTTCGACGCGCCGACACCGGCACAACGCGAAGCCTGGCCCGCCATACAGGAGGGCACCCATACGCTGATCGCGGCGCCCACCGGCAGTGGCAAAACCCTGGCGGCATTTCTGGCCGGCATCGACATGCTGGTCCGGCAAAGCGTTGAAGGGCGGCTCGATGACGCCACGCTGGTGTTGTATGTGTCCCCGCTCAAGGCCCTGTCCAACGACGTCCAGAAAAACCTGCAGGAGCCCTTGAACGGCATCGCCGACGAACTGAATGCAATGGGGATCCCCGATCCGGGCATCCGCTCCCAGGTGCGCACCGGCGACACGCCTCAAGTAGAGCGTTCACGCATGCGCCGCAAAGCGCCGCACATTCTTGTCACCACGCCGGAGTCCCTGTTCATCCTCCTGACCTCCACCTCGGGCCGAAACATGCTCGGTTCGGTGAGAACCGTGATCATCGACGAGATACACGCCCTCGCCGGCAACAAGCGGGGCGCGCATCTGGCATTGTCCCTGGAGCGCCTTGGGGCCCTGACCGGGCAGCCGCCCGTGCGCATCGGCCTGTCGGCCACCCAGCGACCCATCGAGGAAACGGCCAGGTTTCTTACCGGCAACTGCGACGACGCTTGCACTATCATCGACTGCGGCCACGTGCGGGACCGGGACCTGGCCCTGGAACTGCCCTCCTCGCCTCTGGAAGCGGTCATGGCCGCGGAGGTGTGGAGCGAGGTCTACGATCGGCTGGCGCAGCTCAGCCGCGAGCACCGCACCACCCTGATCTTCGTCAACACCCGGCGCCTGGCCGAGCGCGCGGCGCGGCATCTGGGCGAACGCCTGGGCGTTGAATCCGTGGCCGCCCATCACGGCAGCCTGGCGCGCGAACACCGGCTGGACGCGGAGCAGCGCCTCAAGCACGGACGCCTCAAGGCCCTGGTGGCGACCTCCTCCCTGGAACTGGGTATCGACATCGGCGACGTGGACCTGGTCTGCCAACTGGGGTCGCCGCGTTCCATCTCCGCGCTCCTCCAGCGCGCGGGACGGGCGCGCCACCAGGTGGGCGGAATACCCAAGGCGCGCCTGTTTCCCCTGTCCCGGGACGACCTGGTGGAATGCGCGGCGCTGCTGGACGCCGTGCGCCGCGACGAGCTGGACATGCTGCATATCCCGCCGGCGCCGCGCGACGTACTGTGCCAGCAGATCATCGCCGAGGCCGGGTGCACGGCCTGGAGCGAGGACCGGATGTATCACAGTTTTACCCGCGCCTGGCCCTACCGCCACATGAGCCGGCCGCAGTTCGACCGGGTGATCACCATGCTGGCGGAGGGATTTTCCACCCGCCGCGGGCGGCGCAGCCGGCACCTGCAGCGCGATGCCGTGCAGGGACGCATCCGCGGGCGCCCCGGGGCACAGCTCATGGCCGTCACCAACGCCGGCGCCATACCGGACCAGTTCGACTACGACGTGGTCCTGGAGCCCGACAATCACTTCATCGGCACCGTCAACGAGGACTTCGCCTTTGAAAGTCTGCCGGGAGATATTTTTCAACTGGGTAACAAATCCTACCGCGTGCGCAAGGTGGAAACCGGAAAGCTGCGCGTGGAGGACGCCCACGGCCTGCCTCCCAATATTCCCTTCTGGATGGGGGAAGCGCCGGGCCGGACCGATGAACTCAGCGCGGCGGTATCCCGGCTGCGCGAGGGACTGGAACGGGAGCTGGACCAAGGCGTGGAAGCGGCGGGCCTGTGGCTGCGCGATCGCGTCGGCCTGAACGCCGATGCGGCGGGGCAACTGGCGGAATACCTGGCCCAGGCACGCACCGCGCTGGGTCGGCTGCCGACGCAACAGGACCTGGTCATGGAACGATTCTTCGACGAGGTGGGTGACCAGCACCTGGTTATCCATTCCCCGTTTGGCTCGCGCCTGAACCGGGCCTGGGGGCTGGGACTGCGCAAGCGCTTCTGCCGCCGCTTCAACTTCGAACTGCAGGCCGCCGCGCTGGAGGACAGCATCGTCATTTCCCTGGGCCCAACCCACAGTTTCCCGCTGGAAGAAGTGACGCGTTACCTGCAATCGTCGACGGTGCGCGAGATCGTGATCCAGGCCCTGCTGGCGATACCCATGTTCACCACCCACTGGCGTTGGAATGCCACCATTGCGCTGGCGATCCGGCGCAATAACAAGGGCCGGCGCGTGCCGCCCCAGTTTCAGCGCATGGACGCCGAGGATCTGATCGCGGTGGTGTTCCCGGATCAACTGGCTTGCCAGGACAATCTCACCGGAGAGCGCGAAGTGCCCGATCATCCCCTGGTAAACCAGACCATCGAGGACTGCCTGCACCAGGTGATGGACATAGAGGGACTGGAACGGTTGCTGTCCGGCGTCGAATCCGGGGCGGTCCGGATCCATACGCTGGACCTGTCCACCCCGTCTCCCCTGGCGCGGGAGATCCTGAGCGCCCGGCCCTACGCCTTTCTGGATGACGCACCCGCCGAGGAGCGCCGCACCCAGGCCGTGTCCGCGCGCCGTTTCGAGGACCCGGCGACGGCCTCCGACCTGGGCCGGCTTGACCCGAAAGCCATCGAACAGGTCACCGGCGAAGCACAACCGGCGATCGGCTGCGCCGATGATTTGCACGATGCCCTGATCATGAGCGGATTTATGTGCGTTTCACATATCGGCGTGCAAGCGCGGGAATGGCGTTCGTATCTGGAACAACTGGGCCGGGAACAGCGGGCGTGCACCGTGCGGGTGGGCGAGGACGAGTTCTGGGTCGCGGCCGAGCGGCTGCCGCAGGTCATGGCGGTATTTGACGGCGCCCGTGCGCACCCCGCCATTGCCGGCGCGGGACCGGCCGCAACGGTGGAATGGTCCCGGGACAATGCCTTGATCGAACTGCTGCGCGCCTGGCTGGAATTATCCGGCCCCGTATCCGAGTCCGGGTTGCAAACCGTATTCCATTGCAAGGACACGGAACTGGCCGCCGCGCTCGCAGCCCTGGAGCAGCAGGGTTACTGCATGCGCGGCAATTTTACCGGCACCGGCGCCAACGAATGGTGCGAGCGCGCGCTGCTGGCGCGCATGCACCGCTATACCCTGCAGAGCCTGCGTCGCGAGATCCAGCCGGTCGCGGCAGCCGACTACATGAGTTTCCTGTTCCAATGGCACCGTGTCGGCACGGAAAGCGGCCGTGGCGAAGCCGCCCTGCTGCGCGCCATTGAGCAACTGGAGGGGTTTCCGCTGCCGGCCGGCGCCTGGGAAGCGGATATTCTGCCCGCGCGGGTCGACGATTATCTTTCCTCGATGCTGGACGGGCTGTGCGGCACGGGGCAGGTGCTGTGGGCACGGCCGCTGACCGACCGGATACGTTCACGCAAGGGCGACGGACGGGCGTCCGGGGCCGGCCTGCTGCGCGCCACGTCCATTATTCTCATAAACCGTGAACAGGCCGGATTCTGGCTCAATTGCGATGCGGCCCTCTCCTCCGGCGACGCCGGACTGTCGGCCGCGGCCGGCCGGGTCCTCGACCAGTTGCGCGGGCACGGCGCCTCCTTCTTCCTGGATATCGTCCGGCAGACCGGGCTGCTGCGCACCCAGGCCGAAGACGCCCTGGCGGAACTGGCCGCCCGGGGCATGATCAGCTCCGACAGCTTCGCCGGCCTGCGCGCCCTGATGGCGCCCGCCAGCAAGCGGCCGGGCTTCGCACGCCGGCGCCGGCGCGGCGCCGCGGCGCCCCCTGTAGACGCGGCCGGTCGCTGGGCGCTGCTCAATCCCGACAGCCGGACAGCCCCTGAGGACGCACCGTCGGGCTGGCTGCGTACGCCGCTGCCCATACTGGAACACCACGCGCGGGTACTGCTGGGACGATACGGCGTGGTGTTCAGAAAAGTACTGGAACGGGAGTCCCTGTTGCCGCCGTGGCGCGAGCTGCTTTACGTGCTGCGCCGGATGGAAGCCCGCGGCGACGTGCGCGGCGGGCGGTTCGTGGACGGCTTCAGCGGCGAACAGTTCGCCCTGCCCGACGCAGTCGCGCAATTACGCGCGGGTCGCTATCGCAACAACGATGAATACGTGGCGCTTTCGGCCGCGGATCCGCTGAATCTCACCGGCGTGATCCTGCCCGGTCCGCGCATTCCCGCCGCGGTGAGCAGCCGCATCGTATTCCGGCGCGGCCTGCCGGTGGCGTTTCAGTCAGGCGGGGATATCGAGTTCACCGCTGAACTGGACAACGAAGCGGCGTGGCGCGTGCGCGAACTGTTCGCACGCCGGCGTAACCCGGCCGGCTATTTCACTACCCCGACCCGCACAATTTGAGCTGCGCATTGCTGGAATAAATAGACACTTTGAATTCCTCTACACGTGAAGTAGCCGCATGGAAGCTAAGAGAACGCAACATGGAACCAAGCATGGGGGCATGATGTTTTCACTCCGCGCGCCCTGTCCCGCTTGCCGAAGGGGACAGGGAGAGAGAAACGTTACCGGGCAGCAGCGCGGATCTGGGCCGGATTGGAGAGCTTGATCTCGGCGCGGCCGTGGAAGGAGGAGATAAGGCCGGTAACAATGACGCGCTGCCCGGTATAGCGCGACAGATCACCGAACCTGGAGGCGTCGTCGGCGAAGATCACCCCTGAAAACGGGCAGGATCTGAAATTCTCGCAGAAATCCAGGAACACGGTGCCGCTGCCTGAGACGTGCGCTCTGACCAGGATCCCGCGCACCGCCGCATATTCGCCGACGTGATCGAGGGCGTCGGTGAAGGAATAGGTCTTCACGGTTGCGGGCTTCGCCGCCGCGCCGGGTGCATTTCCTTCATAGGTCTTCAGCAGCCGCAGCAGGATCGCCCGGTAGCTTCGCACCAACGCGGGATCGGTGCCGATCTCCAGCAACTCGTCGTTCTCGGTAGTCGCCGACTCGGTCCAGTTGTAACTGCCCAGCGCATACGCCGAATCAGTGACAATGGCCTTTATGTGCATGATGCCGTTGCCGTCGGCGTGACGCTGTACTTCGACGGGAATGCCGGCGGCCTGAAGCTCGGCAACGATCGGCGCCTCGTAGGACTTGGCGCTTTCGCCGGCATCCATCAGACCGCGGACCTCGACGCCGCGCCGCCTGGCCGCGACCAGCGCGTCGGCGACGTCGCGCAGCGTAAATTCATAGATCGCGAAATAGATGTGCGACCTGGCCGCCTTGATGAGGGAGATAAGCGCGCGGTCGTTCTGTTTGCGATCAAGGCTGTAAAGAACCCGGACCGACCCGGCCGCGGGAGCGGGAAGCGCCCGAACCGGCGCCACCGGCGTAATGGAGTCGCGGCTGCCCAATAGATAACCGGCGCCCGCGGCCGCGAGCACGGTAACGAACACCGCCGCCAACTGCTTCACAGAGGTATGCGATCTTTCGCCCATGATCCGATCCATTTTGGATGAAGGATTTCCCTATAAGTCTGACTGTAGGAAATCCGCTAATGAACTGCAAGCAATTCACCGGAGAACGGATCATCGGCATCATGGCAAGACGAACATCGAAAGTCCGGTATACTGTTCATGGGTCACCCTGTCATCATTCCTGGAATACAAACGGAACAAGACGCAGGTTCCGCGGAACAAACGGTTTGATCGGCGCATCTTTTTGAGAAACAGCAAAACCACATGCAAGCGGGCACGGATATAAGCCAACGCGGCCTTGAGCGCGCCTACGCGCGTTGGGCGCCGGTTTATGATCTGGTGTTCGGCGCCGTGTTCGATGTGGGCCGCCAGGCGGCCATTGCTGCCGCGGAGGCGCTCTGCGGTGCGGATGACGCACCTATTCTCGAAGTCGGCGTCGGCACCGGTCTCTCACTGCCGGATTACGCGCCGACAAAACGGCTGGTCGGCGTCGATTTGTCCGAGCCCATGTTGCGCAAGGCCCATTCACGGGTGCGTGAATGCAACCTTCACAACGTGGAGGCACTGGCGGTAATGGATGCAAAGCAACTTGCGCTGCCTGACGGGATGTTTGCCGCTGTCGTGGCGCAATACGTCATCACCACCGTACCGGATCCGGAAGCGACCCTCGACGAATTCGTCCGCGTCATCCGGCCTGGC
>CAZNWR010000039.1:0-15694 GCA_964576645.1 uncultured Enterobacteriaceae bacterium | reverse complement strand
CAAGAAGACTCGTGGTTACGTGTCCGCCTATAAGGTGGACACGGGAAAACTGGACTGGCGCTTTTACACCGCCCCCAGCAGCAATCCAGCAGAAAATAAATCTCCGGCCATGATCATGGCGGCAAAGACCTGGAGCGGCGACGCGCTTGAGAAGTTCGGCGGCGGCGCGACGGTATGGGACAGCATGTCCTACGACCCCTACAACCACCTGCTCTATTTCGGCACCGGCGGCACATTACCTTACGTGTACAGCTATCGCTCGCCCGCCGGGGGCGACAACCTGTTTACCAGCTCCGTAATGGCGGTAAATGCCAAAACGGGCCAGTACGTCTGGCATTACCAGACGGTCAACCACGACAACTGGGATTACAACGCCGACAACAACGTCATTTTGGCTAATCTCAAGCTCGACGGGGTAATGCGCAAGGTATTGATGATCGCACCCAAGAATGGATTCCTTTACGTGCTGGATCGGGATACCGGCGAACTGCTGTCCGCCGGCCATTACACCAGGGAGAACTGGGCCAAGGGCATAGATATGAAAACCGGGCGCCCCATTCCGGCGGCCGGCGCGGAATTCTGGAAGCGGCCCGGCAAGAAAACCCCCGTGTACCCGAACATGTGGGGGGCACACAGCTGGGAGCCCATGGCCTGGAACCCGAAGTTGAAGCTACTCTACATACCGTCCGTGGATCTGCCTGAAGTGGTCACCTATGAAGGCGGATCCGATTACGATTCACACATCGAGTATCCACCGGCAACCAGCGGCAAGAAACCCGTCCCGGCCCGGCTCGTTGCGTGGGATCCCCTGACACAGTCCCTGCGCTGGTCGGTGAATCGCAGCGTACCTTTTAACGGAGGCGTGCTCGCTACCGCGGGCGGCCTGGTGTTCCAGGGAACCGGCTCGGGCAAGTTTCAGGCCTTCAGCGCGGACAAGGGTAAGCTGCTTTGGTCTACGGACACGGGATCTTCCATCACCGCCGCACCGGTTTCCTACATGGTGGATGACCAGGAGTACATACTGGTGGCCACCGGCGGCGGCGGCGGCATACGCTATGAATATTCAAACCTGAACAAGACCTCCGCCAGTCGCGGACCGAGCCGGCTGCTCGCTTACCGGCTGCAGGGCGAAGCGGTGCTGCCGGAAAAATCGGCGGCGCCCCGAACCTTACCGAAGCTCCCGGACATGAACACGTCGCCGGAAATGATCGCTACCGGGGCCGCCCTCTACAATGACAAGTGCTCCTTCTGCCACGGGCCGGACGCGGTGGCCATACGGGGTACGATCCCGGACCTTCGTTACGCACCACTCGAGATACACAAGGAGTGGAACGCCATTGTCCTGGGTGGAATGCTGCGCGAGAAAGGCATGATGCCGTTTAACCTGACAGCCGACCAGGCCCGGGACATTGAGGCCTATGTCGTCCAGCAGGCCAGGAAAATCGCAAACAAAAACTGACTACGATTCAGGGATCCGGGCCCGGAATCTGCGTTTATCGGAAATGTGAAGGGCGCAGGTCCTGCAATCCGGAATTAGAGACCCATATTCCTCCTTGCAGGACCTGTGCCCTTAGTGGCCGAAGGGGCCTGTCACAAGGTCGGAGCACTCGTTCATGGCGCTAGTCGCTCCAGCACCATGACTCCATCCCGCGTGCTGTCCGCACAGTAGCTGTAGCGGATGTCCGAACGTCTATTTTAGGACGCGCGTTCCCTTCGTCGACGGCGGCGTCTTCCCCTTGCCGGCACTTCGGCGCCGCCTTCCGGCGGCGGCGGCAGGTCAGGCAGTTCCGTCTGGGACTCCATTCCCGCCAGGATCATCCGGCGCATTTCCGCATCGGCTTTCGCGTCGACGGACACCGGCCGGTAGCGTGCCAGGCGTTCCTCCACTTCCCGGCATGCGCGCGTGTACAGATCCTGCCTGCCCTTCTTTTCCCAGTTCTCCCGATTGTCCCGGTCAATGACCGGGTCGGGCAGGTACAGTGATTGAGGCCAGTGCTTGAGCGTATGCTCCGAGGTAATCAGGTGATCGCTTTCCATGAGCCCTTTCACGAGATCCGTAGTCGGCAGATCATCCAGCACCTGAATTTCTTCCACGAACTTCAGCGCCTGGCCGCAAACCTCGTTGTCAAACAGGAGCTTGGGTAGACTGAATACCAGCACGAAGTCCAGCATGCCGGGCCCGGACACCGAATTCACGCCGGCCAGCGCCGCCAGCAGCGCGCTCCCGAATGTTTCCGCGCCCGCCTGCGCGTCCAGGAATTTGCCGTCGGACAAAGCCATGTAACTCTGCGTGGGCAGCTCCAGCGTCTTGGCGATCTGGGTGTAGGCGGTGTCGAGATGCAGGGCCTCAATGGCGACCATGGGTGAGGTGGCCGCCTTCATGTGAAAAGTGGCCGGCGCCCCACCGAACAGAACCGGCGTACCGGGTTTAACGATCTGGGCCATGGTGAGACCCGTCAGCACGTCGACGCAATGAAACACCAGAGCGCCGGTCAGGGTGACCGGCGCGATCAATCCCATGAGCGTCACCGGTACGATCTCCATGGGGATCCCCCATTCCACGCAATCAAGCAGGTTCTGGCAGGAATCCTCACCGTAGCGGAAATTGCCCGTGGCAGTGATGGTGAATATCGACATGGGCTTTTCAATCAATTCAGCTCGATCGCGGCGGAACAGTTGCATCATTTCCGCCATGCGTGGCACACCGTGCTCGGTGAACGCGCCGGACACAACCGGCTTCAAGGAATTGGTCAGGCACATGTACAGGCGCCAGGCATCGGATACCTGGGACTCAATGTCCTTGTTGGTGGAAAACGCCGTCGCCAGGTAGGCGATGTGTTCCAGTCCGTCGCACAGGCGTACGTACTCCACGAAGTCCGTCGAATTTGCCAGGCGTGTTTCGCCGGTCCTGTGATCCAGCATCTTCAATCCGCTGGACCCCGGTACGAAATGGACACGGTCACCGCCCAGGTCCGCGTGTTGCTCACTGTCGCGCCGGTACAGCTTTATGGATTTGGGGGCGGCCGCAACAGCTTTGTCCACCTCATCGGCTGGAAACAGCACGCGCTTGCCGGATGCATCGGTTTTCAGTCCGTGATCCAGCAGCCGTTGCTTGAGCGTGGGCCCGCGGATCTCCATGCCGATCTCCGCCATGATGCGCTTGGCTTCGCCCAGGATCCGTTGGACCTGGTCGTCGTCGAGTACCTTCAGTTGCGGCCGCATCAGCTCCTTTCCACAGGCATAAAAAGACAATCTCTCGCCAAGACGCTAAGTGCGCCAAGACCGCCAAAGAAAATAAAATATTGCATAAACTGTATTCCCTTGTTCTCTTGTCTGACTTTGCGAGGACCGTCGAAATCAGTCTCTCGCCAAGACGCAGCGAGCGCGAAGAACGCCAAGACACCTAAAACAAAACATCATTTAAAATCCCCCTCTCTTAGCGACCTTTGCGTTCTTTGCGTTCTTTGCGTTCTTTGCGAGAACCATTTTTTTCCCGTGGGACGGACTCAAGATCCCAGCACTTCCTTGCGGCGGGCAACGTAGTCAACCAACGCCTCGTCGATAGCCGGGTCCAAGGGAGGCTGTTCGTATTCCTGTACCAGCTTCTTCCATATTCCATTGGCGCGCTGTGTCGCGGTAAGACCACCCGCCTCTTGCCAACGCTCGAAGTTGCGCCAGTCGGAAAGCATGGGCGAATAAAAAGCGGTCTCGTAACGCGCCAGCGTATGCGGTGCGCCGAAGAAGTGTCCACCATGCCCGACACCCTTTATGGCATCCAATCCCAGGGTATCTTCGTTGATTTCCACTGGCTTCAGATATTCCGCCAGCATCTGCAACATCTCCGCATCCATGATCAGCTTCTCATAGGACGCGGTCAGCCCGCTTTCCAGCCAGCCGGCAGCATGGTAGATGAGGTTGGTATGGGCCGTGATACAGCCCCACAGGGACATGGCGCTTTCGTATACCGCCTGGCCGTCGACGCAGTTGGAAGCGGTGGTATTGCTGCAGCGGAACGGCATGCCATAACGGCGCGCAAGCTGGGCGCTGGCCTGGATTCCCTTGGTGTATTCGGGCGTCCCGAACGCCGGGGAGCCGCTGCGCATGTCGACATTGGAGGAAAATGAGCCATACATTACGGGAGCGCCGGGCCGGATGATCTGGGTGAGCACGGCGACTGCAAGCACTTCGGCATTCATCTGCGTCAGGGTGCCGGCGATGGTGGCCGGGGCCATGGCCCCGGACAGGGTGAAGGGCGTTACGCACACAGCCTGGTTCGCGGAGGCCAGCTCGATGGTCGCCTCCGACATGGGAATGTCGAACTGCAGCGGCGAATTGGTATTGACGATACCGAGCACGGCCGGGTCCCCGGCCAGCGCCTCGCGATCGCATTGCAGCGCCAGGCACATCATTTCGATGCCGTCCACGGTGCGCTCGCGGCCCAGCGGGTAGGCCTGCCAATGTTTATCCAGCAACCGTACCTGGGCAAGATGCAGGTCCAGGTGCCGGGTTTCCGGCGGCAGGTCCATGGCCTCGAACGGGCCCCCGCCTTCCTGGTGGATGATATTCAGGCTCTGCACCAGCTTCAGATATTCGCACTGATCGGCATAGGTCCCGCTGCGCCGCCCGCGATCCAGATCCGTAACATAGGCGGGTCCACCAACCGAGCTGAACACACTGTGATTGGCGCCGAGGATCAGCTTCTTTTGGGGATTGCGGGCGCGCAAGCTGAAGACCGGAGGGATGGTACGGATCGTCTCTTCCACCATGGCAGGATCGAAGCGAACAATCTTCGTTGCATCATCCACATAGGCGCCCGCTTCCCTGTAAAGCCGGCGCGCTTCATCGTAGAGCACTCTCATGCCCATCTCGGACAGCACTCTGAGTGAAGACCGGTGTATCGCTTCAACCTGGTCTTCTGAGAGGACTGCAAACGGCGCGTGGGGATTGGTCACCTCCCGCCACGGCAATTGCCGCACGCCGCTGCCGGCACCGCGGCTTTCCCTGGTTCTGCCTGAACGTCTGGCCATGCGCTGAACTGCCCCCGGATATTCCGTCAATGACTTGCGTGTCTCGACGCGGTCCCCCGCGGAAGCGGCCGCGACCGGGCACAGCTTATTCTGGGCGCGTCGCCCCATATCGTGCGTCTAGCACCGGGGCTATATTTTCAGGGCTATAGTTTGGCGGGAGCTCGCATGCGGGGTCACGTAAAGCTTGATGTCCTGCTCCGCCGCTGCCAGGCGAAATAGAGCAGCGGGATCACGAACAAGGTCAGGACCGTCGAGGCGGTGGTGCCGAAGATCAGCGAGATCGCGAGTCCCCCGAAAACCGGATCGCCTACCATGACAAAGGAAGCGGATACTATCGCCAGCGCGGTCAGCAGTATCGGGCGTGCGCGTACCGCCCCGGCTTCCAGAATCGAATCCTGCAGCGAGTTGCCCTGACGCCGGTAGTCCAGAATGAAGTCGATCAGGAGCAGCGAGTTGCGTACCACGATGCCCGCCAGCGCGATTACGCCGATCATGGAGGTGGCGGTGAACGGCTGATGCAGCAGCCAGTGGCCCGGGAATACGCCGATCAGTGTCAACGGGATACCGCCCATAACTACCAGCGGCATTAAGAAGGACTGGTAGTAGGCGGCCAACAACAGATAGATCAGCATCAACGCAACGATGAACGCCGAACCGAGGTCGCGGAACACGTCAAGCGTCAGGCGCATCTCCCCGCCCCAGGAAAGCACGTACTGGCTGACGTCGTCGGGCCGCTTGTCGACAAAGCCCAGATTGCCGGCGGTCAGGTGTCTGCCAGCGCCCAGCGACAGGCCGTTGAGACTCTTTTGAAGCGTAACCACGGCGCTTACCGGGCTGCCGCGCAGCATGTCGCCGGCAACGTAGACGACGGGATGCTGGTCCTTGGTATAAAGGGGCTTGGCGACATCGCCGGGCTCAACGGTGACGACGTTGGCAAGCGGCACCATGGCACCACCTGCCGCCTTGAGGTGCAAACCCAGCAGCTGGTCAAGCGTACCGCGCTGTGCTTCCGGAAGCCGCACGATGATATCGATGGGTGCACGCGCGTCCCGCCGGTGAAGCATACCGATCGTGTAGCCCGCCATATAGTCGTGCACCACGCGCGCCACCTGCGCAGGCACCAGCCCCATCATCACCGTCTTCTGTTTGTCCACGACCAGACGATACTGCGCTGCGTCGGCGGTAACGCTCGTATCCTGGTTAATCATGCCCCAGACATGCCGAAAGTGCTGTTCCACCGTATCGGCCAGCCCGCGCAGCCGCTGGTAGTCAGGACCGTAGAGCTCGGCAAGCACCTGCGAGCGCACGGGGGGCCCCGGCGGTGTCTCGAAAACTTTGATGCGTGTTCCCTGCCAGGCAGCGCGCACGGGCCCCAGCGCGGCGTCAAGCCGCTGCGCAATCTGGTGTGAACCCGGCGAACGCGCGCTTTTGGGCACGATGTTGACCCGGATTTGTGCATAACCGGCGCCGCCATGCATGGCGTCGCCCCGGACCAGGGCGGCAAAATCAGCCGGCGCGGATTCTCCCAGATAGGCTTCGAAGTCGGTCACGTAGCGCGTGCGTGCGAGCACATCGGCAACTGCGCGCACGGCCGCATCCGTGCCGGACGGCGGCGTACCGGCCGGCGCATCAACTTCGATAAGCAGCGTGTTGGTGTTGTCGTCGGGCAGCATCTTGAGTCCTACGCCCATCGGACTGAGGGGCCCGTTCGGCCCCGCGGGACGCAGGTATTGCCACAGCGGCTGGAGCATGGCCAGCAACAGCATGACGAGCACCGCGGCGCCGAACACATAGCGCGCACGGCGCGATGCCTCCAGCGGGCGCATTAATGCCAGATATAACCGCCGCAGCCAGTCACCCGGCATGACCGCCTGTTCCTCCAGCGACGGGGCGCGCGCCGCAGCCATCACCCGGGCGGCCTTGCCACGCAACCAACGACATGCAATCCAAGGCACTACGATATAGGCGGTTGCTAGTGAGACGATCATCGCCGTCGGCGCGTTGATGGGGATCGGGCGCATGAACGGACCCATCATCCCGGTGACGAAAGCCATGGGTACGAACGCCAGGATCACGGCGATGGTGGCGATGTTGGTCGGACGGCCTATCTCGTTGGTGGCCAGGACGATGCGTTCGGCGAAACGCAGAGGGCTGTGCTCGTGCAGGTGACGATGGATGTTCTCGATAACCACTATCGCATCGTCTACCAGCAAGCCCAGCGACAGGATCAACGCAAACAGAGTGATTCGATTGATCGTCTGTCCGATGACCCAGTCAACGCCGAGCACCACCGCGAGCACCAGTGGCACCGTGAACGTGACGATCATTGCTTCCCGCCAGCCGAGAAAGATCAGAAGGATGAACGCCACGGAAACCACGGCTATGCCCAGATGCTCGATCAGCGTGTTTACCGCCTCATCGGCCTTTTGACCGTAATTCCGCGTGACGGTCACCGAAACATCGTCGGGAATGGCCGTGCGTTGCAGTTCGGACAGGCGTGCGAGCACGGCTTTGGCCACGGTGACGTTGTTGGCCCCGGCGCGCTTGGCGATGGCAATCGTTACCGCCGGCGCGGCATCGGCCGTGGCCGGGCGTGCCGCGGCGGGACCATAGCCGATAAACCCATATTCACGAGAATTGCGCGGCCCCTCCTTGATATCGGCAACGTCGCGCAAGAACACGGGTTTGCCGGCATGGGTTCCGATTACAAGGGCACCCACCGCCTTGACGTCGCCGAGCTCGCCGCTCACCCGCACGACTGTCTCCTTGTTACCGGACACCAGTTCGCTGGCCGGGAGCGCAACATTGGACGCCTGCAGCGTCTTTTCGAGCTGTGCCAGAGGAATACCGGCCGCAGCCAGCCGCGCTGGATCTATCCAGGCAATGACGGCTGTGGGCGATGCCCCGTAGATACGGGTATCACCGACATCGGGCACGTTACGCAGGCTGTCCATTACACGCAAGCCGAGACTGTGCAACGCGTTCCGGTCCAGCGCGGTAGAGCTGAGTGCCAGGGTCAGGATGGGAACGTCGTTGATGCTGGTGGACTGAATAAGCGGTTGCGACACGCCGGGCGGGATCCGATCCAGGTTGCGCGCGATCTGGTTGTAGAGCTTGACCAGGCTGCGCTCCTCATCCTGCCCGACCTTGAACTGCACGGTCACCACGCCAAGATCGTTGACCGCATAGCCGTAGGTGTGGTCCACACCGTGCATGGCAGCCATCAGGTTCTCCAGCGGCCGCACGACCTGGTTGTGGACCTCTTCGGCCGATGCACCGGGAAAACGCACAATGACATTTGCCGCCGGCACCGAGATCTCGGGATTGTACATGCGCGGCGTGAACAGGATTGCCATGGTGCCGAACAGCGCCGCGGCGATCATCAGCAGCGCTGTGACCTTCGAGCGCAGGAACAAATTGGTAAGCCGCCCCACGGCATTGAGCGGCGGCAGACGTCCTCCGCCCGCAGACCCGACGGCCATACTAGTGCTGCTCCGCGGCGATGGGAGTACCGTTTTCGACCGAGTCGCCGGGCGCGACAATGATGCGCTGTTTGGCCGTGAGCCCCGAAAGGATCTCTACGCGCCCGTTGCGGCGTTCCCCGAGCCGCACCATGCGCAGGTGCGCGTGATCCGAGGCATCGACAATGAAAACCGCAGGTATGCCCGCCCGCATAACCACGGCGCTGTCGGGCACCATGAGCGTACCGCGCGTACCCACCGGCACCAGCACGCGGACGAAGTCGCCAGCCCCCAGGCTCGAGCCCGGATCCAGGATCGCTTTGAGCAGATGGGTTTCCGTGGTCGGGTCCGCGGCGGGACTGAGCTGGTAGACACGCGCCTGAGTGCGGACCGGACCCGCCACGATCCTGATCGCGTCGCCCGGGGAAAGCATGGCATAGGCCTTGTTCGTCACCTGCGTATGCACCTCGAGCTTGCCTCGGGTCTGTAACTGAAGCAGGACCTCGCCCGGTGTCGCGAGATCGCCGGCCTCCACGTAGCGGGCGGTTATGACACCGGAGAACGGCGCCTCCACCTCGGTGTAGGCGCGCTGGGCCTCGGCCTTCGCCAGACCCGCCCTGGCCGCGCGCACGCCGGCACTAGCCGTGGCGTCATTGCGTTTGACCGCTTCGTACTGCTGGCGGCTGACCGCCTGCTCCCGGTAAAGATTGGAATAGCGCTGGAAGTTGAACCGGGCGTCGGCATAGGCGGCCTGCGCACGGTTCAATGCCGCCCTGGCTTCGGCGATCTGGGCTTCCACGTCGCGATTGTCAATGGTGAGCAGGCGCTGGCCCGCCTTGACGGTGTCCCCGACATCCACGTCCAGCGCATGAACGTAACCCGTGTACCGCGAGGCGATGCGGGCGGTCTGCGCAGGGACAACCGTACCGGGCGACTCTTCAAACACAGGCGTGGACACGGGACTGACAACAATGGTGGGCACTCTGACTTCCGGCAATGATGCCGGCCCCGCCTCGGACTGGGAGTTACCACAGGCGCTCAGCAGAACCATTGCAGCGCACATCAGTATGCTGGCGGATGCACTCCGGCGCGACGATTTCATGGAATTTCTCCAGTCATTGAAGAGTCGCCCGTGGCCGGCGCCGTGTCCGCTTCGTCCGTACCGGACGTCCGGATTTGGTCCAGGTCGAGTTGGCCGAGCGTCGCCAACAGCGCTCCCCGGCTTACGCGCAGCTCGTAGCGCGCGCCGACCAGGTTTGCTTCGGCCTGATCCAGCCTGGCCTGCCCATCGAGCAGCTCGGTGATGGTGGCAAGCCCCTGCCCGTAGCGCAGCTTGAGAATACGCTGAGCCTCGCGAGCCTGTTCGACCGCAGTAGCGCTGACAGAAACCTGCTCGGCCGCCTCGCGCGCCGTACGCCAGGCACGGTCCACCTCCACCTGCAACTTCTGAACGAATTCGCTGACTTGTGCCTGCGCGGTATCGAGTTCCCCGGACGCTTTTTCCACCGCGCCCCGGCGCGTGCCGAAATCGAAAAGATCCCACGACAACACCCCGGCCACTGTGTATGACGGGCTCGAAAACCCGGGTCTGCTATCATTCCAGTCGTGGCGGACCATCAACGAGATGCTAGGCCGGTAGGCGGCCTTCTCGCCGTCGAGCGCCGCCTGCCTCGCGCGGGCCCGGCTGCGCAAAGCGCGCAGCGTCGGGTTGGCACGCACGGCCTCGCTTTGCAGGCTGACCAGGGATGCCGTTGGCATTCTGGGCTCCGCGGGCGCGCCGATCCTGATATCCGTCTGTTCCGGCAGGTCCACCAGGATGCGGAGGTATTCACGGGCAGTCTGAAGCTGGTTGTGTGCCGTGCGGCGGATAAGCCGGTTCTGCTCCAGACTCACTTGTGCGGTAAGCACATCGCTCCTGATTGACGTACCTTGCCTGTAGCGCTTTTGCGCCGCGGAAAGGTAAGACGCCGCGGCCGCCTCGGAGCGTCTCGCCATCGTAAGCCGGGCCTCGGCAGCGCGCACGCCCTCGTAGGCGCGCAGTACCTCGAAGATAACTGCTTCGCGGGCGGCGGCATCACCGCTCTGGGCCGCCTTTGCGGCGGCACGGGCCGCCGCGATTTCCGCGCTGCTCCGCCCGCCGGTATAAACCGGCCATTCGATCTGGAGGTGCGTGTCGAAGTTGCCGTAGGCGCCAGGATAGTTGAGCGCATGTGGCGCGATGTCCAGCGAGGCCGGACCGGTAAACTGCCCGGCCCCGAAATCGCCGAAAGTCACCCGGCGTTGCCTCAGCCTGTAACCGAACACCGCCAGCGGGTCATCGCTGCCGGAGGCGTCGAGGCCGGCGCTGAGACGCGGCCAGCGCGCCCCCTCGGCGGCCATAATCGCACCGTCGGCGCTGCGCAGCCGCCCTTTGCTGGCGCGCATGGCGGGACTGGTCGACAAGGCCATGGAGACGGCACGATCAAAGTCGATGGTCGTGACGGGACCAGGCTCCGCCCCGACCGGTGCCGAGCTTACATCCGTTCCGGCGGTTTCGTTGACTGACCCGGGGGGCGAACCCGGCTGCTGGACGTCTTCGGTCCGGGCGTATGTGAATTTCCGGTCACGGCTGCCGGCCTCAGACGCCGCCGTGGTCCGGTTGGCCGGTTTCAGCAACCCGCCAGACGATACCTCCCGCTCCAACTTGGCCGGCGGGACGGTAAACGTATCCAGTCCGTAAGCCGGCTGCACGGCAAGCACCGCCAGCAAAGGCGCTGCCCGCATCCACGCGCGTCCCTGGGACATCTTGCCGATCCCGGATCAGTGTGAGGCCGTGGTCGAGCCGCCGCAGGTAAACGCCGCGCCGCTGGGGGCGCCCAGGCGTCCCAGCAGCATGGCCATGGGGCAGAAACCGGTGAAGGAGGCCTGCAGCATATTAGCGCCCACAAAAGCGGTCAGCCACAACCAGTACGCAGAGTGGAAATACGCCAGCAGCAGACTAATTAAAATCATCGATCCCGCAATGCGGAATACCAGCTTGTCTATGGTCGCTTTCATTATCGTGACTCCTGAGTTAATCATTGCCGCAATAGGTGCGGTGCAGAAGACGGACGATTTCCATGGCCGGACCTTCCTTAACCGCGTAGTAAATCGTCTGCGCTTCGCGCCGGGTGCGGACCAACCCCTCCTTCCGCAATACCGCCAGGTGCTGAGACAGGGCGGACTGGGACAAGGGCACCCGCCGGTTCAATTCGCCCACGGACATTTCCCCCGCTGAAAGCGTGCACAACACCATCAACCGGTGCGGATTCGCCAGCGAGCGCATCAACCCGGCAGCCGATCCCGCGTGCCGGCGCATGGCCGCTGCATCCAGCTTGTCTGATATTCCGCCCGTTGCTCTTGCCATGGATCAATGCCCACTATATATTAGCTATCTCTACATCATGTTTTTCTAATATATACTCCGGCAAAGCGCGATTCAAGACTCCCGATGTGCCGTCGGCACGTAACCCGCCGGGATTTCGGTTTGACTTGACCCCGATCAACTGCGCGGTTCAGGAACTGGAAGCTGGTGAATGTCCGCGGAAAAGATTATTTTTAAAGACGGACCGAGACGTCCGGATAATCAATAATTAAAGGAGACAATGCCCATGGCCGAGATCAAGCGCATTCTGCACCCCAGCGATTTCAGTGAATTTTCCGATCGTGCCCTGGACTACGCTGCGCTGATCGCCCGGCAGTTCGATGCGGAATTGCACCTGCTTCACGTCTTGACCGATCCCATGTCGGTGGTCCAGGGACCCACGGATTACACCCTTCCAGACGGATTTTTCGCGGATTTATGCAAGCAGGCTGAGGCGTCCCTGGCTGAACGCCCCAGTGGAAAGTCAGCGATCGAAATCAAGCGGGTCACGACCATCGGCGCCGCGGCCGGAGAAATCATCCACTACGCAACGGACAAGCACATCGACCTGATCGTCATGGGCACGCATGGGCTCACCGGCCTGGCGCATCTTCTCATCGGCAGCGTGGCGGAGCGCGTCACGCGGCTGGCGCCCTGCCCCGTGATGACCGTACCCCCGCCGGGCCGCGCTGCAAGTTCGTAAACTCCGCAGCCCGGGCGGAAGGGCCTCGCCGCAGTGCGCGGTTGTTTGGCCGTTTTGGCCGGCTAGCGGCTATTCGCTCCGGTTGGCACGGTGGGCCAGGCGCGTTGGGTGGGTCTGCGCAGCGGCATGAGCGAAGCGCGAAACCATGGGAGGTGAAGCGCGAGCGATGCTGCGAGCGGTTCATGGATGAACCGCGAAGCAAAAGCGGAACAGGCCCACCCAACGCGTCCACTTCTCAGGATGGCGAGATCAGGCAGCTCGGCCCCTGCTCCGTATCAAATGGCGCGGCGGCGCTCTTCGTAAGGGTCTTTGAGGGAGTTGGCGCGCCGGATCGCCATCTCGCGGGAAGAGATATCCAGTTTGTGGTACAGCCGGTTTATGTGGCACTTGACCGTGCCGGGCGATATGAACAGGCGCTGCGCAATCTGGGTATTGGTCAAACCCTCGCCAATAAGGCTCAACACCTGCCATTCCTTGCGCGTCAGCTCGGCCGCCCGCGCCGACTCGGGGATGCGCTTGCTCCGGTCCGGGGTCTTGGAACGCATCCATTGCTCCGCGTAACGCAACAATTGCTTGCACAGCCGGCGCGCGTCGCCAGCCAGCGCCCGCTCCGCTGAACCCGCCGCCAGCTCCTGCAGCACCGGTAAAAGAAACTCCGCCGCCTCAAGCAGGCTGCCGATACAGCGGCAGCGCGCCCCGAGAACCAGGGCATGTACCAGCGCGTTTTTCGCTCCGGCCGCATCGCCCGCGTGAGCAAGTGCCACCGCCCGCCAGGCATGAGCGCGGCTTTCGTCAGGCCATAGGCCGCTTTCGGCCGCCGCTTCTATCATCACGGCAAGAATGGCATCGGCCTCTTCACACCGGTCCAGAGCAATCAGCGCCCGCGCCCGGGTCCGCGCCAGCGCCTGAAGGTGCAGGTTGACCGGCTTCTCAAGGTCCGGCTGGCCCTCCAGCCAGGCAAGCAGATCCTGCCGCCGGCCCCTGCGTGCCCAGAGGCTGACGCGCACCTCGTCGTGGTCGCACAGCCAGCGCCGGCGGCAATTGAACTTCTGCATCAACAGATCATTCTGGCGCGCGAAGTACTCCGCGCCCTCCAGATCGCCCTGCACCAGCCGAATAAGCGACAACTGGGTATTGATGGGAAATTTCAAAACCTCCTTGCGATAACCCAGCGCCTCCTGGCACAGGGACTCGGCCCGATCCAGTTCCAGCAACTCCCAATGCAGCCAGGCGCGTGATTGGACAATCAGATCCAGGGTGGCTCGGCTTTCCACGCAGTATTGATTGCACAGGGCGGCGGCGGCGTCCTGCAATTCCTGGGCGGCACTGAATTCACCCTGGCTCATGCGCAGAAAAATCTGCAGGTGAAGACTGCGGATCGCCATCTGCACAGCACCGATGGACTCGGCCAACAACTGGGATTCACGCAGGATTGCCAGCGCCTCGTCCAGTGCCCCCTGGTCGAGCTTCACCATGCCCAGCGCGCACAATGCACAGCCCCGCATGCTGACTTCACCGGGCGCCAGGTGTGCCAGGGCGTGCCGCGCCTGGGCTTCCACCGTGGCGGTGTCCCTGATGGCAAGTGCCCCATTCAAAGCACGTATAGCGGAGAAATAGGCTTCATATAATGACCACTCCCGCGGCTGCATGTGTTGGGGCAGAACGCGCTCGGCGCGCTCCAGCCAGGGTTCCATGTCGTCGAGGTCGCGGTCCAGGTCGATGGACCTGAATGCCTGCAACAAACTCGCCTCGCCGCTCCGGGCGCAGTCTTGCGGCGAGACCGCATCCAGGCAACGCGTGATCAGCATCAACTTGCCCTGTTCGAAAAGCTGCCAGCCGACCAAGTCCACCACGTGCAGAATCTCATCCGCCGATCCCGTGTTCAGGGCATGCCGGGCCGCCTCGTCAGGATCTCCCTTGTCCAGCCAGGCACGGCAGGCCCGGCGCTGCAGGTCGGCCAGCCTCCCCGGAAAATCGAGCCTGAGCTGATGGCGAAGAAAATCTGAGAACAGATGATGATAGCGATACCAGGTGCGCTCCCGATCCAGGGGAACGATAAACAGGTGATGCTTCTCCAGGCGCATGAGAATACGGCGGCTGTTCTCGGCACCGGCCACCCGCGCCGCCAAATCGGCATCGAAGCGATCAAGCACCGAGGTAAACAAGAGGAACTCCCGTACGTCCTGCGGCAACTGAGCCAGGACATTTTCCGCCAGATAGTCGAACACGTGGCGCTCGCGCCCCGTGAATTGCTCCGCCAATTGCTTGAACGTTTCCACGTCGGAAACCGAAAGGCACATGAGCTGCAGGCCGGCCGCCCAGCCCTCCATTTTGGCCAGGGCCTGGCGAACCAGCTGGGCGTTGACGGGAAACGGCAGGCGGGCACGAAAGAATTCCATCGCTTCCTTCTCGTCGAAACCAAGCTCACGTTCTCCGAATTCCAATATTTCGCCGGCGGCCCGCAGAAATGAAAACCCGAGATCGGGTTCGGTGCGGCTGATAATGATGGTCGTGGTGAATTGCGGGACGTGGCGCAGAAACAGCTTGAGGGCTTCGTGGATCTCAGGACTTTCGATCAAGTGATAATCATCCAGCACGATAACCCACGGTTTCATTTTGGCGCCGGCGCGAATGGCTCCCAGATCGGAGAGAACCCGGGTGAACAGCGGCTCCAGCTCGCGCACCTGGCCTGAACACGCCGCGGTCAACGTATCCGCGCCCAGCTTTTCAACAGCCTGGTTGATGGAAGAGACAAAGTAGGCGGCAAAGCGCGAAATTTCGTTGTCCCCGGCATCCAGGGACAACCATGACACCAGACAACTATCGCGATTGTCGTGACACCAGGCCGCAACGGCACTGGTCTTGCCAAACCCGGAAGGCGAACACAGCGAGATGACGCGTCGATCCAGCCCGCCGCTGAGCAGTTCCAGCATTCGCGTGCGGCGGACCGACTCGGGCGCTGACTTCGGCACCGCCGTCTTCGATGCCAGAAGTTGACCTCGTATCGGGTCCCGATACGGCTGTTTCAAACGGGATTCCAGTATGATCGCTGCAACCTTCTATGTGTACTAAAACTCCAATCAGGCCGATTTTACCGTAAACAGCACCCTCTGCGCCCGTC
>CAZNWR010000038.1:11174-15768 GCA_964576645.1 uncultured Enterobacteriaceae bacterium | reverse complement strand
CAATTCAAAGGGTCCGCTGCGCGGACACCTTCATCTGCTGGATTGTGGATGGCGAGCATCCAGAATGACGGTGCACGGTGTGTGGAATCAGCCAGGGGTCGGAGCGCATGCTCCGGCCCCTTTAGTTACAGAATGACGATGAAAGCTCTCGCGAAGACGCCAAGAGCGCCAAGGGATGAAGGTTCCTTTGCGTTCTTGGCGGACTTTGCGTCTTGGCGAGAGTTCAATTTAATGCAGCTTCAAACGCGGGTGGGTGCGGTGCGTAAGCATATTCGCCACGGTCATCAGCGCCACGCGCGTGAATCCGTGCAGCGCGAGCTGATGCATTTTGTACAGGGACAGGTAAACCAGCCTCGCGAACAGGCCTTCCACGAATACACTCGATGACCAAAGCTTGGCGACGTTTCCCATCAGGCTGCCCACCGTCGAGTACCTGCTCATATTGATTAAAGAGCCGTAGTCCACGTAGTGATATTCGGGGTAGGGTTTGCCGGCCAGCCGGCGCTCCATGACCCTGGCCATGTGCGTGGCCTGCTGGTGCGCGGCCTGTGCCCGGGGCGGAACGGTTCCCTGATCGCCGGGCATGGGACACGCGGCGCAATCGCCCAGCGCGAAAATGTTTTCATCACGGGTAGTCTGCAGGGTGGGCTCAACCAGCAATTGGTTGATGCGGTTGACTTCCAGTCCGTCAATAGCGGCCAGGAAATCCGGTGCCTTGATGCCCGCCGCCCAGACCTTGATTTCTGCCGGTATGAATCCGCCGTCCGACGTGGTGAAACCGTCCGCGCTCGCCTCGGTGATCCTCTGGCCGGTCTTGATGTCAATTCCGACCTTTTTCAGTTGACTGTCAACCTGGTCGGAAAGGCGCCGGGGCAGCCCCGGCAGTATTCGTTCCGCCGCCTCAATGACCGTGATCTTGACATGCTGTTTCGGGTCGAAGCGGTCCAGGCCATATTCAGCAAATTCACGTACTGAATTATGCAGCTCCGCGGCCAGCTCGATGCCGGTTGCGCCGGCGCCGGCGATGGCGACGTGGAGTTGTCCCGGCCGCAGCGGTTCATGCTGGGTCTGAGCGGCGTAGCAACAGCGAAGAAAATAACGGTGAAACGCATCAGCCTGGCTGCGCCGATCCAGAAAGCGGCAGTGCTCCGCCACGCCCTTGATGCCGAAGTCGTTGGAAACGCTGCCAACGGCGAGGATCAGGGTGTCATAGGAAAACGTGCGCTCAGGAATATATTCCTCGCCGTACTCATCGAGATTGGGCGCTGTAGTCACGGTTTGCGCTTCACGGTCCACGCTTTCCACGCGTCCCAGCCTGAAACGAAAGTGATGCCAGTGCGCCTGGGCCAGGTAGCTCAATTCATCTTCGTAGGAATTCAGGGTGCCGGCGGCGACCTCGTGCAGCAAAGGTTTCCACAAGTGGCTCAGGGCTGCATCTATGAGCAGGACATCCAATCGCCCGCGTTTCCCCAGGGTATCGCCGAGACGGGTGGCGAGCTCCAGTCCACCCGCACCGCCGCCCACGATAACAACCCGGTGCGGGGCCGTTCCGTCTTCCTTTTTCATTGATTCTCCTTCGATGTCGTGGGCCATCCTTGCATGGTTATAATAGGCAACACCCCATATGCTATCAAAGGCCCCGAAACCGGAGGAGGTCAAGATGGATGAAGGTTTGAGAATCCAGCTTGAAGCTGAGGCATTCCGCAGGCTGGTGCAGCATCTGCGCGAGCACACGGAGGTTCAGAATATCGATTTGATGAACCTGGCGGGATTTTGCCGGAATTGCCTGTCAAAGTGGTACCGGGCGGCGGCAGAGGAACGCGGAATCGATATGGACTACGAGCAGGCGCGGGAGATCATTTACGGAATGCCCTACAGTGACTGGAAGGCCAAATACCAGGCGGAAGCCGCTGCCGACCAACTGAAATCCTTTGCCGAGAAGTCCGGCCAGGGACACTGAACCCCGAACCGCCCGCGCATGTCACGGGACTGGTGCCGGATGAGGGACTTGAACCCCCGACCATCCGCTTACAAGGCGGGCGCTCTACCAACTGAGCTAATCCGGCTCATTTCTCCGCGCTGTCGCGGCGGGCGGACAAATTACGATATGAAGAAATGGAACACAAGTCCGGAGCGGCCGGCGGATACGCTGTTGTTGCGAGTTGTTCTTGTCACCATGATGGTGTTTCTACCGCCGTTTATCGCGGTGGCGCAAGCTGCCATGCCGCAACGGGATTCCGGAGTAGTGCACCTTGGCCCCGGCAAGCAGAAGCAAAGCGGCATTGAGTTGATCAGTCCCGGGATATCCACGCTCACCCCGGAGACTCAAGCCTATGGGCGCGTCGTTGACATAAATCCGCTGCTGAAGCTGTATTCCGCCTGCGCGCAGGCCGGCGCCGAACGCAATGCGGCGCGGGCTACCCTGGTCGCATCGCAAAAGGCGCTTACCAGGCTGAAGAAACTGCACGCAGAGGCCGGCAACATTTCGGCACGGCGCCTGCAGGAGGCGGAAGCGGCCTACCAGGTGGACCGGGGCCATCTGCAAACGGCGGAGGTAAAACTGCAGTCCGCCCGGGAGGAATTAACCCAGCGCTGGGGCGGCGCCCTGGCGAAACTGTTGCTGGATACGCACTCGTTTGATCTGGCCGATTACGTAGATCAACAGCGGAGCCTGGTGCTGATTACACTGGCACCAAACCAGGTGCTGCCTGACGGTACCCGGCAGATCCGGATCAATCTGAACGATGACAGGAGCGGCGCCTTGAGTGCCGGCCTGGTGGCGCCGGCACCCTATACGGCCGGGGTGTTCCAGGGGGAGACTTATTTCTTTACGACCCGGTCGCCGCGCCTGCGGGTTGGTATGCGCCTGTACGCGTGGGTGCCGAAGCCGGGCAAGCCCGTCCGTGGCGTCATGCTGCCCGGTTCGGCGATCGTGTGGTCGGACGGTAAGCCGTGGATCTATGTTCAGCACTCGAGCGGTGAATTTGTGCGCCACGAGCTCCACAATCCCGTCGATCTTAAGACCCATTGGTTTGTTCCTGATCCGTCCCTGGCCGGGGCGCGGGTAGTGAGCACCGGCGCGCAGATGCTGCTGTCCGAAGAGTACCAGCGCCAGATCCCCGACGAGGACGACGAGCCTTGACGCGATTTACCGTGACCCGCCACGACCGGAGCCGCATGCCGGGTGCTCGTGAAGCGCTGTCCGGAGCGCGAATGTGCGAGAAGTGCGTTGGCGGGACCGGCGCAGCGGCATGAGCGAAGCGGGTCCCGCCGGCACACCGTAAGAGATTAAGTAGCTTCTAAGCCCGTGCTTGCCTCCATTGTCCGTTTCTCCATCCGCCGGCGCGGTGTTGTCCTTGCCCTGGCGGTGGTACTCCTGCTCTATGGCGGCTATCAACTTTCCCAGGCTGGGCTCGACATATTCCCCGAGTTTTCGCCCAAACTGGTGATCATCCAGACCGAGGCACCCGGTTATTCCGCGGAACAGGTGGAGCAACTCGTGACCCGCCCGGTGGAGAAGACCCTGGCGGGGGTCATCGGCCTGAACTACATTCGCTCGCAGTCAATTCAGGGCCTGTCGGTCGTCAACGTCTTCTTCAAGGAAGATACTGACATATACCGCGATCGCCAGCTCGTCGGTGAACGGCTGGCGAGCGTCAGCGCGCGTCTGCCCCCCGGCGCCGGGCCCGCGGTGCCGGTGCCGCTGGAATCCTCTTCCGCGACCGTACTGACCATCGGTGTCACCTCGAAGGTGAAATCGCTGATGCAACTGCGCGACATGGTGGATTGGTCCATCGTTCCCAGAATACTCAGTGTGCCCGGCGTGGCGGACGTCAACGTATTCGGCGGTGCGGTGCGCCAGCTTCAGATCCAGATACTGCCGGACAAGCTGGTGCGTTACGGGTTGACCGTGCAGGATGTGGTCAAGGCGGCACGCAGCGCCACCGGCATTTACGGCACCGGCTTCATTGAAAATGCCAATCAGAGAATGACGCTGGCGGTAACCGGACAGCCCTTGTCGCCGCATAAGCTGGGCGAGGTGATCCTTAAAAGGATCGACGGCGCCAACGTGATGTTGAAAGACGTGGCGCATGTCGCCTACGGCCCCGCGCCGCCGTTCGGGGCGGCATCGATCATGACCAAGCCGGGCGTGGTTATGATGGTTATCGGGCAGTACGGAGCCAACACGCTGAATGTCTCCCGCAGCGTTGAAAAGGTGTTGGGGGAACTGAAGCACATCCTGGCGCACCAGGGAGTCAGGCTGTACACGAGGCTGTTTCGCCCGGCGGACTACATCGAAACATCCATTCACAACATTACCGGCCACCTCATGATTGGCGGACTGTTTGTGGTGATCGTGCTGTTCGCCGTGCTGTTCAATATCCGGACGGCGTTCATATCGGCGCTGGCCATACCGCTGTCAATGTTGGGCGCCATCATCGTGCTGCTGCTGGCGGGAGTAAATCTGAACATCATGGTGCTGGGGGGGCTCGCCATCGCCCTGGGCGAGGTGGTGGATGACGCCATCATCGATACCGAGAACATATTTCGAAGGCTGCGGGAAAACCGCGTCGCCGCTGCTCCGCAGCCGCTG
>CAZNWR010000038.1:0-11164 GCA_964576645.1 uncultured Enterobacteriaceae bacterium | reverse complement strand
GTGGCTCGGTGGTCTACGCCAGTTTTATCGTCGCCCTGGTTTTCGTACCGTTGCTGACCCTAGGTGGTGTCGCCGGGCGTCTGTTTTCACCCCTGGGCTATACCTACATCCTGGCGGTATTGATGTCATTGGGGGTTGCCCTGACGGTAACCCCGGCGCTGTGCTATATGCTGCTGGCGCGGGGACGGCTGGTGGAGCGCGATCCGCCGCTGATAAGCTGGATCAAACCGCACTACGGGCGCTGGCTGCATGTCATTTGCGCCCGCCCGCGCACGGTCGCCGGTATCACCCTGCTGTTCTGCGCCATAGGTATCGGTATATTGCCCACGCTGGGCACCCGCTTCCTGCCGGACTTGCGCGAAGGACATTACATCGTCCACGTCACCTGCGTTCCCGGCACCTCGCTTAAGGAGTCGATCCGTATCGGCAATCAGCTTACCCGCCGGTTCCTCAAGGTGCCGGGCGTGCGCTCGGTGTCGCAATGGGCCGGCCGTGCGGCGCGGGGCGCAGATACCTACGGCAGCCACTACAGCGAATACGAGGTGGATCTGAAGCCCATGTCCGGAAAAGGGCAGCAGCGGGTGGAAGATGAACTCCGCAAAATACTCTCCAATATGCCGGGGATCCTGTACGAGACAAATACTTTTCTGATCGAGCGGGTGGAAGAGACCATCTCGGGCTACACTTCACCGGTGGTGGTGAATATTCTCGGCAATGATCTTCACATGCTGGATCGAAAGGCGCACGAGATTGCCAATGTCATGCACCACATCAAAGGTGCCACTGACGTACAGATCCAGTCTCCGGCCGGAACCCCGATGCTGCAGGTTCGTCTCAAGCAGCAGGCGCTGAATCACTGGGGTCTGCGGCCGCTGGACGCCATAAACGCGGTGCGGGCGGCGTACGACGGAGCGATTGTCGGCGAGGTGAATCAGGGATACAAAATCTACAACGTAACGGTGATTTTGCCGCCGCGCCTGCGCCGCTATCCGCAACAGGTGGCGAAACTTCCGCTACGCTCGGCCGAAGGCAAGATGATCACGCTGGGGGACGTCGCCGATATTTCCGAGACCGGCAGCCGCTACAACGTGCTGCATCTGGACGGTCAGCGCGTGCAGACGGTGACTTGTCATGTGCGTGGACGCGATCCCGGCTCCTTCATAAAGGAGCTTCGGCACCGTGTTCTTTCACAGGTCAAGTTTCCGGCTGACACTTCGCCGGAATTCACCGGCGCCGCCGTGGAGCAGGCAAGAGCGCGTAACCGATTGATAGTGCACTCGCTGCTGGCCGGATTGCTGGTTCTTATCCTGATTTACATGGGCTTGGGCAGCATCAGGCATACGGCCGTCATGTTGGTCAATTTACCGTTTGCCCTGGTGGGCGGGGTGTTCGCGGTTTTGGTTACCGGCGCCACCATCTCGGTCGGTTCCATGGTCGGCTTTGTCACCCTGTTCGGGATAACCGTCCGCAATTCAATCATGCTCGTGTCCCACTACCAGCACCTGGTGCAGGAGGAGGGCTGCCGGTGGGGGCTGGAAACGGTTATTCGCGGCGCCCAGGAACGGCTGCCGTCTATCGCCATGACGGCGCTGGTGACCGCATTGGCCATGCTGCCCATGGCCTTTCACAGCGATAACCCGGGTCGGGAAATTATGGGCCCCATGGCTGCTATTATTATCGGCGGACTGGTATCGTCCACACTGCTGAATCTGCTGGTGATGCCCACCATCATGCTGAAGCTGGGCCGGTTCGGCGAACAGGGGGAATAAGCGGCGATCCCTGGCGTGGGGCTTACGAGTAATCCAAGTTGGGTCCATTCACCGAATTGTTGGCGGAATTGGAGAAGGTGTTGAAGGTAATCTCTTGCCAGGACGCAAAGCCCGCCGAGAAAATCGAAATGATGCAATGCCTTGGATTCCTTGGCGTCTTTGCGGGAGACTTGTTGTTCCCGGCTGCGCCGGCTGAGGGAAAACTTCGCCATTCCAGGAAAGATTTGAATACAGGCCATCGGCGCGGCATCCCGGGCGCGCTGGCTGGATAAGACAGCTAATGAAAATTTTACTCATCGACGATTCGCCGGACTTCCGGGCCCTGGTACGGGTGTACCTGGGCAAGGAGTTGCCCGATGCCGAACTCGACCAGTATGAAGTCGAACGGCTCGGACGGCCGCCCGACAATTTTGAGTGGTCGAAATACGACGTGCTGCTGCTGGACTATCAACTGGGTAATTCCGAGGACGGTCTCGAGTGGCTGAAGGCGTACCGGAAGCAGCCCGGGTTTCCGCCCACGGTAATCCTCACCGCGGAAGGCGATGAATACGTCGCCGTCAAAGCAGTAAAGCTGGGTGCGGCCGATTATGTCAACAAGAAGGATATTTCCCCCAAACGTTTGAAGGCATTGGTGGAAGACGCCCTGGATCGGTCCGAGGATCGACAGGCGGCGGAGCAGGAGAATATCAACGAAGCCACTCAGATTATCCGCAAGATCCATCG
Source organism: uncultured Enterobacteriaceae bacterium (assembly GCA_964576645.1). GTDB lineage: Bacteria > Pseudomonadota > Gammaproteobacteria > Eutrophobiales > Eutrophobiaceae > CAZNWR01. The sequence continues at coordinate 8,672 of CAZNWR010000038.1, read as the reverse complement.
GCAGAAGGACCAGCTTCCCGGCGACGGAGGCGCGGACATCGGTTACCGTTTCGTGCGCCTCATCGGCCAGGGAGCCATGTCCCATGTCTACCTGGCGGAGCGCGAATCCGACGGCCTGTCAGTGGTACTGAAGGTTCTCGATCTGAGCCAGGTCGGCAGCCAGGCGCTGGTCCGGCGTTTCATACAGGAAGCGGAACTCATTGCTGAACTTCACAGTCCGTTTGTGGTGCGCATCTACGAACACGGCCTGACCAGTGACTACGGGTTTATCGCCATGGAGTTTTTTCCAAGAGGCGATCTGAAACAGCGGATGGAATTGAAGATCACGCCTGAAGTCGCCTTCAATTACATGACCCATATCGCCTACGGCCTGGAAGCCATCCACGGCATCGGCGTGGTGCACCGGGATCTGAAGCCGGCCAATATCATGTTTCGAGGGGACGACAGCCTGGCCCTTGCGGATTTCGGCATTTCCAAGCGCCTGGAGGGAAGCAGCGAATTGACGACGGTGGGGCAGGTGCTGGGCACGCCGCACTATATGAGCCCGGAACAGGGGGAAGGCAAATCGGTGGATTACCGGAGTGATATCTACAGCGCCGGAGTGTTGCTGTACGAACTGCTCACCGGAGAAAAGCCCTATACCGCGCAGACTCCCGCCGCGTTGATTTACCAACACGTGCATGCGGAGCTGCCGGTGTTGCCGGCGCGCCTGCGTCAATATCAGGGGATAATAGAACGAACGCTGGCCAAGGATCCGGAGGATCGCTACCAGACAGCGCGCGAACTGATCGAAGTTCTGGAAGCCGCCGAATCCGAATATAGCTAACCCGCCGCCACTGCGCTGGCGTCCCCGCCTTGTAGCGTGGATCCCGGGTCCGCTCTCCGCGATTAGAGACCCATATCGCTGCGCGCGGACCCGGGCTCCGGATTTGGGACGCACCCGGTGTATCCCTGGATTCGCGCTTTACCGGGAATGCGGCGCGTGGGTCGCGGATAATATTCGAGAAATTCTGTCTAATGGTCTTGTAGCGGTCCGTGGCTACCGGGCAGCAGCGCGTGTCGCCGGGCAAAACTCGGGAAATTCCAGGAATTAATCGATGGAGATGATGATGATTGAAAGAATTGAGCTTCAGGCACAGATCCGGCGATTCGGGCTGATCCCCGCGGCGGCGCTTCTATTGTGTTGTGTTTCCGGCTACGCCCCCGCATCTTCCGCCAGGGACCTGGCCTATGTCAGCAACCAGGGAGACGGGTTGTCGGTGCTCGATCTTTCCACCCTGAAAGAGGTGGACAATGTCAACATGCATGACGCCGGGCCGCGCGGCATTGCCGTAACGCCGGACGGCAAGTACATACTGACGGCGGATCAGAAAACAGAGAACATGTCCGTCATCGACGCCCACACCCTCAAGGTCGTTCGGCAGATTCACATCGGGCGCAATCCGGAATTCATGCGCATACTGCCCGACGGCAGCAAGGCGTTCATTACTTACGAACCGTCATCAACCGGCGGCAAGCCCACCAAGGCGGAGGAGAAACGCGGCGACCAGGGCGAAAAGCCTGGTCACATCGCGGTAATCGATCTCAAGGACTGGAAGGTTGTAGATGACATTGTCGGGGCGCCTGAAACCGAGGGCATAGAGTTCACCCCGGACATGAAAAAGCTGGTCATTGCCAACGAAGGTGACGACACCTTGTCCGTGTATGACTTCGTTGACCATAAGCTGATCAGGAAGGTGAATCTGACCAAGTACGGCCTGCGACCGCGCGGCGTCAAGCGTTCGCCGGACGGTAAACACTACATTGTCACCATGGAACTGTCCGGTAATTTCCTGGTGCTGGACGACAATTTCAATGTACTGAAGTCGGTCAAGACGGCGCAAGGACCCTACGGCGTTTCATTCGACCGATCCGGCAACCGGATCATCGTCAGTGCCGCCATTGGCCACCGACTGCAGGTATTCGACGCCCATACTTATAAGCGGCTGGCGAGCATACCGGTGGGCAAACGTTGCTGGCATTTCAGCTTCATCCCGGACGAGAGCAAGCTGCTGCTGGCCTGTGGACGGTCCAACAACCTGGAAGTGGTGAATATGAAAAGCTACAAGGTGATGGAGAAGCTTCCCGGCTTCAAGCTGCCCTGGGGCGTGGTTACATACCCGAAGTCCTACGGCAGCCTGGACGCGGTACCCGCCCACTAAAATCTCGGTACGAGGGGTCGGAGCATACGCTCCGACCCCGTTTCCCCCGGTCGCGGAGAGTAAAGCAGGAGTCAGAGCATGCGCTCTTGTCTTTACCTTTACATAGTGGATTCCGGGTCCGTGCTCCGCGATTAGAGACCCATATCGCTGCGCGCGAACCCGGAATCCACTCTCGCTATGAAAACGAAGGACTCAGGTCCTGCATGAAGGAATATGGATCTCTAATTCCGGAATGCAGGATCTGAGTCCTGGCTGGTACGGCAGGTTCCATACATGATGTCAGAGCGCATGCTCCGGGAACCTAGTCGTCTATGGCCACGCCCCAGGGCAGCTTCCCCACCTTGATGGTCTTGATGGCGCTGTTGGTGGCGGTATCGATGACGGTGCTCGTGTTACTGTCCCCGTCGGTGGTGAAAAGGCGCGATCCGTCGCGGGTTTCCGCGAGTCCCCACACACGTTTGCCGGTGGGAATGCGCTTCAGCACCTGCAGTGAGCCGGCGCCGAAGACGACCACTTCGTTGGCGCGCCCGGCGGCGACATACAGGGTCTTCTGATCCTTGCTCAACAGCAGGTCCTTGGGCTTGAAGCTCTCTTCCTTTATTTTCCTGCGCGCGACGATCTTGTAATTGCTCATATTCACCTTGACGACCTCGCTTCCGATTTCGCAGCTGGCATAGGCGAATCTGCCGTCCCGGGAGAAGGTGGCGGCGCGCGGCCGATCCCCGACCGGGATATTGGCCACGATCTTGTATTCCGGGACTTTCAATACCTGCAGCAGGTTGGAGGATTCGCTGGTAACTATCACTTTGCCGCCGTCGGGGGAGATAGCCATGCCCTCCGGCTCCAGGCCGACCGGTACTGAGGCAAGTTGAAAACCCGTCTTGGGATCAAATACCGACGCCTTGGCCGCGTCCTGGTTGGCCATGTAAATGTTGCCGTCCGGGTGGACGGCAAATGTTTCAGGCTCCGTACCCGCCTTGAATGTTCGCAGTATGCGCAGGGTCTTCGGGTCCACGACCGCGATCGCGTTCTCGCCGCTGACCGCGATGTACAGCTCCTTCCCGTCAGGCGAGAGGGCGATGCCGCGCGGGCGCTTGCCGACATGAAACGTGGTTTCAACCTGCAGGGTTCTGGCATTGATCACCGTGACGTTGTCGCTGCCTTCGTTGGTGATGAATACCCGGTCTGTATGCTCCGCCCGGGACGGGATTGTCGTGACGAGCAGAATTACCAGCGCGGAAAGGATAGTGCGCGACATGGTCTTATTCTGCATCATCATGCAGAAATTTACTTGTGGCATCGTGCAAGGGCGGGCGAACCCAGGTTATCGGGCCCGACGACGCCGGCTACCGGCGCCCGTCCAACCGGCTTGTCGCTGGCGACAAGCGTGAGCGGCTGGCGTAATTGTCCGCTGGCGCGAAAGCTCAGCTCTACTCCCTTTCCCCCGTCAAAGGATTCCTGGTATTTGAGGTTGTTCAGCAGATCCTGGGCGTCAGCGCTGCCGGTGCGTGCGACGGTGTCCCCGACCATTGCTGCCGCGACCCACCCGGCCCAGGCCAGATCGTCCATGGTACGTTTGAAGTGCCTTCGGAACCGATTGTTCAAGTCACGCCCCGCGTAATTTGTCGCTGCCGGGTCCCAGGTCCTGACCGCCACCCTGGCGTCCGGATGCAGCTTGTGCCACCGGGACAGGGCGTCGCGTTTCATTCTGGCGCTGGGAGCGATACTGAGAACGTTGCCCAGACACGCAGAGCGCAGGCTGTCATCGTCCGCGCTCAGGTTGAAAATCGCCCTGTGCGGCGCCAGCGCCGCGAGCCGCCTTACCGTCGCGGCATTGCCCGCCACCAGCAACGCGATATAGGCTGACGCGGTCCGGCTGTTGAGCGCGGAGGCGTTCACTGCCTTCAAAACAAAATGTACGTCGAGGAAGGCGCCCTGCGCGTTGGCGTCTCTTATGCCCAGGCGCGCCCCGAGCCAGGCACTGTTGTGCGGGTTTCCTACGTAGGCGAGCGTCAGCGGGGGCGTCGCCGCGCGCGGGGCAGCGCTGAGGGCCAGCAGCAGGAGCGCAAGCGGGAGCCGCCAGGATTTCTTCATGGTAGTGGGCATATCGTCCTGTTCCGATTGGGCGGCCCTGGGAGTGCGTACAGGGACCCCGCGGCCACCGGCATGTTGGCAGGTTCCCGGGAACAGCCGGCGGCCGGCTTTCCCGATAGGGGATACAGCACCTGGCTGATTTCAACATCCTGTTAGACCGCTTTTTTCGGGTAAGTGCGGAGAAGACCCGCGGTAGCTCTGGACAGTTGAGGATTTTTGATGTTAGGTATAGCCCTAAAAGTAGTCCCTACCCGATTTCAGAGAGGAGATGCACTGATGCTCAAGGCGCTGCAGATTGAACCGGAAAAATGTACCGGTTGCCTGCAATGTGAAATGGCTTGTTCCTACCAGGCGACGGGTACCTTCAACCCGTCAAAGTCCAGGATCAAGATATTTACTTTCCACGAACTGGGCCGGTTCGTGCCCTACACCTGCACCCAGTGTTCCGAAGCCTGGTGCATGCATGCCTGTCCGGTCGAGGCAATCAAGCTTAACGAAGCAACCGGCGCCAAGGAAGTTATCGATGACGTCTGCGTGGGCTGCAAGGTCTGCACCATTGCCTGCCCGTTCGGCACCGTCAATTATGATCAAGACACCAAGGTAGCGTACAAATGCGATCTCTGCGGCGGCGATCCCGAATGCGCGAAAGCCTGTCCCACCGCCGCCATTACTTATGTGGACGCGGACCATACCGGCATGGGGCGCATGCGCGCCCACGCGGCGCAAAGCGCCGGCATAAGCCCCGGCGCCTGACGGCAGGAGGTTAATCGAGATGGGCTGGAACAAAAAAGTAATGCGCGTGAACCTCACCAAGGGCACCATCAAGGAAGAACCGCTTAACATGGAATGGGCCATGGAATACCTGGGCCAGCGGGGACTCGCCACCCGCTACCTGGTCGAGGAAGTCGATCCCCAGTGTGACGCCCTGGGCCCGGACAACAAGTTGATCATGACCACCGGGCCGCTCACCGGCACCATGGCCTCCACCGGCGGCCGTTACTCCGTGGTCACCAAGAGCCCGCTCACCGGCTGTGTTGCCTGCTCCAACTCCGGCGGATTCATCGGCGCGGAAATCAAGGGCGCCGGCTGGGACATGATTATCTTTGAAGGCAAGTCGCCGAAGCCCGTTTACCTGCACGTGGAAAACGAGTTCGCCGAGCTGGTGCCGGCGGACGAGATCTGGGGCACGTCCGTGTGGCACACGGACGAGTGGCTGCATCGCAAGTACCAGGACCCGCTGCTGCGGGTCTGCGCCGTCGGCCGCTCGGCGGAAAAGGGTTGCCTGTATGCGGCCATCGTCAACGACATGCATCGCGCCGCCGGGCGCTCCGGCGTCGGTACCGTCATGGCGTCGAAAAATCTGAAGGCGGTGGCGGTACGCGGCACCCGCGGCGTCGGCAATATCAAGGATCCGGCCGGGTTCGTGAAAGCCGTAAACGCCGCGAAAAAGGTGCTGCACGATAATGCCGTCACCGGCCAGGGCCTGCCCCGGTTCGGCACCCAGGTGCTGATGAACGTTATCAACGAAGTCGGCGCCATGCCCACGCGCAACATGCGCGAGGTGCAGTTCGAGGGCGCCAGCCACATCTCCGGGGAGGCCATGCACGAGCCCAGGAAAAGCGACGGCAAGCCCAACCTGGTGACCAACGCCGCCTGCTTCGGCTGCACCATCGCCTGCGGCCGCATCTCTACCGTCGATCAGGGCCATTTCACAGTGAAGAACCAGCCGGAATACTGGGGCGCTTCCGGTGGCCTCGAATACGAAGCCGCCTGGGCTTTAGGGTCCGACTGCGGCGTGGATGACCTGGATGCGCTTACCTACGCCAACTTCCTCTGCAACGAGGACGGCTTCGACCCCATTTCCTTCGGCTCCACCGTGGGCGCCGCCATGGAGCTCTACGAGGCCGGCGTGATTACCAAGAAGGAAACCGGCGGCGTGGAATACAAGTTCGGCTCGGCGGAAGCGCTCTCCCACGCCGCGGAAGCGGTGGCCAAGGGCGAGGGCTTCGGCCTGGACCTGGGGCTCGGCTCGCGCCGGCTGTGCGAAAAATACGGGCGTCCGGAATTGTCCATGACGGTCAAGAGCCAGGAGTTCCCGGCCTACGATCCGCGCGGCATCCAGGGCATGGGTCTGGCTTACGCCACCTCCAATCGCGGCGCCTGCCACCTGCGCGGCTACACCGTGGCGTCGGAGATCATGGGCGTGCCCGAGAAAACCGATCCGCTGGTGACCGACGGCAAGCCGGAACTGGTGAAGGCTTTCCAGGACGCCACCGCGGCGGTGGATTCCACCGGCCTTTGCGTGTTCACCACGTTTGCCTGGTCGCTGGACGATATTTCCAGCCAGGTTGCAGCGGCATGCGAAGGCGACTGGACCACGGAAAAGATGGCCGAAACGGGCGAACGCATCTGGAACATGGAACGCGACTTCAACATCGCCGCGGGCATCACCGGCAAGTTCGACACGCTGCCCCAACGGCTGCTCAAGGAAGCGGCGAAAACCGGCCCCGCCAAGGGACAGGTCAATCACCTGGATCAAATGCTGCCCCATTATTATGAGATCCGGGGCTGGACCAAGGACGGCGTCCCCACCGCGGAAACGCGCAAGCGCCTGGGGCTGAAGGGGCTGTCGGCCTGATGGACAGGAAGTTAAACGACCCTCTCGCAAAGACGCCAAGAATGCCAGGGGAACCAGGATCCGGTATGACTTCAGCTTTGTTGGTGTCCTTGCCGTACTTTGCGATCCTGGCGAGAAAAAGGTTACGTGCGCCTTCGGCGCGCTTTATCGACTGGATTCCGGCCTGCGGCCGGAATGACGAGCTTGGTTACCGCTTGTCCAACATGGGTTTGTCTTCATGCAACACCTGATCATCGGAGCCGGGCCGGCCGGCGTACTGGCCGCGGAAACACTGCGCCACCAGGATCCCGGCAGCAGTATCGCGATCATCGGCGACGAACCGGAGCCGCCGTATTCGCGCATGGCGCTGCCGTACTACCTGACCGGGCGCATCAAGGAAGACGGAACCTACCTGCGCAAGTCGAAGAACTACTTCGATTCGCTCAAGATCGACGTGATCCGGGATCGCGTGACCGGCGTCGATGCGAAAGCCGGCAAGCTGAAACTGGAATCCGGCAAGGACCGGGGCTTCGATCGCCTGCTTATCGCCTGCGGCTCCAGCCCCATGCGTCCGCCCATACCGGGCATGGACCTGGATAAAGTGCATTCCTGCTGGACCCTGGAGGACGGCCGCGCCATTGCCGCCGGGTCAAGCAAGGGCAGCAACGTGGTTCTCATGGGCGCCGGTTTCATCGGTTGCATCGTGCTCGAGTCGCTGGCCATGCGCGGCGTCAATCTCACCGTGGTGGAAATGGGCGATCGCATGGTGCCGCGCATGATGAACGAAACCGCCGGCAATCTGATCAAGCAGTGGTGTGAGCACAAAGGCGTGAAGGTGCACACCTCGGCCAAGGTGCAGTCGGTGGCGCGCGCCAACGGTTCGCTGGCCCTGGAACTGGACGGCGCCCCGGCGCTGAAGGCGGACCTGGTCATCGCCGCCACCGGCGTGCGTCCCAACACGGAATTTCTCAAAGACAGCGGCATCGAAATGGACGCCGGCATCCTGGTGGACAATCAGCTGCGCACCAACCTGGAGAATGTCTATGCCGCGGGCGATGTTTGCCAGGGGCGTGATTTTTCCACGGGTGAGTACAGCGTGCAGGCGATCCAGCCCACCGCCGCCGACCATGGCCGCATTGCCGCCATGAACATGGCGGGGCGCGAAGTGCGCCACCAGGGCAGCGTCAACATGAACGTGCTGGACACATTGGGCCTCATCTCCACCTCCTACGGACTGTGGATGGGCGTCGACGGCGGCGAAACCGCGGAACTGACGGACAAGGAGCGCTTCCGCTACCTGTGTCTCCAGTTTCAGGAAGACGTGCTGGTGGGCGCGCAGGCGCTGGGCCTGACCGCGCACGTGGGCGTGCTGCGCGGGCTCATCCAGACGCGCGTGCGTCTCGGCAAGTGGCTGCAGAGGTTGATGCAGGATCCCACCCGCGTCATGGAGGCCTATCTGGACTGCACCCAGTCCATCGGGCACAACGCCGCGCTGCTGCATTGATGTGCGTTCCGGCCGCCGGCGCGGCCCGCTCCGCCTTTTGAAACTCACGGTAAAACTCTACGCGGGACTGGGCGACTATCTGCCGCCCGACTGCCGCAACCACACCACGGACATCGAACTGGAGACGGGCGCCAGTCCCAACCAGGTATTGGCTCGATTTGGCGTGCCGCGCGAAGCCGCGCATCTGGTGCTGGTGAACGGCGTCTATCTCAAACCGGATCAACGCGACGCCGCCACCCTTAACGAGGGTGACACG
>CAZNWR010000037.1:8858-15902 GCA_964576645.1 uncultured Enterobacteriaceae bacterium | reverse complement strand
GATCGATCATATTATGCATGTTCACCCATACGGTTCCGGCCTTGATCCGGGGAACGATGCGTTGAATGGCGCGCATATCGTTGGACCAGACACTGGCGGCAAGGCCGTACTGCGTATCGTTGGCTCTTTCCACCACCTCGTCCAGATCATCGAACGACGCGGCCGCCAACACCGGTCCGAAAATCTCTTCCCTGACCACTTTCATCTTATGATCGGTGTCGCTCAGCACCGTCGGCGTGACGAAATAGCCCGCGCCGTCCCGTCCGGTACCGCCGGCGAGGACTTTTGCACCTTCGCTGACGCCGGACTCGATGAAGCTGAGCACGCGGTCCTTCTGCTCCTTGGACACCAGCGGCCCCATGTCCGTGTCGGGGCTCAATCCGGGACCCAGCTTCATGCTCTTGGCCACGCCGGCGATGCCTTCCACCACGTCGTCGTAGATCTTCTTGTGTACGTACAGGCGTGATCCGGCGGTGCATACCTGTCCATGGTTGAAGAAGATACCCATGGCCGCTCCCTGCACTGCCATATCCACCGGCGCATCCGGTAGCACTATAACCGGCGACTTGCCGCCCAGTTCCAGCGACACGCGCGTGACGTTGTCGGCCGCTGCCTTGGCTATCAGTTTGCCCACTTCGGTGGAGCCGGTGAATGCGATCTTGTTGATGCCGCGGTGGCCCGCCAGCGCTGCGCCGGCGGTTTCTCCCAGCCCGGTGACAACATTGACTACGCCCGGAGGAATGCCCGCTTCCAGCACCAGCTCTCCCAGGCGCAGGGCCGACAGCGGCGTCTGCTCGGCGGGCTTGAGTACGATACAGCTGCCGGTGGCGAGCGCCGGTCCCAGCTTCCACAAAGCCATCATCAGCGGGAAATTCCACGGAATGATGGCGCCAACGACGCCTACGGGTTCCTTCAAGGTATAGGCCGCGAACTTGACGTTCGGCCCCATGTTGACGGACGGTTGTATTGTCGATCCTTCGATCTTGGTTGCCCAGCCCGCCATGTAGCGGATGAATGACGGCGCGCTGCCGATATCCACCATTTTGGCGAACTTCAGCGTCTTGCCGTTATCCAGCGACTCGATCTCCGCCAGTTCATCGGCATTGGCTTCAATCAGGTCGGCCAGCTTCAGCATCAGCCGTTCCCGATCCGCGGGTGTCATGGTGCTCCAGGCGGAAGCCTCCAGCGCGTGCCGCGCCGCGGTGACTGCCTGGTCCACATCGTGGGCCTCGGCCGCCGGTACACGGGCGATAACGGTTTCGGTGGCGGGGTCGAATACGTCGAAGGTTTTTCCCGATTTTGCCGCTACCCACTTGCCGTCTATGAGCATTTTGCCGGCACGTGCGAGGAACTCGCGGGTGGCCTTGGAAAGGGGATACTCATTAATGATAGATTCAGCGGTTGCCGCCATTTCAGTACGCCTCCTTGAGCGGAAATTCGAATGTTTGTTTAGTAGTATAATGACAGCATGGAAGCGAAGCCGGTTCCCGGCTTCGGCTACGGTCTGCCCGGGCTCTGCGAACAGTTTACCAATAGCACATAAGCCCTCAGGGTATATTCGGCAGGTTTGTTCATAATTTGAATGCGCCTCCGCTGTTTCAAGTCAAACGCAATAGGTTGGAAATCATGCAAGCAACAGTCCTCGAATCAAACGACACGATGCAGTGGCATAAGGCCGCTGAATCCGCTCTCAAGGATCTTCGCACCGGACTTTTCATCAATGGTGAGTACGTGGATGCGGCCGACGGTGGCCGTTTCGAATCCATCAACCCCGCCACCGGCGACGTTGTTGGTGAGTTCGCGGAAGCACGCGAAAAGGACGTCGATCGCGCGGTGGCCGCGGCGAAGGACGCCTTCCGTTCCGGAAGTTGGTCGCGGATGGAGCCGAGGGAACGCATGGAAGTCATGTACCGGTGGCGCGAACTCATTGAGGAGCACGCCGATACGCTCGCCGTGCTGGAAACCATGGACATGGGCAAACCCATTTCCGACGTGCTCAACATCGACCTGCCTTCGGTCGCGCAAACCATACAATTCATGGCGGAATTCATCGATAAAATCGAAGGCAGTGTCACCAATACCGCCGCGGACGTGATGCACTTCGTCTTGCGTGAGCCGCTCGGCGTGGTCGGCGCCATCTCGCCCTGGAATTACCCCATGCTCATGGGTATCTGGAAAGTGGCGCCGGCGCTGGCCGCGGGAAATTCCGTAGTGCTGAAACCCGCGGAGCAATCGCCTTCGTCGTGCCTGCGCCTGGCCGAGTTATTCATTGAAGCCGGCGGACCTCCGGGAGTCTTCAATGTCCTCAACGGCTACGGAGAGATAGCCGGCAAGGCCCTGGCCCTGCACAACGACGTGGCAAAGATCACCTTCACCGGTTCCACCGAGGTGGGCAAGTTGATGCTGCAGTACGCGGGCCAGTCCAACATGAAGCGTGTTTCGTTGGAATGCGGCGGCAAGTCGCCTCAGGTGTTCATGGGCGATCTCCCGGACATGGGCAGGGCCGTGGCCGCTGCCTACAACGGCATCTACTCCAACATGGGAGAAGTATGCAATGCGGGTTCCAGGCTGCTGGTGGAGCGCGCCATTTACGATGAATTCGTGGAACGCTTCGTGGCCGAAGGGCGGGATGCGTACAAGGCCGGCGATCCGCTGGATCCCGACACCAACCTCGGTCCCCTGGTTACCTTCAATGATCAGAAACGCGTGTTAGGCATGATCGAGGCCGGCCGCAAGGAAGGCGCGAAGCTGGCGTTCGGCGGAGACAGTCCCGCGGAACTGGTGAAAGGCGCCTACGTCAATCCCACGTTGTTTACCGATGTGCGCAACGATATGAGCATCGCGCGCCAGGAAATTTTCGGACCGGTGGCTTCCATCATACCGTTCGAGGACATCAACGAGGCGATACATGTCGCCAACGACACCATCTACGGACTGGCGGCAGGCGTGTGGACCCGCGACCTGAACCGCGCCATGAGTCTCATCAAGAGTATTGAGGCCGGCGTGATCTGGGTGAATTGTTTTGATGAAGGCGACATGACTCAACCGTTCGGCGGTTACAAGCAGTCCGGCAACGCACGGGACAAGTGCGTGGAGAGCCTCTTGAGCTACACCCAGCACAAGTCCGCCTGGATCAAACTATCCTAGATATCGTCGCCAGGCGCCGGGGCGGCAGCTAAACCCGGTTCGCCGGGTCCGTGGCCGCTTCACGCGGACGGCGAGTTGCGTCGGGGTTTGCGGTTCTTTCGGCTGGAGCCGGGGCGCCAGTGCTGTTTCTCGCTTCGCTGGCCATGGCTCTTCGCTCCGCTTCTGACCCCGTGTGCGGCGCGCTTTCCCGTTGCTGTCGGGGCTCCGGGTACGGGCTCGAAGCCCGGCACTACCACTCTGGCGATTTCACGTTTGATCAGTCGCTCGATGTCCTTGAGTTGCGGATGCTCCTCCGTGCAGACCAGTGACACCGCTTCGCCGGCATTGCCGGCGCGCCCGGTGCGGCCGATGCGATGCACATAGGACTCCGCATCCATGGGCAGTTCGTAATTGATCACGTGAGGAAGTTCCCGGATATCAAGGCCGCGGGAAGCCACGTCCGTCGCCACAAGTACGCGCAGTGCGCCGGACTTGAAATCCTTGAGCGCACGCGTACGTTGATTCTGGCTCTTGTTGCCGTGGATGGCGGCGGCACGTACACCGCTGCGATCGAGCTGATTGGCCAGCTTCTCAGCGCCGTGTTTCAGACGGGTAAATACCAGTACCCGGCGCCAATCGTTGGAAGCGATCAGGTGCCTGAGCAACTCGCGCTTGCGTTCCTTGTCCACCGGGTGAACGGTGTGTGACACCGTGTCCGCGGAACTGCTCCGCGACGCCACCTCGATGATCTCCGGATTCACGAGAATTTTCGACGCCAATTCGACAATCTGGCTGGAATAGGTGGCGGAAAACATCAGATTCTGCCGGGTCCCGGGGAGGGTCGAGATAATCTTGCGGATGGCGGGGAGGAAGCCCATATCCAGCATGCGATCCGCCTCATCCAGCACAAGCATCTCTACCTTGTCGAGGCGCACACTGCCCTGGTCCAGGTGGTCCTGCAGTCGCCCGGGGGTCGCGACCAGGATGTCGATGCCCTTGCGCAGATTCTGTAACTGGGGACGGATGTTGACACCGCCGAACACTGTCGTTGAGCGAAGAGACAGGTACTTGCCGTAAGTGCAAATGCTGGCCCGCACCTGTGCCGCCAGTTCACGTGTCGGCGTCAGCACCAGTACACGCACCGGGCGCCAGCCCTTTGCGGACGATTGTGCGGACAGGCGCTGCAGGATGGGCAGGGCGAAGCCGGCGGTTTTGCCGGTGCCGGTCTGGGCGCCCGCCAGTACGTCGCGGCCGGCCAGGATCGATGGAATGCACCGAAGTTGTACGGGGGTAGGTTCGCTGTAGCCCTGGTCGGACACAGCACGCAATAGTTCGGCCTTCAGGCCGAGATCTGAAAATGACATTTATATAGGGACTCCTGGAGCGGCCTGCCGGATCAATGTTCCGGGTCGGTCCAGGCTAAAGCTGGTTTTATTAAAATCGAGGATAGCCGACAGGGATAACCGCGAGGGATGGGCGCAGACCGAATATGCGCCTTGGCCGACGACACTATACAGGGACTTTCTAACGACACAAGTTGAATTTGCGCGTAACCGGGTGCCGCCGGACTGCATCGGTGGTTGCCGGGTGGCGACCAGGATGATTCAATGCGTAGCGGATACCTTCCAGCGACCGTGCAGGGACCATGCGCAGACGGCGACGGCGGAAACCCGAGTGGCTGCACTATTCGGATCAGGAACTTCTTGATCTGAGGTTCTGTGATCTCGGTTTGTCGATCCGGGGCTCAGGCCTGGAATCCCGGATCGAGAAGTTGTACGAGGAACTGGACCGGCGCGGCATCCGTTTTCATCCCCACTGCTGGCTGTCGGAGGAATGGTTCTCGCCGGACGGCATTCCCGGTATAGCCATTCCTTTTTTCCTGGCGCATCCCCGGCTGGCGAAACTTGAGGCTCGCCAGATGTTCGAAGTGGAAGGCGGTACGGACGCCTGGTGTCTGCAACTCCTTCGCCACGAGGCGGGTCACGCCATCGATACGGCCTACCGGCTGCACCGGCGCAAGCGCTGGCGCAGGATATTCGGGCACTTTGGCCGCCCTTATCCGGTGCAATACACACCCAATCCCATGAGCAAGAATTACGTGCTGCACCTGGACTGGTGGTACGCGCAGAGCCATCCGGCGGAGGATTTCGCGGAAACCTTTGCGGTATGGCTGCGGCCCAGGGCCGGCTGGCGCAAGGAGTACGGTGCCTGGCCGGTGGCCCGCAAGCTGGAGTATGTGGATGAGCTGATGACCTCTATTGCAGGTAAGGTGGCCCCTGTTCGTTCCCGCCGCCAGGTCGAGCCGTTATCCTCCAATCGCAGGACGCTGCGCCGGCACTACGATGAAAAGCGTAAGACCTATGGTGTTAATATTCCTGAGGTTTACGACGGTGATTTGATACGCTTGTTTCCTGATGGACCGCCGGAGCCGGGAAGACGCCGGTCAGCCGCGGTTTTTCTGAGCCGGATCAAGACGGACCTGTGCATGTTGTGCTCGCGCGGCACGGGGCAGCATCCCTATGTTATCGCTCAAGTCGTGCAGGACATGATCCACCGATGCAGGGAAATGAAACTGCAACTGACCCGTCCGGAGCAGGACGTTCGGGTTGACGTCGCCATATTCATTGCGGTGCAGACCCTCAGCTACGTGAACGAAATACGACACCGGGTGACCATATGAAAAAATTGCGGATCCTGGTGCTCATGCATGAGGACCTCGTCCCCCCTGCCACGATGGACGGTTATTCCGACAAGGAAATCGTGGAGTGGAAGACGGAGTTCGACGTGGTTGCCACGCTGGAGGATATGGGACACGACGTGCGGCCCCTGGGAGTGTATGACGACCTGGGCGAAATCCGCCGCACGATAAGGGACTGGAAGCCGCATATTGCGTTCAACTTGCTCGAGGAATTTCACGGCAACTCCCTTTTTGACTATCACGTCGCCAGCTACCTGGAACTGATGCGGCAGTGCTACACCGGCTGCAACCCGCGTGGATTGATGCTTTGCCATGACAAGGCTTTGTGCAAGAAGATCCTGTCGTTTCACCGCATACGCACGCCGAACTTTGCCGTGTTTCCGGCCGGCCGCAAGGTACGCCTGCCGCGGCGGCTGAAGTTTCCACTGTTCGTCAAGTCCATTTATGAGGACGGTTCCTACGGTATCTCCCATGCGTCCATCGTTACGTCGGAGGAGAAACTGCGCGACCGGGTCGCCTACCTCCACGAAAAACTGGGGACCTCGGCCATTGCGGAGGAATACATAGAAGGACGCGAACTTTACGTGGCCCTGCTGGGCAATCGCCGCGTTCAGGCGCTGCCGGCGTTTGAGCTGGAATTCGGAAAGCTGCCGCAGGACGTGCCCAGGATCGCGACGCGCAAGGTGAAGTGGGACTGGAAGTACCAGGAGCAGTACGGCATCGACATCAAACCGGCAACGGACCTGAGTCCGCAGCAAATGGACAAGCTGCGCAGGCTCGGCAGCCGTATATTCCACACCCTGGATCTAAACGGCTACGCCCGCATCGACATACGGCTGGCTCCCGACGGTGAGATGTTCGTGCTGGAAGCCAACCCCAATCCGGATATCGCTTACGGGGATATCATGTCGGCGGCCGCCGAGACGGTGGGCATGAGCTACGAGGCACTGCTCCAGAGGGTGATCAACCTGGGCCTGGCATATCGCCCCGACATGCGGGGTGGTTGAAGCGCGCGGCGGTACCGGAACAACGTCATCCTGGACCCGCAGCGTCCAGGATCCGGTCAATTCAATGTGCGCCGGAGGCGCACTTTATCTACTGGATTCCGGCGTTCGCCGGAATGACGGTACTTTTGTACGATTCACGGCAGTCAGAAAAAAAAGAGGCCGCCCGGGGGGCGGGCGGCCTTAATTTAAAGTGGAACCGCCCAAGGGGGGGAG
>CAZNWR010000037.1:0-8848 GCA_964576645.1 uncultured Enterobacteriaceae bacterium | reverse complement strand
CACTTTATCTACTGGATTCCGGCGTTCGCCGGAATGACGGATAAATCGAGTAACTGGACAGAATTAGTAATCCGGATCCGTCAGGGGGAATCCCCTGGCCACCGCCACGTAACGTTCCGAGATAAATCCATTAAAACGCGTTGCCGTGGCCGAGCCGTACGCACCCATCAGTCCGAATTCGACCCAGTCGCCCTCGCGGACGTCTTCGGGCAACTCGGGCTTGAGGGGCAGGTGATCGGTGGCATCGCAAGTCGGACCGAAAATATCGAACTCGGCCGAAGGGCCATCCACGACCACGCCGTCCCGGAACACGCGCGCCGGCATGGCGACGCGCGACATGAACTGCTCCAGCAGGCCACCGTATATGCCGTCGTTGAGGAACAGGGCATGGTCACTGCGCCGGTGTTTCACGCGCGTGATCAATGAAACCGAGGATCCCACCAGTCCGCGCCCCGGCTCGCATACCAGCTTGCAGCCGCCGTCGTGGAAGTTTTCTTCGAATGCCTTCCTGATGATATCGAAGTATTCCCGCAGCGGCGGTACCGGGTGATTCGTATAGGGCACGGGGAATCCGCCGCCGGTATTCAGCATATCGATCGTCACCCCCGCTTCGGCGGCGATTTCGGCCGCCGCGCGCACATGCTCACCGTAGGCGGTGGCGATCCGGCATTGGGAGCCGGGGTGGAACGTCAAGGCCGGCCGGTAGCCCAGGTCCGCCACCTTGCGCAACAGGGCGGGCGCCGCCGCGCGCGAGGCGCCGAACTTGGAACTGAGATCCTGGGCCTCGGCGATCCGGTGCAGTTTGAAGCGCACGCTCAACTGCACCGATGGATCCGCCCCGATCACGTCCCGGATCTTTTGCAACTCTACGGCGTCATCCAGCGCAAAACTCCTTACACCGGATTGACGATAGGCGCGCTCGATCTCGGCGCGCGATTTGACCGGGTTGTCGTAGAGCAGGGTGGTGCCCGGCGCCTTTGAGCGCACCAGGTCGATCTCATTGAGGGACGCCACGTCGAAGTGGACGATGCCGGCACGGGCCAGCGCCTCCACGATCATCGGGGTGGCATTGGCCTTGACGGCGTACGCCACATCACCGGGGAAATCCGCCAGGTAGCGGCCCGCCATGCGCCGCGCTTCGGCCGGGCAGAAACAATAAACCGGCTCGTCCGGCTGCAGTTCGCGAATGACAGCGGCACTGTCTTCGAAACGGATCTCGGTTCGGTCTATTGCCACAATGCTGGCGGGTACGTTCATGATTTTCGGGGCCGGGGTTCAGAGAGTGTTAAGTGTTTCTCGAATTATGATGCCTAAGCATGTCAAATTGTACAGCCAAGCTGCTTGCTTACGAGGGATGAACTAGCCAAAATAACTATTCAAATTTTCAATATTGCCAGCCATGCCTTCAAAATCTCAACCCAGCGCGCGGGATCTGGCGCTCATCCAGCAACTCCAGAAGGACGCCCGCCAGCCGGTCAGCGCCCTGGCCCGCAACCTGGGTGTGTCCAGGACCGCCGTGCAGGAACGCCTGAACCGGCTGATACGCGACGGCATCGTTCAGGGGTTCACGGTGCGCCTGAATCCGGACTGGCAGCAGGCCCGCATCACCGCCATCGTGTCCATGGTGGTCGACCCGAAACAGGGCGCGCAGGTTATCAGGGCGTTAGAGAGAATTCCGGAAGTGCAGGTGCTGTGGACGGTGAGCGGGCGCATCGACCTGGTGGCGATTGCCGGTGCGGCGACGACCGCGGAAATCGACTCCGTTCTGGACCGCATAGGCTCACTGGATGGCGTAACGCGTACCGAGTCTTCCATGATCCTCTCCACCAAGTTCGACCGACGGGGTATTTGAATTTCCCATGATATGGAACGTTTTCGTCGAACTAGCTAATTTCAAAGGGGAATTGCGGTTGAGCCAATTGCCGGTTGCGATTTAGAATCCCTCGTATGGGGTAGATTGAGAGTCCAACGCAAGGGGGATTAAAGATGTCGCGACATGCGCCGAGCAGTTCCATCCGGGATCTTCCGCGCCGTCGAACCTTGGCGCGTGCCATTTCAACAGTCGTCGCAGGCGGTATGGCCGGCACCAGCATGCTGGCCTATGCCCAGGCCAGTAATAACTCCGGCCTGGAAGAAATCATCGTTACCGCCACCAAGCGTTCAGAGAATCTTCAGAACGTTCCGGAAAGCCTGCTGGCGTTCACCACCAAGGACATCCAACGCTACGGGTTCAAGGGCGCCGAAGACTACGTTCGCTTCATTCCATCTCTGACCGACGTCAGTTTTACCCCCGGCTCGACAACATTCGTGTTTCGCGGCGTGGCCAATTCGGCTACCCCGTATCTCGCCGATCCCACGGTCGGCGTGTATCTGGACGAACAGCCCCTGACCACCTATGACATAACCCCGGAAGTGCGGCCGGTGGACATCCAGCGCATCGAGGCCCTGACCGGCCCGCAGGGCACCCTGTACGGCGCCAGTTCCGAATCGGGCACCGTGCGCATCATTACCAACAAGCCGGACCTGTCCAAGTTCTCGGCCAATATCAACGTGGACGGCGGCGCCGTATATCACGGCGAGGGTCAATACCAGGTGGACGGCATGGTCAACATTCCGATCATTCCAAACACGCTGGGGGTGCGCCTGGTCGCCTTCAGCGCCCACGATGCCGGCTACATCGACAACGTGCTGGGGCTTGACTACAACAAGGTGGGCGGGCAGCCGGTGCGCGGGCCTCTAAACAATGCCAACGCCGTGAAAAGCAATTTCAACGGCATCGACTGGCTTGGCGGCCGAGCCGAGATCAAGTGGAATGTCAACGACAAGTGGTCGGCCCTGGTTACTTATATGTACCAGCAGTCCCAGGCCAACGGCTGGAACAGTATCGACCCCACGCTGCCCGGCGATGCGCCCAAAGTGGTGAAGTTCTTTCCGGAGTACCATGACGACGTCTGGCACCAGCTCGGGCTGACCATCAAGGGCGACCTGGGATTCGCCCAGTTCCTTTCCTCCACGTCCTATTTCAACCGCGGCATCCGTTACCAGTCGGACCAGACCGTGTACCAGTCGTATTTGAATTTTGCCACCTACTACGATCCGGCCAAGTATCCCCAGTACGACACCTACAACTTCGGGCCCAATGCCAGGGGTTACTCGGCACTGAAGCAGCGCGACTGGCGCATCACCGAGGAGGCGCGCCTGAGCCACGATGGACCCAAGTGGAAATGGACCCTGGGATTCTTCTACCAGGACGCCAACGAGAAGTGGGACGAGCACATTCATCACCTCGGTTACGCCAATTCTGCGGGCTTCGCGGCCTGGCAGGCGCTGTACGGACCGATCCCGCCCACGGATGTTGCCTGGCATTCCAACGAGAGCAATGACCGCAAGGATTACGCGGTGTTCGGCGAGGTCACTTACAGCCTGACCGACAAGATCGACCTGATATTCGGCGGGCGCTATTACGATACAAAAGTCTCTCGCATCTACTTCGTGCAGCAGCCGCAAGGCCGGCTGGCATACGAGTTGCACGTTTCCGCACCGGATTCCGGATTCCTGAAGAAATTCGGCATCAAGTACCACTATTCCGACGACAAGATGGCCTACTTCATCTATTCTGAGGGTTTCCGGGCCGGCGGCATCAACCGATCCCGCGGAAATCCGGTACTGCCGCGTACCTACAAGTCCGACAACCTCATCAACTACGAGGCGGGTGTCAAAACCCAGTGGCTGGACAAGAGGCTGCAGGTCAACCTCACCGGCTATCACGACATCTGGAAAAACATGCAGCTCGAATCTTTCGATCCTAGCTACTACTTGGGCGGGCTGTTCCAGGAAATGGTGGCCAATATCGGCGATGCCGAAATTGACGGGATTGACTTTGACGTGACCGCTGTGCCGTTCCCCGGAGCGAACGTCGGCGTGTCCGGCACCTACCTCATCACCGACTCTACTTCGACCCCGCTGAACGTCACCGCGCCCGGGCTGACGCCCGACCAGGGACTGCACGTGCCCAAGGGAAGACGCCTGCCGCTGGCGGCCAAGTTCAACCTGGCGGCCTACGTGCAATATTCGTGGCCGGTGGCCTACTTCGATGGCAATGCCTATGCGCGTTTCCAGTACAGTTATACCGGACCGTCGTATAACTACCTGGCCGACTCACCTGAACCCTATCCGCGGCTCAAGCAGGCAGCCTACGATATCGGCGATGTGAGGGTCGGGTTCCAGAAGAACTCCTGGGAAGTGGACGCCTACGTCAAAAATATCTGGGACGAGCGCCCGGATCTGTACAATTCCAATTCCGGTGAACGCTTCTGGGGCGGCGGCCGCATACTTACCTCGCGGCCGCGCAGCTTCGGCGTGCAGATTCACAAGAGCTTCGACTAGGTAATGGAGCCGGCGGCGGAACGCCGCCGGCTGCGTCCGGCGCGGGTTCTTTTTCCGCAACACGCCCGGTATCTCCACATTGGCGGTATAGCCCCCATGCCCTCCGGGGCCAGATATCGGCCGGCGCTTGCTCGCTGCCCGGGGCAATGTCGTATCGTTACTGCGTCTTCTCACCTTTGTTTTGGCAGGCCGCCCAATATATGGAATGCCCGGGAGCAGCCCGGCCGGGTATCGACGAAAACTTTCGGTTGAGCGGACCTGTGTTCGCAATTTAAAATGCCGTCGGGCTATAAAAATATAATTGCGTAAGGGGGTAAAAATGGGGCGGGACTCAGTGGTTAATCCTGGTGGTGAACTTCCGCGCCGCCGCGCATTGGCGCGCGCCATCTCAACGGTCGTCGCCGGCGGCATGGCCGGCACTACCATGCTGGCTTATGCCCAGACCAGTGATAACTCGGGTCTGGAACAAATCATCGTTACGGCCACGAAGCGCAGCGAGAACATCCAGGACATTCCGGAAAGCGTTCTTGCCTTTACCACCGCCGATATTCAGCGCTTCGGCTTCAAGGGCGTCGAAGACTTCACCCGCTTTGTACCCTCCCTGACCTCAATCAGCTCCTCGCCCGGCCAGACCAAGTTCGTGTTCCGGGGCGTGGCGACATCGGACGCGCCCTATCTTGCGGCAGCCACGGTCGGCGTCTACCTGGACGAGCAGCCCATCACCATATTTTCACAGACGCCCGAAGTGCGCCTGGTGGATATCCAACGGATTGAAACGCTGGAAGGCCCCCAGGGCACGCTGTACGGCGCCGAGTCGGAAGCCGGGACCGTCCGCTACATCACCAACAAGCCCGATCTCAACAAGTTGTCCGGAAACATGAGCGTGGAGGGCAACTATACGGAGCACGGGGAGCCCGGCTACGATGTGGAAGGCGTGATCAACTACCCCATCATACCGGGCACCCTGGGCGTCAGGCTGGTGGCCTTCAATCAGCGTGACGCCGGCTATATCGATAACGTCCTGGCACTTAACTACAACAAGGTGAATGGCAGGGGAGCACCCACACGCGGGCCACTCAACAATGCGAGCGCGGTGAAGAGTAACACTAACCGCATAGACTGGTGGGGGGCGCGCGCTGAAATACAGTGGAACGTCAACGACAAGTGGTCGGCGCTGGCCAGCTATGATTACCAGAAGTCCAACGCCAACGGCTTCAACGACTACAATCCGACGCTGCCTGGAGACGCCCCCAAGATCGTCAGGTTCTATCCGGAATGGCGCAACGACCAGTGGCACCAGTTGGGACTCACCATTAAGGGTGATCTCGGCTTTGCACAGTTTCTTTCCGCGACGTCTTATTTCGATCGCTTCATCAGCTATCAGCTCGATCTGACCGCCTACCAGTCGTACCTGAATTACGCGTCGTACTACAGCGTAACCGCGGCCCCCCAGTACAATACGTACAATTTCGGGCCCAACGCCAGGGGCTATGTCAGCTACCGGCAACGCGACTGGCGCGTGACTGAGGAAGCACGCTTGAGCCACACCGGGCCGAAGTGGAAATGGACCCTCGGCTTTTACTACCAGGATGCCAATGAAAAGTGGGACTGGAACGGCCACCACTACAATTATCTGAATTCTCCCGCCTTCGCGGCCTGGCAGGTGCTATACGGGCCGCTGGCGCCCACCGACATTGCCTGGCATTCCATGGAACGGAACGAGCAGAAGACCTACGCGGTGTTCGGCGAGGTGAACTACAACCTGACCGACAAGATCACCCTCACATTCGGCGGCCGCTGGTATGACGAGAACGCGCGCCGGAACTATCAGGTGTACCAGCCGGCGACGCGGTTCAACTTCAATGCGAATCACCCGGAGAGCGGCTCGGGATTCCTGAAGAAGTTCGGCATTCAGTATCATTTTACCGACAACAAGATGGTTTATTTCACCTATGCCGAGGGTTTCCGGCCGGGCGGCGTCAACCGCAGCCGAGGCCACCCCATATTGCCGCTTCAGTACCAGCCGGATTACCTGACCAACTACGAGGCAGGCATCAGGAGCCAGTGGCTGGACAACCGCCTGCGGATGAATTTGACCGGGTTCCACGATATTTGGTCGGGCATGCAACTGGAGGTGACGGATCCCAGCTCGTTCCTTCCGGGCGGAATATTCCAAGAGGTGGTGACAAACGTCGGCGGTGCCGAAGTGGATGGCGTCAGCATCGATTCATCGGCAGTACCATTCAGGGGAGCAGATGTTGGCGTCACTGCAACCTATTTGATTACAGATGAAACAACCAGTGCTGTGTCATATCACAACTTGGAAATACCCAAGGGGACACGCTTGCCGCTGACGGCCAAGTTCAACCTGTCGGCCTACGCCCAGTACAGCTGGCCCATGAGGTATATCAGCGGAAAGGCCTACGTACGATTCCAGTACAGTTACACGGGGTCCTCGGTTAACAAACTTCAAAATACTTATGACCAACCGCCATTCCTAAGGCAGAATCAGCCGGCTTACCAGATCGGAGATGTGAAAGTCGGGTTCACTCACGATAACTGGCATGTGCAGGTGTACCTCGACAACCTTTGGGATGAACGCGCGCAAACCTATATTTACGACTCCTCCATCGGTTTCTGGGGTGGGCGTGATGCGCTGGGGGTACGGCCGCGTAATTTCGGCATGCGTGTAACAAAGGACTTCTAACAGCAGTAACGACTGGAGCAGGGCGAAGGCCGCCGCCCTGCGCCGCCAGGGATTGCCGCCGCGGGACGTGACGCTCCGCTAGCGGTCCATGCGCGCCGGCCAGATCTCCAGGCCGTGGATGGCGTTGCGAATGTCCATGGTCAGGTTTACCGACACCGCCTGCATGCCGGCTTCCAGGTCGTAAATGGTTATGGTGGAGGGCGAAGAGCCGGCCGCCACCAGCCGGTCGTCCAGCGGGCACAGGCCGCGCCCGAATGCCTGCCGCGCCAGTTTTGAGTCATCCACCCCCATGAATTGGATCCGCTCCGGGTCGTAGCTCGGGATCGGGAATGCCCGCTGCGTCCCATCGCGGCCCACGAAGCGCACGCAGTCCGAGGCAGTATCGTTGAACAGGACGCCGCGGCGGAACGGCCGGGCGTTGTGGACGCCGGCGGGCAGGGTGCATGCCACATCCACCTGGAATTTGCCGTCAACGTGCAGCAGCGCCTCGGTGCGCATGCCGCTGGCATAAATTCCGGTTTTATCCACGTATACCATGTTCAGGTGCAGCTGGTTCTCGAACGGGGGGCCGCTTCCGGAGTTCGGATCGAACATCTGCCCCTGCCAGTTATCATCCTTGCGAGTAATGTGAAGACCCCAGGTGAAACGATCGCGATCCAGGTCGAAGGCCAGCAGGCTGTCGTAGCCGGTGGACGTGAGAAACAGGAAGTTGTCCATGCGCCAGATTTCGTGGCAATGCTTGAGGAAAGGGTTGCGGAACGACTTTTTCAGTACAAAATTTCTGTCGTAGACGAACAGTTCGTCGCTGGCCGCGATGAGAATGCGCCTTTTGTAGAACTCGATGCCGCGCAGACCCCGGTCCCAGCCGCGGCCGGTAAAATCGATATCGGCGGTGTTCCAGTCGATACACTGGCGCACGTCCTGGTTGGCGAAGTCGATGATGTACACGCCGCCGTGGCTTTCACCCTGCTGGGATCCGCGCACCACTGAAGTGGCGATGAGTTTGGGTATACGTTGCAGCGCGTCTGACATCCGGGCTATTTTAGACCAACTCCCGGTGGCAATGCGTATCATAATGTGGAAGCCCTGATCTCCCCCGTGAATTGCCGGAAATGAAGCGCGCGGATGACATAGTTGATCGATACATGCGGGCCTGGAACGAGCAGGAGGCGGAAGTGGTGCGCGCCTGTTTCACCGAGGACGGCTGCTATATAGACAGCGTGCATGAGCGGGAGATCGTCGGCGACGAAATCATCGCCTATTGCGAGAACAGCTTCGAGAAATACCCCGACATGGTCTACGAAATAATCAACCGTACCGCGACTACCGGCGGCAACATGGCGGTGCAGTGGATCATGACGGGGACGGGTATCGAGACCATTCTGGACCTGCCGCCGTGCGGCGAACGCGTATCCTGCATAGGCGTGGATTTCATACTTCTGCAGGACGGGCTGATCCGCACCTGTACCTCCTATTACGATACCGCCAGCCTGGAGCGCGGCATCGACCGCGGGCGCATGGGCGGCAGCGAGCCCGCCGAGTTTGAAAAATACCAGCGCACCCGCCTGTCCGATGAGAAGGTAGGTGAAATCACGCAGGAACTGCGGCGGCTGATGGGCGATCACAAGGTGTTTGCCGATCCGGATATGTCCCTGACCAAACTTGCCGCGCTCATAGATCTGTCGCCCACTTACCTGTCCCAGGTCATCAATCGCGAGTTTCAGCTCAATTTCCGGGATTTTCTCAACAGCGTCA
>CAZNWR010000036.1:6895-15920 GCA_964576645.1 uncultured Enterobacteriaceae bacterium | reverse complement strand
GGGTAATGAGCTGCGCCACCTTGATGGTGGGCAGCGGATCCGGGTTGGCTGCCGGGCGATCAAGATTCTTGAGGATGCCGGTATTGATATGCAGGCCGGGCGCAACAAACTGCGCGCCGGAACTTCTCAGCGCCTTTTCCCCTTCCCAGCCCAGAGGCCTGGCATAAATAGCGGGCAGATTGCATTCCACGTGACGCCAGACTTCGAAGTTAGGTTCCTCCACGGTCAGCTCGATGGGCGCGCGAGCGTATTCGGGGGTGCCGAACGTGGTCTCGTGCAAAAAACTCAGGTGTGAGAGGTCCAGCAGGTTCTCATGCATGTGCACGTAGTTGGCATTGATGTACAGATAGCCGATATAGCGATCCCAGTCCGGTGATTCAAGCCAGTCCTGATGCGGGAGTGCTGCTTCGTCAAGGCAAGCCGGATCCCCGGTCCAGATCCATACGAACGGTCCCTTCTCGCGCACCGGATAGGAACGGACGCCGATGTTTGCCGGCGGGCGTGCCTGGCTGGGCACTTCAACGCAACGTCCGTCGCGGTCGTAGCGGAGTCCGTGATAACGGCACACCAGTGTGTCGCCTTCGAGCTTTCCCTCGGACAAGGGAAAGGAGCGATGACAGCAGCGATTTTGCAGCGCGACCGGTGTGCCGTCCTCCAGGCGGTACAGCACCACGCTGCGGTCCAGGATTATTCTGCCAAGAGGCTCGCGGCTGACTTCCTCGCCCTTCGCCGCAACGTACCAGGCGTTGCGGATAAGCGGCGTGGTGCGGTCAGCCATGGCCGCTTCCCTGATGGCCGCCAGTTTGCGGCGACGGTCGTCTACCTGTGCCGACATGGGAATCTCTCCCTCGTTATTCATTCCTCCGCCCTCGCCGGAGGTGCGGATGTTGCAGCGCACGCATCGGACAAGGGGGGAGCCTCTTAAAGTATATTACAGAGCCGGTTACGGCATGACCGTCCTTCCGGATAATGACATCCGCGGCACCGGCGTGCTGTCCTCAATTAATGCGATGGTCGCACCCGCGTGGATCGTGCACACTGGTACCGGGGTGACTCAACGGGCCCAAACCCGCCGATGATATTTCTATCCAACAACACGCGACCGTATCATCTCGGTCCATTTCCGCTGGAGCGACTGCCGCGCGATCCGAAGGCGGCATACGCGGAACTGGCGCGACCGCGCCGGCGGCGCCCGCCGGGCAACGGGACCGACACCCTGTTCGCAAAGGCGGTTACACACTACAAACAACTGTTCCTCCCCCTGCGCATCGGCGAACCGGCCAAATCGAAAGCGCCGGTGCCTGCGGATCCGCACCCGCGCACCGTGGACATCAAGGGCGCGGCGTATTTCCTGGACGCCTCTCAAGTCGGCATCTGCAAACTCCAGGAATCGTGCTGGTACGAGGAGGCGACGCCGCAGGCGCATACCCATGGGATCGTGATCCTGGTGGAAACACCGCGCCCACCCGAGCCCGGCAACCCGGCCCGGCGGTGGCTGGACGGCTGCAGCCATGATGCAGCCGCGCTGCGTGCCTTCGAGATCGCCGCCTGCCTGGCCGGGCATATCCGCAACATGGGCTTCGCGGCCACCGCCCACGACGCGGAGACGGGCGAAGTCGACCTGGAACGTCTGGCGGTGCTGGCCGGCCTGTGCCTGCGAGACGGCAGCGATATAAAGAATCCCTGGCTGGGTCGCGACTTTGCCCTGGCGGCGGTGACCACCGACTATGATTTGGAAGTGGACCCGCCGCTGGCAACCGTCGCCGCGAAGGCGGCGAAGGGCCTGGGCTGGTGGCTGGGCGCCGGCGGGGCGGTGTCCGGCCTGGAACGCCGGCGCCAGGCGCGCCGGCCGTCGCACCTGAGTCGTTATCCCATGGAACAGGTCAAGCGCGTGGAGCGTCCCACCACGTTGATCCTGGATGACGAAGTGCCGAGGGTGCCCAAGCGAGCCGCGTTCTTCGAACGGGCGTGGCACGGCGATCTGGGAGAAAAGGCACGCCGGGAACGATCCCGATTCGCGTTCAAACATCCGCTGCCGGATTTCATGGTGCACCTCATCCGCGCCATGGTGCCGCACCAGGACGGTGAGGTCGCGCCGGAGGCGGATCCCGCCTGCTCCGATGCACAGGCCAATACCATGGCGGTGAAGTCCCTTTCCTACTTTCTCGGCGCCGATCTCACCGGCATTTGTGAGATCCCTTCTTATGCCTGGTTCTCACACCAGGCCGACGGCACGCCGATTGCGCCCTACCACAAGTACGCGGTGGTCATGCTCATCGACCAGGGCTACGAACCCATGGAAGGGGCCTCGGGTGACGATTTCATTTCCGGAGCGCAGTCCATGCGCGCCTACATGCGCGGCGGCGAGATTGCCGGCGTCATAGCGGAATTTCTACGATCGCTGGGATTCCCCGCCCGACCACAGACCAACGCTGATTCCGACGTGCTACACATTCCACTGGTGCTGTGGGCGGGCCTTGGCGAAATGAGCCGCATCGGCGAACTGGTGCTCAACCCGTTCGTCGGCCCGCGCTTCAAGTCGGTGGTGCTGACCACCGATCTGCCGCTCATTCCCGACAAGCCCATCGACTTCGGCCTGCAATATTTCTGCTCCCACTGCCAGAAGTGCGCCCGTGAATGCCCCTGCGACGCCATCCCCTTCGGCGACAAGGTCATGTTCAACGGCTACGAAATATGGAAGCCGGACGTGGAGCGCTGCACCCGCTACCGGCTCACCAACAAGCGCGGCCTGGCGTGCGGGCGCTGCATGAA
Organism: uncultured Enterobacteriaceae bacterium; assembly: GCA_964576645.1. Lineage (GTDB taxonomy): Bacteria > Pseudomonadota > Gammaproteobacteria > Eutrophobiales > Eutrophobiaceae > CAZNWR01. The sequence goes on along the minus strand of CAZNWR010000036.1, from coordinate 13,148 downwards.
GACCTGTCCGCTCAACAAGGTGGTGACCCTGGACGGGCCGCTGTACACCCAGGTGGCGAGTTGGCTCGGCATCAACGCCAGATGGCTCAAACCCCTGCTGGTGCCCATCGCCACCCGGCTTGACGATGCGCTCGGTCACGGCGTGCGCAACCCTTACAAGAAGTGGTGGCTGGACCTGGAAATGGTTGACGGCATCTGCGTCATGCCGCCCCACGGCGCCAACCAGCGCGATATCGATCCGGGTCGCAAGATCGAAGTCCACAAGCACAAGGTCGCCTACTACCACGCCAGCATGATGCCGCCGCCGGATGCGGGCGCTGCGGCATTCCCGGTGGATCGCAAGGCGGGCCTGGCTGCGGCCGAATTGGTTGAAACCCCGGAACAGGCCAGGCTTCGCAAACAGCGCGGCAAACCTGTCCCGGCGCACTATCGCCCAGCGAAGTAGAGGGGTCGGAGCTCGTGCTCCGGCCCCTGTGCAGTTCATTGCCCATGCCTACCAGCGTACGTCGCACTCTTGCCGGCGCGCATCTATACTTGAGCAGAGAAAAATGGATAAGACCCTGCACATACTGCATCTGGAGGACGACGCCGACGCGGCGGCGCTTGTCGAGAGGGCGATCGCCGGGGCCGAATTGAACGCCTCCGTGCACCGCGTCGAATCGGGACCGGAATACCTGAAGGCGCTGAACGGTGGGAAATTCGACCTGATCCTGTCCGACAGCAGTCTTCCGGGGATGGACGGCCCGACCGCACTCAGGGTCGCCGGGGAGCGCCTGCCCGCCATTCCCTTTTTATTCATCTGCGGCCACCTGGATGAACACCGCGCCATCAGCCTGAAAGCCGCCGGCGCGGCGGACTGCCTGCACAAATCGGAACTCTCCAGGCTGGCGCCGGCAATACGGCGTGCGCTGAGGCGGAAACCCCGAGTCGGGAATCGAAGCCCCGGCAAGCGTTACCTGCGTGCAGTGGAACGGCTCGTTTCCGTGGTGCAGGAACTTTCCCTGGCGCGCGACCTGGAAACCATTATGGCGATCGCACGGCACGCGGCGCGGGAGCTCACCGGCGCCGATGGCGCCACCTTTGTTCTACGCGACAACGGTCAGTGCTATTACGCCGATGAAGAATCCATCGCACCGCTATGGAAGGGTCGTCGCTTCCCCATGGAAACCTGTATCAGCGGTTGGGCCATGCTCAATAAGCAACCGGCGGTAATAGAGGACATCTATACCGACGAGCGCATACCCCATGACGCCTACAGGCCCACATTCGTAAAAAGTCTCGTCACGGTCCCGATCAGAACTCGCGATCCGATAGGTGCTATCGGCAACTACTGGGCGGACCGTCACCATCCAACAGATCAGGAAGTGGAACTGTTGCAGGCCCTGGCAAATACCACCGCGGTAGCCATGGAAAACGTGGAGATGTATTTGGACCTGGAAAATCGAGTTAAGGAACGCACCTTGGAGCTGGAACTGGCCAACAAGGAATTAGAGTCGTTCAGCTATGCGGTGTCCCACGATCTGCGGGCGCCACTGCGCCACGTGCAGGGATTCAGTAATGCGCTGCTGGAAGACTGTGCCGGCGACCTGAATGAAGCGGGCCAGGCGCACCTGGAACGCATCTGTCGCGCGGTCAGGCGCATGGACCAACTGATCGAGGATCTGCTCAGCCTTTCGCGGGCGGCCCAGGCTCCAGTGCGGAAGACAAATGTCGACTTGTCCCGGATGGCGCGCGACATTGTGTCTGAACTCAGGAGCGAAACACCGGACCGCAACGTGGAACTGGTAATTGCCGAGGACCTGGCTGCCAGGGGTGATCAGCGCCTGCTCCACGTCGTCCTGACCAACCTGCTCTCCAATGCCTGGAAATTCACAGGCAAGCGCGACAATGCGCGAATCGAAGTCTCGCGCGGGGCCCCAGCGGACGGGGAAACCACGTTCTGTGTCCGTGACAACGGCGCCGGCTTTGACATGAAATATGCCGAAAAGCTCTTCAGCGTTTTCCAGCGGCTGCATTCAGACAGGGATTTTCCCGGAACCGGTGTCGGTCTTGCCACCGTGCAACGCATCATTCACAAGCACGGCGGCCGCATCTGGGCCGAGAGTACTCCCGGCGAGGGCGCCGCCTTTTACTTTACACTTCCACCATCCTGAGGGTTCCGGGGACACTATACTCAATTGCCGATGCGCTCTCGCCGGATCGGAAACCGGGTACGGGCAATTGAGTATACTGTCCCCGGAGGGAGCCTAATGTTTACCCGAAGTTCATTTGCCGCGCTTACCCTGAGCGTCGCCATTGTCTGGCTGATCGGTATTGCGGCGGCATCCGCGGCACAGTCCTTTCCGCACAGCCCGCCAGCGGCGCAGGATCAGGGACCGTTGCGCCTGCTCGACTGGGTAGGCTACCAGATCCCGGATTTCCACCGCTCCTTCACCAAGCAGTTTCCGAACGTCAAACTTGAGTATCAGTACGCAAACGCCTCGGCCGAATTTTTCGCCAAGGCGGCAACCGGCAGTGTCGAAGTCGATATCGCGCATCCCTGCGCAAACTGGGTCGCCGAGTGGAAAGATTCCGGCTTGATCGCGCCCATAGACACGAGCCGGCTCAGCCACTGGAAGGAACTGGATCCGGGCATGCGCAAACTTGGCTACATTGATGGCCGGTACTGGTTCGTCCCGTGGGACTGGGGCTACGAGTCACTGATCGTGAACAAGGACGCCGTCAAGAACGTACCGACAAGCTGGCGCGACCTGTGGAAGCCCGAGTACAAGGGCCAAATCTCCATGGAGAATTTCAGCGAGGGCGCGGTGCACGTGGTTGCCATGGCCTACGGCCTGCCCTACCCGGATCTGAGCGATGCCCAACTCGAAGAGGTAAAGCAAAAACTCATTGAGCTGCGTCCCAACATTCGCACGCTATGGAGCAGCAGTTCCGGCCTGGTACAGCAGATGGTGAACCACGACGTGTCCATCGGTTATGGCTGGAACGATCAGTACGCAAGGATCGCTAACAAGGGCGTCAACGTGACTTATATCAACCCCAAGGAAGGGAGGCAGGGCTGGGTGTGCGGATATGTGGTGCTGAAGAACACAAAACACTACGATCTTGCCCTCAAATACATCGACTCCATGATCGCGCCTGAATCCGGCGCCGCCGCCACCGACAAGTATTTCCTCGGCAGCGCCAATCTGGAATCGGTGAAATACGCGGATCCGAAGACGGTCAAGGCATTGCAGCTGGATGATCCGGACATACGCAAGACCACGCACTTTGACATGGCTCTCACCAGGCGGCAACGCTCAGCGTTCGGACGCATCTGGGCCGAGGTGAGAGTGGCGCTCTCCCAGTGAAAAACTCCCGCCAGCGCCTGCAATCCGACCCGGCCGGCCGCGCCCGGTTCGGGGCCTTGCTTGCAGCCACACCGCTGGCCTGGCTCGGCCTGTTTCTGGCCGTACCGCTGCTGGTGCTCCTGGCATGGTCGTTCCAGGAGCCGGGCATGAGCTATCACCTCGGCTCCCGATTCACCCTGGAATCGCTTCGGATCAACCTCGGCACCGCCGCCTACTGGCTGCTGCTGGGGAAGACCGTCCTTACCGCTCTCGCCGTGGCACTGGCTGCAGTCATCCTGGCCTACCCTATTGCCTATGTACTTGCATTCCAGGCGGTGCGCCGGCGCTACTTTCTGCTTGCCCTGGCCTTCGTGCCCTATCTCACCAGCTACCTGCTGCGCATCTTCGCCTGGCGCGTGCTGCTGGGTGACAGGGGGGTGCTGAACTATCTGCTGCAAACCCTCGGCATCATCGACCATCCCATTCGTGCATTCCTGTTCAACCGCCTGGCCGTCATCATCGTTCTCATCTACGTGTGGGTGCCCTGGGCGGCGCTGCCCATCTTCGTGCGCCTCGAGCAGGTGGATCGACGGCTGCTCGAGGCGGCCTCGGACCTGGGAGCGCCTCCGTGGCGCGGTTTCCTCAAGGTCACGCTGCCGCTGTCCATGCCCGGGATCTATACGGCATTCTTCCTGGTATTCATTCCGACGCTGGGTGACTTCGCGGCCGCAAGCTACGTCGGGGGCACCGGCGGGATCATGCTGGGGAACATCATCAACCAGTTTCTCGAACTGACCCTTGATTTCTCGTCGGGGGCGGTATTGTCGATGCTGATGCTGGCGGTAGCGGCGCTTACCACGCTGCTCGCAGTGCGGGTGATGCGGATCCGGAACCTGACCGATGTCCAACTCTGAGCGAAAAGGCGCAGTCGTTCTCTGGGGCTACTTCTGGCTCTATGTACTATTCCTTTACCTGCCTATTCTGCTGCTCGCGTTGTTCTCGTTTCAGGCCTCGGATGCGCTGGCGTTTCCCTGGCAGGGGTTTTCATTGCACTGGTACCGCGCCGTATGGGATACGCCCGGTTTGATCGATTCGCTTTGGCGAAGTCTGCTGGTCGCCCTGATCACGACCATAGTCGCAGTTTCGCTTGGCGGCGCGGCCGGCGCCGCAGTCACGCGATTCCGGTTTCGCGGCCGCGCCCTGTTGCTGGCACTGGGACTGATCCCGCTCATCATTCCGCCGCTGGGACTCGGCGTCGCCTTGCTTATCGCCTTCGTCACGGTGGGCATCAAGCCGTCGCTGCTGACGGTAGTCGTGGGTCACTCCATCATTGCCATGCCGTACGTCATTCTTCTCGTGGGAACGCGTCTTGCCGGCATGGATCCGAGCCTGGAGGAGGCCGCCATGGACCTCGGTGCAAGTTGGCACCGGATCCTGCGCCGGGTGTACCTGCCGTTTCTCGGACCGGCACTCATCACCTCGTGCGTGGCTGCTTTCCAGGTCTCCTTCGACGAGTTCTACCTGGCATTTTTCCTGACCGGCTTTCATCCCACGCTGCCCGTTTATTTCTTCTCCGGGCTGCGGCGCTCGGACCTGCTGCCGCCCGCGGTCGCGCTGACGACACTGGTGACCTTCGTCTCCATCGTATTGCTGCTCTCCGTGCAGACCTGGGTTGTCTGGCGCGAGGGCGGCTTCGAGCGCCGGGACGGTCTGCGCGCCGAACCGGCGATTTCTTGAGGAATCCCACGGACCGACCATGGAGAAAATGAATCCAGACGGGGCACAGGCCGGAGACAAAAGCGATTCCGCGGTCCGCATTGCCGGCGTGTGGAAGCGCTATGGCGCGCACGCCGCGGTGGCCGGCGTGAATCTCGATATCGGGCGCGGTGAGTTTTTCTCCCTGCTCGGACCGAGCGGCTCCGGCAAAACCAGTTTGCTGCGGGCCATTGCGGGTTTCATAGCCCCCGACGAAGGACAAGTATTCATCGATGACGTTGATGTCACCCACACGCCGCCGCATCGGCGGCCCTGCAACATGGTATTCCAGCACTATGCCCTGTTCCCGCATCTGGACGTGGAGGCCAACGTCGGCTTCGGCCTGGCGGAGGCACGCGTACCCCGTGACGAAATCCGCCGGCGCGTCACCCGGGCGCTGGAACTGGTACGCCTGCCGAAGCTGGGCGCGCGCCGGCCCCACGAGCTTTCCGGCGGACAGCAGCAGCGCGTGGCGCTGGCGCGCGCGCTGGTCAATGAACCGCGGGTGCTGCTCCTCGACGAGCCACTGGCGGCGCTGGACGCCAAGCTTCGCAAGGTTATGCAACTGGAACTCAAACGCATCCAGCGTGAGGTGGGCATTACTTTCATTTATGTAACCCACGATCAGGAAGAAGCCTTGACCATGTCCGACCGCATTGCGGTCATGCGTGATGGACTACTTGAGCAGGTGGCGGATCCCGGGACGCTCTACCGTAATCCGGCAAGCGAATTTGTCGCGGGTTTCGTGGGTGAGGGCAATCTGTTGCGGACGACGCTGCAATCCGTGGCCGAAGACGGTGCGCTTCATTTCACATTGGGAACATGCGTAGTTAGGAGCGAGTGCCGGCGGACGCGGGAGACGCTGAACTCCGGAGATCCCGTGACCCTGCTCCTGCGCCCCGAGGAAGTCCGCCTCGTGCGTGAAGACGAGGCCGCCGCGATACCGGCTTCGGAGGTCGGGCTCGCCGGGGAAGTGACGGGCCAGGCGTTTCTGGGATCAGGAACCCGTTACGAGGTCACCCTGGACGATGGCGAAGTGATGATTTCCATCATGCCCGCCGACCCGGCTTCGGACTTACGCACCGGCGAGCGCGTCCGCGTGGCCTGGAACGCGCGGGCGGGATACCTGTTGCGCACGCCAGTGAGTAGCTAGCGTGGCATATTGCGAA
>CAZNWR010000036.1:1850-6795 GCA_964576645.1 uncultured Enterobacteriaceae bacterium | reverse complement strand
CCCGCCGACTTTCGCAGAGTTCCTGCGGGAGACAAGATCAGACTTTCAGAGGTAGCGGCGCAGAAAGTCGCAGATGGCATCGAACTCCGCGCGCGGGGCCGGACCCAGGAAGCGCGCGCGGAAGAATCCGTGGGGCATGCGCTCCGCACAGCGGTAGGTCACGGAATTTCCCGCCGCTGAAAGCCGCTCGGCGTAAGCCACTCCCTCGTCATGCAAGGGGTCGAGCTCGGCAGTGTGCACCAGCGCCGGTGGCAACCCCGAGAGGTCCGCGGCCCGCATTGGCATCGCATAGGGTTCGGGATCATCCAGGTTGCCGCCAAGATATGCGTCCAGGTAGAAACACATGGCGTCGCGGCCGAGCAGCGGCGAATCGGCATACTCGAGATAAGAGGGACGCTCCGTGTCGATATCGAGCCCGGGGTAGATCAGCGCCTGGGCCGCAACGGCCGGACCTTTGCGATCGCGCGCCGCCAGGCAGACCGCGGCGGACAGATTGCCCCCGGCACTGTCACCGCAAACGGTGATGTGGCGGGCGTCGATACCGAGTTCATCGGCGTGATCATGAACATAGTCGAGCACCGCGTAGCAATCGTCGAACGCCGCCGGGTAGGGGTTCTCCGGCGCGAGCCGGTAGGCAACGCTCACCACGGTGGCGCCGGTACCCTCCGCCAGCCCCCAGGAAATCGTGTCCTGCGTGTCCAGGTCGCCAAGTACAAAGCCGCCGCCATGAAAGTAGAGAACGCAGCCTGCCGCTGTCAAGGGTTGGGGGCGGTAGATACGCACCGGGACCGAAAGACCGTCTGCTTCGAACTGTTGATCCTCGACGGCAATGTTGGAAGGAACCGGACGGTGCAGCCTGGCGCAATAGGCCTGCCAGTCGCGGCGCTCCCCGGCAAGATCCTTGGCCTTGGGAAATGAAAGCGCCAGTTCGAGCAGCGGCTGCAGCTCCGGGTGCATTTCCGGGATCGTGCTCATTGTGCCTCTACCTGTCGTGGTTCGGCATACGTGTATTGTGAATTCATGGTGACGCTCCGGGATTCAGTGAAGGCCGCAATAGTATAGTGAATATGGCTGTTTGCCTCACGCGCCCATCCATGCCCGGTAGCAGAGCCGCAACGCCAGCAATGTAATGATCAATTTGAATATCATCCGGAATTTTTCGTCCGGCACCCGGTGTACCAGGCGCCGCCCCAGCGCGGCTCCGGGAATCGCGGTTGCTATGGAAAGCGCTATTAACGCCAGGTAAGGCTTGAAATTGAATCCCACGGCTACGTAACTGGCCAGCTTCAGGACATTCATGATCATCAGCGCTACCGATAATGTTGCGATGATCTGCATCTTCCCCAGGGAAGTCCGCAGCATTACCGGCTGCAGCAGCCCGCCGAATGAAAACAGGGTGGACAGCAATGAATGAAATATGCCCACCAGCAAAAATGGATGGCGGATGTTTACCCGCCATTTGAGCGGCGGCAGCCAGACGGAAGCGAGCATGATTCCGCCGAGTACCAGGCCGATGACAATGCCGGGCAGGTGCACGTAGATGACGGCCCCCAGCGGTGCGCCCAGGAAACAACCCACCACAAAGGGCGTAACTATCGTCCACTGGGTGTGGTGCCGGAAGTACCAGGATCGCCCCATGGACAGTCCCATGACTAAGGCGGATTGCATGGGCACGACATCGGCGAGGGGAAGGATATTCGCCACCAGTGCCAGCATGATGAAGCCGCCGCCGATGCCGAAAACCGAGCTGACCACCGCCGACAGAAAGCTGCAGGCGATGATCGCCCACGACAAGGGGTTGCTGAGATCCATTTGCCGCGCTCCCGCTCAGTCGCGGGCGGAGTTGAGCCGTTGGTGAATATTATTCTGCTTGAAGCTCAGATCGGGGTGCAGTTCGGCCAGCTCAAATGAAATTGCCAGGGGCCTGCTGTCGAACAACGGCTGCAGGTGATCGGTCAGGACGCTGAACAGCTTCTCCGCGGCATCGCGCCGCACCTCCAGGGGACGCCCGTGCCCGATCTTCGCGGTCATGTGCACAAAGGCGTTCGCCGGATCGCCGTCCGCCACCAGGTATTCCTCGCAGCACACGGCACGGAAGCGGATCCCGCCCAGGGGAAAGATCCCGGTTTCCACGGCGGCATCGCGCAGCTTGCGGAACAGTTCCGCGCTGTCGATTTCCTCGCGGATATTGGCGGAGTACTCGACGATAAAGTGCGGCATGGAATCAACTGAGCGGAAATTCCACGTTCACCTGTCCGGTGCCCGAACTGGGGAAGTAAGGCGAGATGATTTCCGCTTTGCCACGGTACCGGTCCCAACCCAGCGCCCCCAACAGCATGGCGGTATCATGCATCCCGCCCTCGCCGACACAGCGGCTGGCGTATTCGCTGAACATATCCGTGAATATTTTCCACTCCCCCTGCTGCCACAGTTCCAGGACCCTGAGGTCCACCTGGCGGAAGAATTCGTTGCTGATTTCGAAAATCTTCTCTTCCGCATTACTGTTGTCGTTGAACCGGTGGGACAGGGAACCGCTGGCCAGCACCGCTACTCTGTTATCACTCTTTTCCACGGCCTCGCGTACCGCCTCGCCGAACACGCGGGAATCCTCCAGTTTGTGCCAGGCGCACCAGGCCGCCACCGACACGACCTTGAAGCTCCGATCATCGTTCATGTACCGGCACGGCACCAGCGTGCCGTATTCCAGGCCCAGGCTGGGCACCTGGTGGGCGCGGGTCTTGACGCCGCGTGCATTGGCGCAATCGGCAATCAGTTCACCCAGGGCGGGATTACCGTCGTATTCGTATTCCATGTCCTTGATGAAATGCGGCAGCTCGTTGCTGCTGTAGATACCCTTGAAATGTTCGCAGCAGTTGAGATGGTAGCCGCTGTTCACCAGCCAGTGCACATCGAATATCACCAGCGTATCGGCGCCGCGTTCCAACGCGCGCCGGCGCAGCTCGCGGTGACCTTCGATGGCGTCCGCCCTGCAGCCATGGTTCGGCCCCGGCTGTTCCGAGAGATACATGGACGGCACGTGAGTGATCTTCGCCGCCATTACCATTTCTCCCATGATTCAACTCCCGCCGTTCATCGGCCCAGCACCGGCACCTTGTGAGTGCCGTGGGCGATACAGATATTCTTGGTTTCCATGTAGAACTCGAAGCTGTAGTCGCCGCCGTCGCGGCCGATGCCGCTCATCTTCATGCCGCCAAAGGGGCTGGGAAGATTGCGGTTGTTTTCGGAATTCACCCACACCATGCCCGCCTCGACTTTCTGCGCCATGCGTATGCCGCGTCCTGAGTCGCGGGTCCAGATGTAGGCGGTAAGACCGTAAGGCGTGTCGTTAGCGAGCCGCAGCGCCTCTTCTTCCGTCTTGAACGTCATGACCGTCAGGGCGGGACCGAATATTTCCTCGCGGGCGATGGTCATGTTGTTGTTCGCCCCGGTAAACAACACCGGCCGGAAGTAATTGCCGGGACCGAGGTCCCCGATGCGTTCGCCACCGATGGCCACGGTCGCCTTTTCCCGCCGGGCGGCATCCACGTAACCCAGCACCTTTTCCAGGTGCGTGGGATGCACCAGCGGCCCGACCTCGGTCGCCGGATCCAGCGGATGGCCGACCTTGAGATTTTTCACCCGTGCCTCCAGCGCCGGGATGAAACGCTGCGCCAGGGATTCGTGCAGTAAAAGGCGGCTGCTGGACGTACAGCGCTGGCCGTTAAGGCTGTAGATCATGAACACCACGGCATCCAGGGCGCGATCGAAATCCGCGTCGTCGAATACGATGACCGGATTCTTACCGCCCAGCTCGAAGTGCACACGCTTCAGGGTCGGCGCACCCTGGGTCATGATACGCGTGCCGGTCACCGTCTCACCCACGAAGGCCACCGCCTTGATGGCGGGATGTTCCGTCAGGGCCCTACCGGCGACGTCACCCATGCCGTTGACCGTGTTCCAGACGCCGGCGGGCAGACCGGCCTCCCCGCTCAACTGCGCCAGGATCATGGCGCTAAGGGGGCTGAATTCCGCCGGCTTGTGCACCACCGTGCAACCGGCGGCAAGTGCGGGGGCAATCTTCCAGGTCGCCAACATGAATGGCGTGTTCCAGGGCGTGATCACCCCCACCGGACCGATGGGCATGCGCATGGTGTAGTTGACGTGCTGCTCCTGCTGCAGCGCCAGCCCGTCCCGGGCTTCCTGCGCCTTGTCGGCGAAGAACCGGAAGTTCTGCGCGCCGCGGGCGGCGGCGGCTTTCATAAAGCGGATGGGCTGCCCGCAATCCATGCTCTCCACCAGCGCGATTTCCTCGGCGTGTTCTTCCACCAGGTCCGCAAGTCCGTGCAGCAGCTTGCGGCGCTCGCGGGCCGGGATGTCGCGCCAGGCGGGAAACGCCGTCTCAGCCGCCTTCGCGGCGACATCAATATCCTCCGCGGCGCCTTCCGCAACCCGGCCCAGGGAGCTGTTGTCCACCGGCGTCAGGTTATCGAAGGTCCGGCCCGACACACCGGCATACGGTTCGCCGTTCACCCAGTGGCCGGTGACATTGTCGCGGAAGCGCTTGAGATAGCTTTCCGCCTGTTTCAGATTTTCCTTCAACTGTTCACTCATCTTGAGTTCCTTACTGGGACGAGCCAGAACCAAACACATTTCTCGCCAAGATCGCGAAGGACGACAAGAAAACCGGATACAGGGATCGGAGCATACGCTACGCCCCCTGATGTAACCCAACACTCACCGGACGGGTGGCAACGGGTACAGGGCTTCGCGCGCAGCCCCGCGAGCACGAACCCTGTGCCCGGCTGACAGGACCCGTCCGCCACCCCGGCCAACCGTTCACAAAAGCAGAATTATTTGTGAACGCCCCAACAGCCACCGGACGGGTGGCAGCGGGTACAGGGCTTCGCGCGCAGCCCCGCGAGCACGAACCCTGTGCCCGGCTGAC
>CAZNWR010000036.1:0-1750 GCA_964576645.1 uncultured Enterobacteriaceae bacterium | reverse complement strand
AGGACCCGTCCGCCACCCCGGCCAACCGTTCACAAATAATTCGTCCTGTGCAACGCTCATGTCAAAACAACATCCATGGTCCGATATTCCCGCTCGGAAACGATATAATTCTGCAGCCGTCCCACATTCTCCACTTCCACGCTCACCTCATCACCCGGCTGCACGTCGCTCACGCCCTTCGGCGTGCCGGTGGAAATCATGTCCCCCGGTTGCAGGGTCATGAAGGCGCTCAGGTATTCCACCAGGTACGGGATATCGAACACCATGTCGCGGGTATTGCCTGACTGCAGAAGCTTGCCATTGACCCAGGTGCGTATCTCCAGGTTGCCTACATCTCCAACCTCCACGGCATCCACGATCCAGGGACCCAGCGGCGTTAATGTATCACGGCACTTCACCCGCAGGTTCGGCCGGTAGAAATTCTCCAGGTAATCGCGCACCGCGAAATCGTTGCATACCGTGTAGCCGCCCACGTAGTCCATGGCATCGGCGCGCTTCACCTTGCATGCGGTTTTGCCGATGACGGCAACCAACTCCGCCTCGTAGTGCATGTGCTGCACGCCGTCCGGGCGGCAACAGGGCGCGCAGTGACCGGTGACTCCGGACGGCGCCTTGATAAACAGCAGCGGTTCGGCGGGCGCCTTGAACGCCAGTTCGGAAGCGTGATCGGCATAATTCAGGCCCAGCGCCACGATGGTGCCATGAGACGGTGCCAGCCATGACACCTCGCTCTCATGTAGCACCGCGCCATCCGGGGTCTCCAGGGTACCGTCCGGGCGCACCACGACCGACTTTACCTTTGCTTCGTGCCTGATGCGCGCGCGTTTCATGCAGCCTCCCTGCCTTCATAGTATTCCCTTTCTGAAACGAGCCGGCTTTCCAGCCGGCCGACTCCCTCCACCTCCACTTCCACCGAGTCGCCTACCACCGCATCGACGCGCCCCGCCGGGAAGCCCGTTACCAGAATATCGTCTTCTCTCAGGGTCATGAATCCGGTAATCGATTCCATTAACGAAGGAATGCTCCAGACCAGGTCCGACGTACGTCCCGATTGCTTCAATTCGCCGTTAAGGAACAAACGCACTTCCAGGTCAGTCGGATCCGGCGCCTCGTCAACACTGACGACCAGCGGACCCAGCGGCCCGGCGGAATCGAAACACTTATCGCGCACGGGAGGCCGGAAAAAACTTTCTTCCGGCAGGGAGAAGTCATTGAACAAGGTGTAGCCTTTGATAAATGCCATGGCCTCGTCCGCCTTTACCCCCTGCGCCATGCGTCCAATCACCAGCGCCAAAGCGGGGCCGGGTTGAATGGCAGGTACGCCGTCCGGTACCTGGACCGCACGGCAGTGACCGGTCAGCGTATTTTCCGGCTTAACGAACAGCACCGGGTTCTGCGGCGGTTTGGCGTACGGCGCCTCCTGAAAGCGCGCATTCAACTGCGCCAGATGCGTGCGGTAATTGAGCGCCGCGCAGATAACCATGCCGTGGGCGGGCGCCAGCCATTGCACGCGCTCACTGTCCAGCACCTCTCCGGTCGCGGTCAGCAGCGACCCGTCCGCCTGCACGGACACCATGTGACTGACACCGCCGCTGACAACCCGGCCGGTCTTCACAGAATGCCGTACTCCCTGGCCACGGCGATAATTCTGTTCCTGTTCTCCTCCGAAGGCAGCACCAGGGGCAGACGCAGGGTCGGATCCATCAGGCCCATTTCCCCCAGCAGGAATTTGACCGGACCGGGGTTGGTT
>CAZNWR010000035.1:0-15931 GCA_964576645.1 uncultured Enterobacteriaceae bacterium | reverse complement strand
CGCATCACGGACGCGGCCCTGCGCCGCGTCATCGATGGCTACGCGCGCGGCGCCGGCGTGCGCGGCCTGGAAAAGCAGTTGGGCCGCATCATCCGCAAGGCCGTGGTGAAGCAATTGGACGGCGAGGGCGTGAAGGTATCCGTCAATGCCGGAGACGTGGAAGAGTACCTGGGACAGCCGCTGTTCCGCGGTGAAAAACTTATGACCGGACCCGGCGTAGTAACCGGCCTGGCATGGACGGCGCTGGGCGGTGCTACGTTGTCGGTGGAAGCGGGCCGGGTACACGGCAAGCACCGCGGCTTCAAGTTAACCGGCAAGCTGGGCGAGGTGATGAAGGAGTCCGCGGAAATCGCTTACAGCTATATCACCGCGCACCTTAAACAACTCGGTGCACCGGAAGACTTCTACGACAGCGCCTACGTCCACCTGCACGTGCCGGAGGGCGCCACCCCCAAGGACGGCCCCAGTGCCGGCATCACCATGGCGACCGCGCTGCTTTCCCTGGCCTTGAATCGGGCGCCGCGGTCGCTGGCCATGACCGGCGAGCTGACCCTGACCGGCAAAGTGCTGCCCGTGGGCGGAATCCGGGAAAAAATCGTGGCGGCGCGCCGTTCAGGAATTAACGAAGTGATCCTGCCCGATCCCAACCGGCGTGACTTCGAGGAACTGCCGGAGCACCTGCGCGAAAAGCTCGAAGTTCACTTCGTGAAGAGTTTCCCCGAAGTCGCCCGCATCGTTTTCGGCGCCCATTGACCCTCTCCCCCGCCCCCTCTCCCGCAGGCGGGAGAGGGGAGACCGATCATTACGTCCCCGCAAGCGGGCGAGGCAGGATAGATCGTTACCGGTCCAGCAGGCGGGTGAGGGAGGAATTATGTCGTTCCGGTGTACAACCTTGGTCATCCTCTCCCCTTTGGAGCGAAGGTCGGAGAGGGGACATAACCACATTTACCCTCTCCCCTTTGGGGCGAAGGTCGGAGAGGGGATATAACCATATTTACCCTCTCCCCTTTGGGGAGAGGGTCAGGGAGAGGGGGTATAGAATCGCGCGCTTAATTTCTGCGCGAGTAGCGCTTTTCCACGTAGTCGTCGACGATCTGGCGGAACTGGTCGGCGATATTCTCGCCGTGCAGGGTGGTGACCTTTTCGCCGTCGATGAACACCGGCGCGGACGGCGCCTCGCCGGTGCCCGGCAGGCTGATGCCGATGTCCGCATGCTTGCTCTCCCCGGGCCCGTTCACCACGCAACCCATCACCGCCAGGTTCAGATCCTCAACGCCATGGTACTTTTCGCGCCAGATGGGCATCTGGCTGCGCACGTAAGCCTGAATGCTGTCCGCAAGCTGCTGAAACACGGTACTGGTTGTACGGCCGCATCCCGGACACGCAGTGACCATCGGCGTGAAAGAGCGCAGCCCCATGGTCTGCAGGATCTCCTGGGCGACGATAACCTCTTTGGCCCGATCGCCGCCGGGTTCCGGGGTCAGCGAAATGCGTATGGTATCGCCGATCCCTTCCTGCAGCAGCACCGATAACGCGGCGCTGGACGCCACGATCCCCTTGGAACCCATACCCGCTTCGGTCAGGCCCAGGTGCAGGGCATAGTCACAGCGCGCCGCCAGATCCCGGTAGACGGCGATCAATTTCTGAACGCCGCTCACTTTGCATGAGAGAATAATGTGATCGCGCGCCAATCCCAGCTCCTCGGCGCGCGCCGCGCTGCTGAGCGCCGACACGATCAGCGCCTCGCGCATGACGTCCTCCGCTTCCCGCGGCGAGTCGAGGGCGGCGTTGTCATCCATCATCTTCGTCAACAGTTCCTGGTCCAGACTTCCCCAGTTGACGCCTATCCGCACCGGTTTGTCGTACTCAACAGCCTTTTCGATCATGGTGGCGAACTGCACGTCCTTTTTCTCACCAAAACCCACGTTGCCCGGATTGATGCGGTACTTGGCCAGCGCCTCGGCGCAGTCGGGATACTTGCTAAGCAGCTTGTGACCGTTGTAATGGAAATCCCCGACAATGGGCACATGGCAGCCCTGGGCCGCAAGGCGGTCACGTATGGGTGCCACGGCCTTGGCGGCGTGCTCGGTATTGACGGTCACGCGCACCAGTTCCGAACCCGCGGCGGCAAGCTGCAGAACCTGTTTCGCGGTGGAATCGACGTCGCGGGTATCGGTGTTGGTCATGGACTGCACAACGACGGGCGCGCCGCCGCCCACGACCACGGGGCCGACTTTGACCGGTACGCTTTGACGCCTGGGGGATACGCCGTGCTGGTTGGACATAGACAGGAGCGAGTCTAACGGCCGAAAGTGCCCTGTCAAGCGCACGCGGAAATTAAAGACCATCCGCCCCATTTGGACGGGAAAAAACCGTGTTTCCATGAGATACTACCGGCACATGCCGTTCCAAGATAAGAACAAGTTCAGCAAGGACGAACTGCTGCAGTGCGCTCGCGGCGAGCTGTTCGGACCGGGCAATGCGCAGCTCCCGCTGCCCGACATGCTCATGGTGGACCGGGTGACGCATATCAGCGCCACTGGGGGCAGCGCCGGGCATGGGGTGCTGGTGGCGGAGCTGGATATTCATCCGGACCTGTGGTTTTTCGCGTGTCATTTCGCCGGCGACCCGGTCATGCCCGGGTGCCTGGGGCTCGATGCCATGTGGCAGCTGGTTGGATTTTTTCTCGGCTGGACCGGAGCGCCGGGCCGCGGGCGGGCCCTGGGGGCGGGCGAAGTCAAGTTCAGGGGCCAGGTGACTCCAGAAAACCGACTGGTGACATATACAATTGACATGAAGCGGATCATTAATCGGAAACTCGTCATGGGCGTTGCAGACGGCCGCATGGAAGTGGACGGCACGCAGATTTACCTGGCAAAGGATCTGCGCGTGGGCCTGTTCACGAAACTCAGCGAGTTTTAATCCATGCGCCGCGTAGTCGTCACCGGGCTTGGCATCAAGTCCAGCATTGGCAACACCGCGTCGGAGGTGGTGGAATCCCTGCGCGCGGGGCGCTCCGGGGTCGAGTTTTGTCCGGAATACGAAAAGCTGGGATTCCGGTCCCATGTCTATGCACCCGTACGCCTGGACGTGGATGCGCTTGTCGACCGCAAGCAGCGCCGCTTCATGGGCGATGCCGCGGCCTATGCCTACCTGGCCATGCGCGATGCCATCGCCGATGCCGGCCTCGAGGAAGACCAGATCTCTGATCCCCGCATCGGGCTCATCGCCGGCAGCGGCGGCTCATCCACCGCCAACATGCTTGCCGTAACGGATATCGTGCGTGACAGAAGCGCACGCAAGGTGGGACCGACCATGGTACCGCGCATCATGTCGAGCACCTGCAGTGCCTGCCTGTCCGTCGCCTATCACATTAAAGGCGTTAACTACTCCATCAGCTCTGCTTGCGCAACCAGCGCTCACTGCATCGGCAACGCGGCGGACATCATACGCAGCGGCCGCCAGGACATCATTTTCGCCGGCGGCGGCGATGAGTTGCACTGGACCACCTCGGTGCTGTTCGACGCCATGGGTGCCCTGTCATCAAACTATAATGACAGGCCCACGGAAGCGTCGCGGCCGTTTGATCAGGATCGCGATGGTTTTGTGATTTCCGGCGGTGGCGGCATCGTGGTGCTGGAGGAACTGGAGCACGCTGCCAGGCGCAATGCGCCCATCTACGCCGAACTGGTCGGTTACGGCGCGACTTCCGACGGCTTCGACATGGTCAAACCCTCCGGCGAAGGCGCGATGCGTTGCATGCGCGAGGCCCTTTCCACCACCGATTCCCCGGTGGATTACATCAACGCACACGCCACCAGTACGCCCGCCGGCGACACCGTGGAACTGACGACAATCCGTGAGTTGTTCGGCGAACAGGTGCCACACATCAACGCCACCAAGGCCCTCAGCGGCCATGGTCTTGGCGCTGCCGGCGTGAACGAGGCGATTTTCACCCTGTTGATGCTGAAGCACGACTTCCTGTGCAAGTCCGCCAACATCCACAATCCGGATCCGGCGGGAGCGGATCTACCCATCGTGCGCGAGCGCATTGACAACGCCGGGCTTGTTACAGCCATGTCCAACAGCTTCGGGTTCGGCGGTACCAACGCCTCACTGGTGTTTCGCAAGGTGAGCTGACGCACCCCCGGGGTGATGGCCGTGAATAACGCTAGCCTGCTGGCCGTACTCCTCAGTTGGGCCGCGCAGTTATCAGGCTACCCTTATCCCCAGACGGTTCCGACACTCCAGTATCGCCCTCACGAATTTTTCGTGGAGCGGGCTTGCGGCGGCAGCGAACCTTGCCGGGTAGCCGCCTGGTACGACGACAAGAAAGTCATCTACCTGGACAAGCGCATAAAGAACCTGAGGGATCCGATGGTGCGCAGCCTGCTGGTTCATGAAATGGTCCATTACCTCCAGGATTTGAGCGGCAAATATAGATCCCGCGACTGCCATACGCGGGTGTTGCGGGAACAGCAGGCCTACGCGGCGCAGCGCATGTACTTGAATCAGGTTGCCGGGGTTTTCGCCTCCCTATGGCCCGTCTACCCTTCCTGCTTCAACAAACCGGGACCGGCTAAAACCGGCGTGAAGGGCGCCGGCCATGAACACTGAGATCCTGTTATCGCTGGCGGGCATCGGCCTGCTCGGCATGGTCTGTCAATGGCTGGCATGGTGGGTGCGCATGCCGGCCATCCTGTTTCTGCTGGTGTCGGGCATTCTGGCGGGGCCGGCCACCGGACTGCTGCACCCGGATCAGCTTTTCGGTCCGCTGTTGTTTCCCGCGGTATCCCTGTCGGTCGCCGTCATTCTGTTCGAAGGCAGCCTGACGCTGCGTCTGAACGACATCAGGGGCGTCGGCGCCGTGGTACGCAACCTGGTGAGCATCGGCGCGGCTTTAACCTGGCTGGTCACGGCGGCCGCAAGCCACTGGTTGTTCGGATTCGACCTCAGGCTTGCGGCGCTGTTCGGCGCGGTGGTCGTGGTAACCGGCCCCACCGTGATCTTCCCAATGCTGCGCACGGTCCGGCCTAACGCCACCATTGCCGGGATCCTGCGCTGGGAGGGGATCATCATCGATCCCCTGGGCGCCCTGCTTGCGGTGCTGGCTTTTGACCTCATCATCACCAGCGAAACCGACCATGCACTCACGGGCGTACTGCTGACATTCGGGAAACTGATCCTGACCGGCTCTGCTATCGGCATCGGGGTGGCTGTCGCACTGGGCTACGTGCTGCGCCGGCACTTCATACCGGAATTTTTGCGCAGCGTGTTTACTCTCAGCCTCGTCTTCGGGGTCTACGTGGCGGCCGACCTGGCCGCGCACGAATCGGGGCTGCTGGCGGTCACCATCATGGGCCTGACGCTTGCCAACATGAAGGACACGGACCTGCAGGACATACTGGATTTCAAGGAAAGCCTGAGCCTGCTCCTTATCTCCGCATTATTTATCGTGCTGGCGGCCCGCATCGAACCGGCGCAACTGGTGGAAGTGGGCTGGCCGGCACTGGTGCTGCTGGCGGTGGTAATGTTCGTAGCGCGTCCGTTGTCAGTGCTGGTATCCACCATCGGCTCGGAAGTCACGTGGCGCGAACGTCTGTTGATCGCCTGGATCGGACCACGCGGGATCGTGTGCGCGGCCGTGGCCGCCGCCTTTGCGTTGCGCCTGCAGGAGGCCGGCGTGGCGCAGGCCGGACTGCTGGTGCCGCTGGCGTTCCTGATCACCATCGGCACCGTGCTGGTGCAAAGCGCCACGGCGAAACCCCTGGCGCGCTGGCTCGCCGTGCGTGAACCGCCGCCCACGGGTTTTCTGATTGTCGGTGCCGGCAACGTGGCGCGCGCCGTGGCCAAGGCATTGCAGGAACAGGGCAGCAAAGTCCGCCTCACTGACAGTAACTGGGAAAACACACGCCTGGCGCGCATGGAAAACCTGGATACTTATTTAGGCAATCCGGTGTCGGAACACGCCGACGCACACCTGGACCTGGTGGGACTCGGGCGCCTGCTGGCGATGTCCGGGCGTGGCAACCTGGATGCGCTTGCCTGCCTGCGCTTCAAAACCGAGTTCGGCGCCAACAATGTTTACGAGTTGCGCTCCGCGCGCGAGCGCGTCATCGAGGAAAAACACC
Source organism: uncultured Enterobacteriaceae bacterium (assembly GCA_964576645.1). Taxonomy (GTDB): domain Bacteria; phylum Pseudomonadota; class Gammaproteobacteria; order Eutrophobiales; family Eutrophobiaceae; genus CAZNWR01. Next base: position 9,800 of record CAZNWR010000035.1, on the reverse strand, counting down.
AGATCGGCACCCGCCATCGCGGCAGACAATTGTTCGGGAAGGACATCACCTATGGAACCCTGGCCGGCTGGTTGCGCGAAGGCGCGGAGATCCGCACAACGCTTTTAAGCGCCGAGTTCTCTTTTGAGACCTACCTTGCACGCAATGAGGGATATGCCGTTCCCTTATTTACAATCGACCCGAAGGGGCGGGTGCAAATGTTCACCGCCGAGAACAGCGTGAAACCTGAAGCGGAATGGAAAGTACTTGCGCTGGTACGGCCCCGAACGGCCGAGGCCTCCGAGCCAAACCGGACCGGCGTCACATAATTCCTTTGGCGCACACGGCAGGCGCCGTGACTCAGTTCACATCCCGGCAATAACGGCGCCTTTCCGATAACGATGTGTGCGCCGCATCACAGCAACAATTTCCCGGTTTCCATACAGTTCAACCGTAGCATCATTACCTCCCTGATGATGTTATTTATAGCGGCCCGGTCGTGCATCCCTCCTCCCCCAACGACACACCGGGCCTTTTTTATTTCCGGCGGAAAACGCAGTGACACAGGGGTCGGAGCGCATGCTCCGACCCCTGGTTCACATGGAGCGGAAACACCATGACCCCATCCTCGATCAATTAACAACGTTGCAACGTGTGTCAATCGCCAGACTACAACCACAGCGACTGGGCGAGCAGGGGCCGGAGCGCACGCTCCGACTCCTGGGTGCGCATGTCTATAAGGCCCGCTTGAACAAAACGGTCGCCGCGCCCATGGCCACCACGGTAAATCCCACCAGAAATGCAATATCGGATCCGACCGCGGCCAGGCTCGTATTTTTCAGGACCAGTTCCTTGAAAGCGTGAACCGCGTAAGTGAAGGGATCGACAATCGCGATCACTTTCATCCAACCTGGAAATGAGTGAGTCGGGTAAACGGCGCCACTGGGGAAAAACAAAAGTGTGTTCAGCACCCCGAAGATCGCGCGCGGCACCAGTGGATCGGAAACACGCACCATGATCAGGAACATCATGCTGATCAGTGCCAGCGCGGACAGCAAGACAATAACAAGCATGCGCGCCAGCCTTAACAGGTTCAGCGGATCGGGTATGCCGGCGATCAACGAACCGATGGTCACCAGAACGAATCCCGCGATGCATGCCTTGATGACGCCGGCCAGGTTGAATCCCATGATCAGTTCGAACTTGGTGATGGGCGTGACCAGGTAGCCTTCATGCAGCCCGCGCGCCTTGTCGTCGATGTAAATGATCCCCCCGCCGATCATGGCGGACACGAACACGGCCAGCGTGATGGTTCCCGGCAACAGAAACTGGATATAGGGAACGTAGGGGTACACTTCGACTACGGACAGGCTGGCCTTGGAAGTGGTGCGCGCGGGCACGCTGGCGCTGTTGAAGGCAGCGAGCAACTGCGTCAGGCTCGCCTCCAGCGCGGACGAACTGAATCGGTCGGTGTTGTCCTCGACAAGCGCGATCTTCGGATTATTGCCGGTGTCCAGATTGCGTGAAAAATTCGGCGGAATGGTCAACAGGCCGTTGATACGCCCGGTGCGCAGGGCGTGCAGTGCGGCGCCCTGGTCGGTATAAGCCACCGTCTCGAACGTTTTCGCGTTGGCCGCAACGGCGTTGAACATACCCTGCAACCTGACGGCGGGAACGTGATGATCCTGGTCGACCACGCCCAGTTCCAGGTTCCTGATCTTGCCGCCGAACGCATACCCCAGCACCACCAGCTGGACCAGGGGCATGAAGATCGACACGATGATAAGTGTCGGGCTGCGCCGGAATCGGCGCAGGTCGCGTTCGATAATTGCCCAGATCCGGTGCATGCGCGTGCGGCGCTGCTCAGCCGCGCCTCATGATGTAGCGGCTGTCGGAGGGATTTGCGCTCTGCAGTTCATCGCGCAGGGCGCGTCCTGTGTAGTGCACGAACACATCGTCCAGCGTGGTGCTTTGCACGGACAGCGAAGCGATACCCACGTCCGCGCGCCGGGCCGCGTCCATCAGCGCAACGGTGGTGCGCGGACCGTTGTTGGATGACAGCCGGAAGATGCTGTCCTCGGTCTTGACCTCGGCAACGTCCGGCAGCGAACTCAGGGTCTCGCTCCATCCCTGTGGAACGGATGAGAAGCTGACTTCCAACACATTCTTACCCGGAATCGAGGCCTTGAGCTTCAATGGAGAATCCAGCGCCACCAGCTTGCCGTGATCGACAATGGCGATTCGATCGCACAACTTGTCCGCCTCATCCATGTAGTGTGTCGTCACGATGATGGTCAGGTCGCGTTCCCGGCGCAGCCGATCCAGCATTTCCCAAACCGCGACCCGCGACACCGGATCCAGGCCGGTGGTCGGCTCGTCGAGAAAGAAAATTTTCGGTTCGTGCACCAGGCCGCGGGCGATCTCCAGGCGCCGCCGCATGCCGCCGGAAAACATCTTGACCGGCTTCTCCGCCCATTGCGACAGGTCCACCGCCGCCAGCAGCTCGCGGATCGCCTCCCGGCGCTCCCTGCGCGAGAGGCCATAGAGCTTGGCAAAAATCGTCATGTTCTCTTCCGCGCTCAGATCCAGATCGGTGGTCATGGCCTGGGGAATGACGCCGATCACTTTACGCACCTCGTTGGGCGACTCTGTAATATCGAAGCCGCCGACACGCGCACGGCCGGTGCTTGGCGCCACCAGGGTTGTCAACATACGGATCAGGGTGGACTTGCCGGCGCCGTTGGGACCGAGCAGACCGAACACTTCGCCATGGCCGACGTTGAAACTCAAGGCGTCAACGGCGCAGAAATCCCCGAAGCGCTTGGTCAGCCCGTCCACCTCCACGTCGAAGCGGCGTGCGGCCGCGTTACTGTCCGATTCGTCGCCCGGCACGGCCTAATCCAGCGGCAAACTCACGTAGGCGGTCATCCCCAGGGCCAGACTGCGATCATGGTTGTCGCAGCGCAGTCTTATCTCAAAGGTTTTGATGTCACGCTTGGTGCGGCTGACGTCACGCTGCGTCGCGTAATCGGCATCCACGCCCCGAAAGAACACCGTGCACTCGCGCGCGCGCCCGGACGGCAGGCGCACCTGCATCTTCTCGCCCAGGTGGACCCGGTCGATATAGCTCTCCTCCACGTCGGCGCGAACCCACAGGTCATCCGGGTCGATAAGAGTCACGATGGGCTGCCCCGGATCGACCACCTCGCCCTGCAGCGCTGCGCGTACATCGACGATGCCGCTGACGGGTGCATGAATCTCCGTGTACCCGAGCCGGACACTGGCCTTTTCCGTTTGCGCGCCAGCCGCCGCCAGTTGCTCACTGCTGGCTTCCAGTGCCGCCTTGCGCGCCGTGATTTCGACTTCGTTCGCCTGTGCCAGTGACAACGCCGCCTGCGCCGCCTGTATCTGTTTGTGCAGGGAGTCGGCATGGGCCTGCGCGCCCTGAAACGTTGTTCGTGCCTGGTCCAGGTCCTGCTGGGAATTGGCCCCGGTTTTGCGCAGATCGCGGGCACGCTTATAAAGCAACTGGGTATTTTCCAGATCGGCGTCAGCCTGCCTGGCCTGCGCCCGGCTGGTGGCGAGGTTGGCCCGCGCCTGGCGGATCTGCTCGCGTGTCTGCGCTTCCAGAAACTTCAATTGCGCGCGGGCTTCATTGACTGCGGCGGAAGCAGCCTGTTCGGACTTGCGGTAAAAGCGCAGGTCGGCCCGGGATTCCTGTGGTTGTATGCGTGCCAGCAGCTCGCCCTTCCTGACCGTATCGCCGGGCGCCACCTCGAGTTGCTCGATGCGGCCCTGGATCATGGAACTGACCCTGACATCGTCGGTCGTGACTATGCCAGTCAGAATGATGGACTTCGGGGCCTGCCCAAGCAGGTAGTAGACGCCGACGCCGGCGGGAATAAGCAACAGCAGCAGTAGTAGGAATCGGCTTTTTTTCATTTCAATTTTCGAATTCCGGGGACAGTATACTGAATCTGGCGGGCGCTGATTCAGTGAAATTGCCTCGCGATAGCCCTTGCCCGCGCCGGGAAGCCCGTGGACAATAGGTACTCCTGTTCAGTGGGGGAGATTGATGCAGGCCGCGAAGTCCAGATCCGCAATAGTAAAGGTGTTGTGGATCCTGTTTTTGCTGGCACCGTTTGTCGGCGCGCTGTGGGTGCCGTTTTACAACCGCGTGGATCCCACGCTGTTCGGTATTCCGTTCTTCTACTGGTTCCAGTTCGTCTGGATCATCGTCACGGCGATCATCACCGCCGTCGCCTACCTTAACAAAGTCTGAACCGCCGGCGGGATACAGCGTGAACTGGACGGCGCTCTCGGTATTCATTTTCCTGTTCGCACTAGTAACGGTGGTCGGCTTCATGGCCTCGCGCTGGCGCGCGGCGGCGCTGGATCATCTGAACGAATGGGGACTGGGCGGCCGCCGCTTCGGCACCATCGTCACCTGGTTCCTGCTGGGCGGCGATCTCTACACCGCCTATACCTTCGTCGCCGTGCCGGCACTGGTATTCGGCGCCGGCGCCATCGGTTTCTTCGCCCTGCCCTACACCCTGATGGTGTTTCCGTTCGTTTACCTGGTATTCCCGCGGCTGTGGTCGGTAGCGCACCGGCACGGCTACGTTACCGCCTCGGACTTCGTGCGCGCCCGCTACGACAGCAGCCTTTTGGCGCTGCTGGTGGCCATCACCGGCATCCTCGCCACCATGCCCTACATCGCCTTGCAGCTGGTCGGGATCCAGGTGGTGATCGGCGCCATGGGATTCACCGGCACCGGGTTTGTCGGCGCCTTGCCACTGATCATCGCCTTTACCATCCTGGCGGCCTACGATTACAAAAGCGGCCTGCGGGCGCCGGCGCTTATCGCCATCGCGAAGGATACGCTCATTTATATCGTCATCATCGCGGCCGTCATCGTCATCCCCGCAAAGCTGGGGGGATACGGTCATATCTTCGCCTCGGTCCCGAAGGACAAACTGCTGCTCAAGCCGCCAGTTCCGGGAAACCTGGGAATTTACAGCGCCTATGCAACGCTGGCCCTGGGCTCGGCTCTGGCCCTGTTTCTGTATCCGCACAGCGTCACGGGTTTGCTGAGCGCCAGTCACCGCAACGTCATTAAACGCAACATGGCGCTGCTGCCGACCTACTCCCTGGTGCTGGCCCTGATCGCGTTCCTCGGCTACATGGCTATTGCCTCCGGTGTGGGGCACGATCCGACCTATGCCGCCTACTTCAAGCAATACGGCACCAACTTCGCGGTGCCGGCACTGCTGCTGCACTCGTTTCCGGACTGGTTCGTGGGGGTGAGTTTCGCGGCGATTGCCATCGGCGCGCTGGTACCGGCGGCCATCATGTCCATCGCCTCGGCCAACCTGTTCACCCGCAATATATATAAGGAGTTCCTGAGACGCGACGCGAGCCCGTCGCAGGAGGCAAAAACCGCCAAGTTCATGTCGCTCGTGGTCAAGTTCGGTGCGCTGGCCTTCATTCTGTTTCTGCCGTTGAAGTACGCGATCCAGCTTCAACTCCTGGGCGGCATCTGGATCATTCAGACCCTGCCCGCGGTGGTGGTCGGCCTGTACACGCGCTGGCTGCACCGCTGGGCGCTGGCGGCGGGCCTGCTCGCCGGCATGGGCTGCGGCACCTGGATGATGGCCACGCGTGACTTCAGCAGCACCATCTACCCCCTGCACCTGGGCTCGCTCACCGTGCCCGGCTACGCGGCGCTCTATTCCCTGATACTGAACTTCGCTATCACAATCCTGCTGACCCTGGTATTACGGCTGCTGAACACGCCGGCCGGCGAGGACGCCACCTCGGCTGCTGATTACGTGCACGACGTAGCCTGAGATGATGCACTGACGTGACAACCATCATGTTCTGCCCGAGTACAAGCAAGAAGAGATAAGCTGGTTTTTCCGGGTTACCTACACCATTTGGTGTATGAGCAGTAACGTTTTTTCCCAGAGTTCTGCATCCGTTGATCCATATCAATCACAACGTTGCATGCCATGTGCGATTTTGGACAACTCAACATAACTGCGGCGGGGCCGTGGTGTCGCTCAATCAAACGCCAGACCAACTCAACGTTCCACGCCATTTTCATCGGCGCGGCCATAACGCATGCAAGCGATCCGCCCCCGATGCGCCCGCCACGAGTCAAATATTGGCACATGTTCTTCAAAGTGATATGGACAAGACGGTACCGCCGAATAACGAGTTGCTGCGCCTGTTCATGGGACACGTGCCCGCCGCCATTGCGATGCTCGACACCAATATGCGCTACCTGCAGGTCAGCGACCGCTGGCTGTCCGATCATCACCTGGGCGATGCAGACATCATAGGGCGCAGTCACTACGAAGTATTCCCGGAAATCCCGGAATGCTGGAAGGAGATTCACAAGCGCTGCCTGGCCGGCGCCGTGGATAAGCGCAGGCAACTGCCCTTCCCGCGCGCCGACGGACGCGTCGATTGGGTGCAACGGGAAATCCGTCCCTGGCGCATGGACAACGGGGAAATCGGCGGCATCATCATCTTCAGTGAACTCATTACCCAACGCAAACACGCCGAGGAACAATTGCAGGAAAGCCAAGCGCAATTCCAGGCGATCATCGAGCAGTCGATTACCGGCACCTGCATCATCGACAAGCAAGGACGCTTCGTCTATGTGAATCCCCGCCTTATCGCAATTCTCGGTCATGACTCCGACGAGTTCATCGTCGGCCGTCCGGTGTTGGAGTTCGTCGCCCCCGAAAGCCGCGAGCTGGTGGCCAACAACCTGCGGGAACGTTTGACAGGGAAAGCACGGAATCTCCGCTACAGCTTCCAGGCCATCCGCAAGGACGGCTCCTACGTCACGCTTGGCGCCCACGGTACCTTGGGAACTTACCTCGGCAAACAGGTGGTCATCGCCTCGGTCCAGGATGTGACCGAATTGCAGCGAGCGGAAGAGGAAATCCAGCGCACAATCGCAAAGCTGAAGTACGCCGTCCAGGGAACCATCGAGGTAATTTCCACCATCGGCGAATTGCGTGACCCGTACACAAACGGTCACCAGCGCCGCGTCGGCGAAATCGCCGCGGCCATTGCCGCGGAAATGGGGCTGTCGGCCGCTCGCATCGAAGGCGTGCGAATCGCCGGGTACGTGCACGATGTCGGCAAGATCGGCATCCCGGCCGACATCCTGGCTAAGCCCACGCGTCTCAGTGAAGCGGAATTTACCCTGATCAAAACTCACGCGCGGCAAAGCTACGAAATTCTGAAACGCGTGGAGTTTCCCTGGCCGGTGGCGGAAGCCGCCTGGCAGCACCACGAACGCCTCGACGGCAGCGGTTACCCAAGGGGTCTGCGCGGGGACCAAATCATACTCGAAGCGCGCATTCTCGCGGTGGCCGACACAGTGGAGGCCATGGGCTCGCATCGCCCTTACCGTCCGGCGGTAGGCATGGACAAGGCCCTCGCCGAAATCGAGGATGGCAGTAGAATTCGCTTCGACGCGGAGATTGTTGACGCGTGCCTGCGCCTGTTCCGAGAAAAGCGTTTTATATTTGCCGCCTGAAAGGCGGCGGCGGTATTCCGGGCGGAGAAGCACCCAACCCGTTTCAACTTACCTTACATGCTCCCACAGGAACGTGTAGGTAAGCGCGATGCGGGTCGCAAGCTGCTCCGGAGTGACGCTGCCATGGTGCCCGCCCTCGGTGTTCTCATAATAATGTACGTGGTAACCCATAGCTTCCATCCTGGCCACCATCTTGCGCGCGTGACCGGGATCCACGCGATCGTCGCGGGTGGATGAATAGAAAAAGATGGGCGGATACTTCTGTCCCGGCTTGACGTTCTGGTAGGGTGAATATTTCCTGATGTAGGCCCAGTCTTTGGGGTTGTCCGGATTGCCGTACTCGGCCATCCAGCTCGCACCCGCCAGCAGTTTGTTGTAGCGCTTCATGTCCAGCAGCGGGCTGCCGCACACCACCGCGCCGTAGAGCTCCGGATGACGGATAGTCGTAGACGCCACCAGCAGGCCGCCGTTGCTGCGGCCCTCTATTCCCAGGTGTTGCGGCGAGGTGATACCGCGCTTGAACAGATCGCGGGCCACCGCCTCGAAGTCCTGGAATGCCTTGACGTGGTTGGCCTTGAGCGCCTGGGTATGCCACTTGGGTCCGAACTCGCCGCCGCCGCGAATGTTGGCCAGCACGAACACGCCGCCCCGCTCCAGCCATAACTTGCCATAGGCGCCGTGCAGATCCTCGTAGGAGCCGGAATAGGACGGCGTCAGCGGGATCTCGAAGCCGCCGTAGGAAAACATCCACACCGGATTCTTGCCGTCGTATTTCATGTCCTTCGGCCCGACGACGAAGTAGGGAATGCGGGTGCCGTCCTTGGACGTTGCCCAGTACTGATGCACGGCGAAGCGGCTGCCGTCAAAGGTCGGCTGCTGCGCAGTGACCTTCCGCGCCTGGGTCGAGCCCGATGCAATGTAATAGAGCGTGGGCGGCGTCAGGAACGACTCATACTTAACGAATGCCTCGCCGGTACTCATGACCGACAGCGCGCCGTTGTCGGGAAACGGGATCGCCTGGCGCGTAACCTTGCCGCCGTCGGCCTGGTAGCGGTACAAACGACCACGCACATTATCCAGCATGGTCACCAGTACGCCCTGGGGCATGGGGTCCACCGACTCCACCACCTGGCTGGGCGTCGGCCGCACCAGCAGCAGCACCTTGCCGGCACCACCGCGCAGTGCCGCCGGATCGGCAAGGATAACGGAGCCGTCGGGATAGGTGACGCCGCCGCGGTGCCAGTCCGCCTTGAGGGAGATCACCAGCCTGCCTTTGTAGCCCCCGTCGATGACCGCGGTTTCGGGCAGATCCAGGCGTTCCAGCCTGCCGTTCACAAGCTGAAAATTGCGCGCCTTCCAGAAAGTGACCTGGTCGGTGACGATATCGATATCGCCCGCGGACGTGCGGATGCGCTGCGCCTGCGCGGCGACCGACTTCGTACCGGCTTGGTACAGGGATTTGGCGCGGCTGAGGGGCGTGCCGCGCTTCCAGATGCGCGCGGATCGGGGATAACCGGAATCGGTAAGCGAACCCTTGCCAAAATCGGTACCTACATACAATGTATCGGCGTCCATCCAGTCCACGCTGCTCTTGGCCGTGGGCAGGAAGAAGCCGCGCTTCACGAAGCGCAAGGTATGGGTATTGAATTCGCGCATCTGCACCGCGTCGCCGCCGCCGGGCGCCAGGCTCACCATGCAGTGCACGTACGCGGGCGCCAGGCAGGTCATACCGTGGAAGGCCCAGCGCTTGCCTTCCTTCTTCGACAGAGCATCGATATCCAGCACGGTATGCCAATCCGGCCTGTTCTCCCTGAACGACGCCACGCTGGCGCGCCGGTAAAGCCCCCTGGGATGATCCTGGTCCTGCCACAGATTGTAGACATAGCGCCCGTACTGCCGGACCCGGGGCACGCGTGATTTCGACTCCAGCACGGAAAGCGCGTCCTTGTGCAGGGCCTGGAACAGCGGGTCGTGCCGGTAGCGCGCGAAAGTCTGCTGGTTCTGCCCGTGCACCCAGGCCAGGGCCCTGGCGCCCTCGATATTCTCCAGCCACAGGTACGGATCGTTGGAGGTCCCGGCTGCCCGCACCGCGATGGCCGCACAGAAGCTGACTAACGTTACGATGATAAGAGCGCGCATTGGCAGCAGTATATCGGCCCCGGTATAGATACTGAATTGAAAATCCGGCAGGGTCGGACGACAATCAGATATCCAGGCACCAGGCACTATTCCGGATTATTCATGAACAGCAATGTTGCGTCCG
>CAZNWR010000034.1:5352-16192 GCA_964576645.1 uncultured Enterobacteriaceae bacterium | reverse complement strand
TCCCCCGGGGCCCGGCCTGCCCCACCCCCCAACGCCGATTGTTTCGGATTTCAAAATATCCACTCAGGCACTGACCGAGTGCACCAGCACCGGGTAGCGGCGCAACTCGATTTCTATATGCTTGGCGGCATCCAGCAACACCGGCACCCGTGACTTGATCATGGCCTGCTGGGTGATGCGGGACGTGGCCGTGGAACAGTTGATGGCGGCGATGACCTGGCCGCCGTCATTTCTCACCGGAACCGCAACCGAAACGATGCCGTAATCCAACTCGTCCTGAACCGAGGCAAATCCGTCCTTGCGCACCTTGCCCAGGGTCTGCCGCAAGCGGGAAATTGAAGTGGTGGTCCTGTCGGTGAACGGCTGCAGTGCCGTGGAATGCAGAAAGCTTTCAATGAATTCCGGCGGCTGCCACGCCAGCAGCACCCGGCCCAGCGATGTGGCGAACGCAGGGAAGCGCGTGCCGACGCCGGCCGCAAGCCGGATCATCCGGTTGGTGGACACGTGCACCAGGTAGAGGATGTCGTAGTGGGAAAGCACCGCCAGGGAGGAACTGTCACCGGTCTTGTCCCGTACCCGCTGCAGATAGGGATGCACGATCTCCTCCACGTTCATGGACTCCAGGTAGGCGGATGCAAAGCCGATGACCTCGGGCCGCAGCAGGAACAGCTTGCCCTTTTTTCCAACGTAGCCGAGATGGATAAGCGTATGCAGGCAACGCCGGGCCACCGCGGGGCTCAACTCCGCCGCGGCCGCCACCTCGCTCAGGGTCATTTCCGGGTGTTCCCTGGTGAACGTGCGCAGAACGGTCAGCCCGCGCGCCAGCGAATTGATATATTCCCCGTCCTCCCTGGGATTTTTTTCAACTGCCATACCTTAGTAACGCGGCGTAATTTCGGGGACAGTATACTTAATTCCGGAATGCGCAGGCTCAGGATAAGCGACAGGAATTAAGTATACTGTCCCCGGAATTAGTCGCAGGATTTGATTAGGCTATACTGCACGGATGGTTTGCAGGTCACAAAGGTACCGCACGTGAACCCGACGAAAGAAACCCAAGGAGATTATTTCCGCCCGCGCCGGCTGGGGCACGTCAACCTCTGGGTCGAGGACATCGACAATTCCGAGCAGTTCTATAACCGCTGCTGCGGGTTGACGGTGGAGTTCACCGAGCCCGATCTCATTGCAAGCTTCCTGGGTACCGGCCAGACGCCGCACGATCTGGGCATGATCCAGAAAACCAACGGCGTTGACAGATATGGACGCAATGGCCTGCTGCAGCTGCCCGGGACCATAGGCCGTAGCGTCGGGCTCAACCATCTCGCCTGGGAACTCGAAAACGAGGCAGAACTGGTCGCGGCGTACAAGGCCCTGAAAGCCGGCGACATTCCCACCGACATCACCGTGGACCACCAGGTCGCACACAGCGTGTACCTCTTCGATCCGGATAACAATTACAACGAGTTCTACTGCGATACGGTCAAGGATTGGCAAAACGTGTTGAAGGGACCGATGGACCTCATCACCAGCCATTGGGACCCGTTGACAGCGGAAGGATTTACGGAACCTCGCTACGACGCCTATCCGGACTGGCATGTGGTGGAAGAAGCGCCGCTGCATCCGCGCCGCGTGACGCACGCCGTTCTGCAAAGTGCCGATGTAGAACGGCTGGTCGAGTTCTATACCCGCATCGGGGGACTGCACGTGGTGGACCGCCAACAGCATGTCGTCTGGCTTGGCGCCGCACATCCCGGCTACGAACACAACCTGGTGCTCGTGCCCGGCGAAGCACCCGCCTACCTGCATGCATCATTCGAGCTCGATGATGAGGCCGCTGTCGACAAGGCCGCCGCCACACTGACCGATCAGGGCGGTTGTGTCGACACGATAGTTGACCTGCCGTGGAAGCGGTCCCTGTTCCTGCGGGACCCGGACGGGCTGCGTTCCGAATGGTACGCGCGACGACCTGTGCCGCGGGATATCGCGGCGCGCGGCGACGTCGCCCTGCACCTGGCGGTATAGGAACCACCATGGCGGGACTGACTGCCATCGTCGCCGGCGGCGGTATCGGTGGCCTGGCAACCGCGGCGGCGCTGGCGCAGCGGGGCTGGCAGGTCACCGTGTACGAACGCCAGGACGCCTTGCGCGCCGTCGGTGCGGGGATCTACATCTGGGAAAACGGATTGCGCGTGCTGGAAACGCTGGGCGCTTTCGACGAAGCCACGGCCAATGCCTTCCACGGCACCCATTTCGAACAACGTGATAATCATGGAAACATCATCGAGTCTGCGCCCATCACCGGCGGCAATCGCCTGCTCACCGTGCCGCGCAGCCAGTTGCTGGACGCGCTGGCCAACACCTGCCGCAGGCATGGCGTAACGATCGTGACCGGGGCGGAGGTCACCGGCGCCAGCGCACGCGGAGAACTGATGTTTGCGAATGGCGAGCGCGTCGTGGCCGACCTCGCGGTGGGCGTGGACGGCGTTTGGTCCAAGGTGCGCCAGAGCCTGGGCGTGGAATTGCTGCACGAGCAGACGCTGGAAGGCGCGTTGCGCACCATGGTTGCGGCCATGCCCGGTGATTTCGGTCCCGAGGATGAAGGCAAGTACATCGAGTGCTGGAACGGCACCCGGCGATTCCTGGTCACACCGGTCAATACCCGGGAGACATACCTTGCACTCACCTGCGCGCACACCGATGTTGCCGCACGCGCGATACCGGTGGATAAATCGCTATGGACCGAGGATTTCCCGCGCTGGGCGCATCTCGTCGAGCGCATCGGTAGCGCGCCGATTTCGTGGGGCGTCTACAGCGTTACCCGCTGCAGCGCCTGGTCGGTGGGACGCACCGCCATTGTCGGCGATGCCGCGCACGCCCAGACCCCCAATCTCGGCCAGGGCGGCGGCATGGCCATGCAAAACGGCCTTGCCATGTCAGTGGCGCTCGCCGACGTCACGGACCGCCGGGACATTCCGGCGGCGCTGGAACAGTGGGAGCGGAATGAGCGTGAAATCGTCGAACACTGCCAGCGCTGGGCATCGCTGTACGGTGAAGTCACGTGGCTGCCGGACGAGGTACGCACGCGCGTGGTACGCGCAGCCATGAGCGATCCGTGGGTGGCCGGGCAGGTGTTTCGTGCCGCCAACCATGCACCTACGGGCACGAGTCCGCCGGCTTCAAGCGCGTAGCGGTTTTCGGCCCGGAGCCTTCGCGCAGATCGGACTCGTGCAATTGGGCGGCGAACATGAGGACACTTAATATGCGCCGCCTTGGCTTCCTTATTATGACGCTCGCCGCCGTTGCGGGCGCACAGCCCGCATACGCGCAATACCGCTGGCTCCGGTTGCCGCCTACACCGACTTTACCCAAACCCGAGCACAGCGGGACCGTGCCGGTGAACGGCATTCACCTCTGGTATGCCGTTTTCGGGCACGGCAAGCCTGTGGTCCTGGTGCACGGGGGACTGGCCAACGCCGACTACTGGGGATTGCAGGTGCGGGCGCTGGCGCCCCACTACAAGGTTATCGTGCTGGACAGCCGCGGCCACGGCCGCAGCACGCGTACCGCGGCGCCCATCGGTTACGATCTCATGTCATCGGACGTGCTGGCGCTGATGGATTACCTGCATATCAGAAAGGCAGCGCTGGTGGGCTGGAGCGACGGCGCCATCATCGGACTGGATATCGCGATTCATCACCCCGGGCGGCTGACAAAACTATTCGCCTTTGCAGCAAACTCGGACCCTTCAGGCGTCGCGGACACCAGCGGAAACCCCGTGTGGGTCGCCTACATGAAGCGCGTACAGCGCGAATACGGGAAACTCTCACCCACGCCCGGCCGGTTCAAGGCGTTCCTGGCGGAAATCACGAACATGTGGGCGACGCAGCCGCACTTCACAAACGAGCAGTTAAGGCACATCGCCGTGCCCACCTGGATCGTCGACGGCGATCACGACGCGGCCATCAAACGCGGGAATACCGATCACATGGCGGCGCTGATCCCCGGCGCCGGCGAACTGATCCTGCCGGCCGTCAGCCACTTTGCATTCCTTCAGGACCCGAAGTTGTTCAACCAGGCGCTGCTGGATTTTCTGGGCACACCCTAATCGCCAGTTTTGGCGCTGTTACTCCTGCAGGCCCAGTTGGTTTTCGGGCCCGGCCCTCAACGCCCGTAGTTGGGACATTTCAAGCAAACTGATCGAGCGGCGATCGCGTTTTATAATTCCGGCATTGTGAAAGCGGGTGAGTACCCGGCTGACGGTCTCCAGGTTCAGATCCAAAAGGTCACCAATTTCCTGCCTTCCCATGGGCAGGCGAATTTCAGTTGCGGAATAACCGATGCGCTTAAGGCGCTCGGACAGGGAAAGCAGGAAAGTAGCAAGGCGCCCGCTTGCGTCCTTGGTCTCGATGGTCATCAGCAGGTTCTGCTTGCGGCCTATTTCGCGGCTCATCATGCGCCATACCTGCTCACGAAGACCCTTGATTTCCACGCACAGGAACAGGAGGCTGCGGTGCGAAATCCCGCAGATGCTGCTGGTTTCAAGCGAGATAGCGGTACAGCGATGCTGTTGTGTTTCCATACCTTCCAGACCAAGCACTTCACCGGGAAAATAAAACCCGGTACTTCTCTCCTGACCCCTGTCGGCAGGCTCCACTGTTTTTAAGGCGCCTGACCGGACCACGTATACGGTGTCGCATCCATCGCCGGCCCGGAAAAGATGCTGATCATGATGCAGTACCCGGATCGGGCCGCGGTTGGATTCAAATCGCTTGAGGTCATTACCTTCAAGCCCGCGCGCAATGCAAAATGGCCGAACGCTACAGGCACGGCAAGAGAAAGCCACCTCGGAAGAAACACTCATTTGGCCGCCACCCTGACCTCATAGATGCAAATACGTCGCATTACATTATCGAATTCCGATAATGGGAAGTCAACAAGGGCCGCGTCAGGGGCAGAGAAAACTAGTGGGCTGGGACGCTTGAACGACGACCGGGGAGTGATCGCGGCTCAGGCGACGTCGTCGGGCCTGCGCAGCTCCCCGAATAATTCGGCAACAAAATGATATGCGCCGTTCACGGCGCGACGGCCCTTGTCCGTTGCCTGGTAGCATTTCTGGCGGCCGCGGCCCGGAGATTTGCGCAAGTAACCCCGTGCGGTCAACCTGTGCAGGATCGGATACAGCGTGCCGGGGCCAATCTGATAGCCATGCCGGCGAAGTTCCTCGATCATTCCCAATCCGTAGATCGCCTCCTCCATTGCATGATGCAACACATGCAACTGGATCAGTCCCCGAAGCAATTCCCGATGAGTTTCACGTTGAAAATTACGCACCGCGCATATACCGGCTCTGGCTGCCTCTATCAGTGTGATACAGCCGGTTTCAGCAAGCAAGCATCTGGACGGATCTATTACTCAACTTTCAAGGTAAAGCTCGCGCGTGTCGGCGTCGTAGGCGAACAGTTCGGTAAAACGGCCCCAGGAAATGGCGATGTCGAGCTGCTGTTTCGCCTTGTCGCCGAACTCCTTTTGCAGGATGTCGATGAAGTAACCGTGGTCGATGCGCTGGTTGTCGTCGTTCTGCAATGCTTCGAAGATCCAGCGGATCAGCGGTATGCGCAGCACGCGCCCGGCAAGCAGTTCGATGCGCGCGGTGATTTCCGCATCGGCGTAGGCCTTGCCCTGCGGTGTCAGGATCAGGTCGCCCTGCTCCACTTTCGCGAGCCCCAGGCGTTCGGCCGCCTCGACGATGGGCAGGAACTCATTCAAATCCATACCGATTTCATCCTCCAGCGCGGGCAGATCGCAACGGCCGCCCAGGCCCGCGGCGGCCTCGGTCAAACCGCCCACGCGTATCAATGCCACCGACGGCAGCGGCCGCATGCGCGCCGCGAGCGCCGCCGCCGTTCCCCCTATTTCCACTTCGGCGGGCGTGCGCCCGGCGACCGCCGCGTAGATCCTGTCCACCAGTGCCATGCAGGCGGTATCCTTGCGCGCGCGAGGGTGATGCAGGGGAACCGTGACCTGCGCGGTGACGCGCCCGGGTTCCTTGCCCATGATCACGACGCGATCCGCCATCAGCACCGCTTCTTCTATATTGTGCGTTACCATGAGGATCGCACGCGTGGGGATCTTGCGATCCAGCCACAACTCCATGAGTTCGCCGCGCAGGGTTTCCGCCGACAGCACGTCCAGCGCGGAAAACGGCTCATCCAGGCACAGCAGTTCCGGCTCGGCGGCCATGGCGCGGGCAAAGCCGACTTTCTGACGCATGCCACCGGAAAGTTCACGGGGATAAGCCGCCTCGAATCCCTCCAGGCCGACGATGGTCAGCAGATGTTCGGCCCTTTCAATCTGCTCCTTCCTGGATTCTATGCCGCGCGCCTGCAGCGCGATGGTTACGTTCTTCATCACCGTAAACCAGGGAAACAGCGCGAAAGTTTGAAATACGATGGTGCTGTAGGGATTCACCCCGTCGAGCTGCCTGCCCCGGTACAGCACCCGGCCCTCGGTAGGCTGAGCCAGGCCGGCAATCAGCCGCAACAGCGTGGACTTGCCGCACCCGGAAGGACCCACCAGGCAGACGAACTCGCCCGAATACATGTCCAGATCGATGGACTGCAACGCGGTGAACCGCCCGTAACGCTTGGTTACTTCCCGGACCTGGAGCAGCGGCGTGTTTTCTTCCATGAGCTTATTCCATGCGATAGCGGCGTTCGGCCAGCTTGTAGAGTTTCAGCCAGAACAGCCGATTGATCAAAACCACCGTCAGAATCATGGCCAGCGTCGCCGCCAGCAACCTGGCGTAATCGCCGGCCGCCGTGGCGGCGGCGATTTCCGAGCCGATGCCGAGGGTGCTGTAAGTATGCCCGCCGAAAGTCACGTACTCGGCGACGATGCTGGCGTTCCAGGCCCCGCCTACCGCGGTGATGGCGCCTGTAATAATGTACGGAAACAGCGCCGGAAGGGTCAGCACCCGCCAGCGCTCGCGTGAACTCAGGCGCAACAGCGCGGAAGTGTCGCGCAGATCCTGTGGGATTGCCGCGGCGCCCGCGATGACATTGAACAGCAGGTACCACTGCGTCCCCAGCAGCATCAGCAGCACCGCGGACAGGTTCAAGCCACCTGGTAATTGCAGCAGGAACAGCAACACGATGGGAAACAGCGCGGTGGCCGGTACCGACGCCATGACCTGGGCCGTCGGCTGCAGAACCTTTGCCAGTTTAGGATGGGTGCCGATGGCCACACCGAGGGGGACGGTCCATGCCAGCGCCAGCACCAGGGCACATATGACCCGCATCAGCGTCATGCCCAAACCCAAGCCGATATTGGCCCACTCCTGCAGCGATACCGTGGAGAGAAGCTGCGCGGCGCGAACGCCCAACCACAAAAGGATCACCGCACCCGCACTTAGCAGCAGCCGGGTGCGCCAGGGTAATTTGGCGCTTGCCGTGTCCTCCAGGGGCGCCTCGACGACGGCCTCCCGATTGTTAAACCGCCGGTCCAGCCAAGCCATCAGCGGCGCGCGGACACGTCTTGAAAACCGGCCCGCCAGCCACGAATGGGAAACCAGGTCGCGGAACCAGGAATGCATCTGTTCGGCACTGTCCACCGACTCTATTTTGAAGCGTTCGGCCCAGGCCAGGAGCGGCCGCCACAACAACTGGTCGAGCGCGACAATCATCACTACCAGCACCGCCACGCCCAGGATAACCGCATGCGTGTCGCCCCGGTCGGCGGCGGTTTCCAGGTAGCTGCCGAGACCCGGCAACCTGAAATCCCGGTCCCCCACGGTGAACATCTCCGCGGCCATCAAAAAGAACCAGCCGCCGGCCCAGCTCATGATGCTGTTCCAGATGAGTCCGAGCGCGGAAAACGGCAGTTCCAGGTAGCGCATCCGCAGCCAGGGAGAGAACCGGAACACCGCGGCGGCTTCGCGCAGTTCGCTAGGCACCGTCTTCAGCGACTGGTAGAAGCTGAACGTGATGTTCCAGGCCTGGGAAGTGAAGATCAGAAACACGCAGGCGATTTCCGCAGCCGCGGCCTGGGGCAGGATCACGGAAAGACTGAGCAGCACTACCGGAAGGAAGGAAAGAATAGGCACGCTTTGCAACACGTCCAGTAGCGGCACCAGCACCTGCTCGGCGCGGCGCCGCCGGGCCGCGGCATAGCCGTAGACGAGGCTGAACGTAAGAGAAAGCAGGTAGGCCGCGGCCATGCGGGTGAAGGAAAGGAACGCATACCACGGCAGCGCGTCAGCCTGCAGGGAGATCTCGGGACCGCGCACCACCGCCGGGGCGTAAAAGGCCAGGCGCGCGCCAAGATAGAGCACGACGACCATACAGAATATGACCGCGCCGTCCCCGCGGGTAAGCGGCGGCGCATGGCTCAGGACAGGTTCGAAACTCGGTCTTTTCACAGGTGCCGGCACCCGCTGCAAGGGATTATGGAATTATGATTGAGACGCCTGCGGCGGGACAGCGTCAGCACCGCCGGTAACCCGCTTTGTTGACTTCGGAGTGCCGGGTAAGTTCAAACACTCGCATGTTCGTCGTTAAAGCGGCAGTCACGAATATTCCCGCTGATAAGTTTACGGTAATATTCGTCCGCTATGCGTTCCAGGGATCGCCTGTCCTACCGGCCGGAAACCACGGATCAGCTATCCGGCACTCTATCCTCTGAACAACAGGACCGGAGCCGCGGATGAGATTCCGGCTTTCCACCTCCGTTCGCGCCGTCGCGGTGCTCGAGGCCGGCAAGGGTGTACTCGTCCTGCTGGCGGGGATCGGTGTGTTTCACATGGTCCACCATGATATCCAGCATTTCGCCCAGCACCTGATGGAATTGCTGCATCTGGACATCAGCGGCAAGTATCCCAGCATCTTTATCGCGTTCGCAGCCAAGCTCACTGATGCGCGCCTGGCCACACTGGCAGTTCTCGCCGCCGCCTATACCTCGGTTCGGTTCATAGAGGCGTTCGGGCTTTGGCACGAAAAGCGCTGGGCCGAGTGGTTCGCGGCGGTCAGTGGCGCCATTTACATCCCCTTTGAGATATACGAAATGGTGGTCGGATTCCAGTGGCTTTACCTGGGCGCACTGTTTGTCAACATCGCTGTCATTGGCCTGATGCTGGCTGTTCTTTTCTACCCCCGATTCGGGAAAAGCGGCGCCGGGGCCTGAACAGCCCTGACCTGCCATGCGCAGACTGAAACGCAACTTCTATGATCGCGACACCGTCACGGTGGCGCGGGAGCTGCTGGGCAAATACCTGGTCCGGACCTGGCGCGGGCGGGACTACGTGGGCCGCATCGTGGAAGTGGAGGCCTACCTGGGCCCCCACGACAAGGCGGCCCACTCCTGCCGCGGGCTGACGCCCCGCACCCGTATCATGTTCGGCCCGCCGGGTCATGCCTACGTCTACCTCATTTATGGCATGTACTGTTGCATGAACGTGGTGACCGAGGCTGAAGGACACGGCTCGGCGGTGTTGCTGCGTGCGGTGGAGCCGGTCAAGAACGTCCGGGAGCGAACCCAGGGGCCGGGCTTGCTGTGCCGAGCCATGCACATCAACCGGACGCTCAACGGCCACGACCTGCTGGATCGGAGATTTCACCTGGCTGAAAAGGCGGACGAACCGGCGATTCGCGTCGCCAGACGCCCGCGTATCGGCGTCGATTACGCCGGTCATTGGGCCCGGCGACAGTTGCGATTTTATGACAGAGACAGCAGTTTCGTCTCAAAGCGGTAGTATCGACAGCGGTGAGATCATAAGATCATATGCGACCAGATGGCCCCGGCCCGCGCCGCCGTAATCTACCCAGAGCGAACCCATGGATATCATCAACCTGCTCGAAATCGATAACCGCATAACCACGTCGGGGCAACCCGAGAACTCGGATTTCGAGGAAATCGCCGCCCGGGGCTTCAAGACCGTCATCAACCTGGCGCTGCCCACCTCGGATAACGCCATTCCGGAGGAAGGCGCCATCGTCACCAGCCTGGGGATGAACTACATTCATATTCCGGTGGTGTGGGAGGCGCCGCAGGTGGAGCAGTTTCAACTGTTTTCGGCGCTGCTCGAAACCCTGCCGGACGACAGGATCTGGGTTCATTGCGCCATGAACATGCGCGTGAGTTGCTTCATGTACCTGCATAACCGGCGCACCGCCGCCATGCCCGAACACCAGGCAAGGTCACTCATGAACCAGGTGTGGGAACCGGACGAAACCTGGACAGGGTTCATGGAGGAAATAGAGGACAGCCTGGACCTGGATATGACCATCCTGCCGCCGGAATAACCTCCAGACAACGCGCGGATTCCGGGTGCGCTCTCCGCGATTAGAGAGCCATATCGCTGCGCGCGCACCCGGAATCCTCGATTTCCGCAAACGCCAAGGGCTCAGGTCCTGCAAGGAGGAATATGGGTCTCTAATTCCGGATTGCAGGACCTGAGCCCTGATCCATGAAGCAGGCGTGAAACAAATCGCGGAGAGCGCACCCGAAATCCTCGGTGGCCGTTAACCGATCGTCCTTTCCGCCACAGCCCGCACGGCGCCCTGGGGCGTATGCAGGCGAACGCTCACGGGAATGACGCTCAAGCGCCGATACAACCGGATCATGCGCTTCATGGGCCAGCGCTCGTAGAGGAACATCTCCAATGGCCGCCACATGGCTACCCAACCCGCGATAATGAACCCCTCCCTGAATATGGAAACCAGCGTCGAAGGATGCAGGGAGGACATCAGATTTGCGATGAATGTGCAGGCGGCCAGAAACACCAGGCCGGTGAACAGGTTCTTCCAGCCGGCGCCGGTCAAATCCGACAGCTTGCGCCGGGCCATAT
>CAZNWR010000034.1:0-5342 GCA_964576645.1 uncultured Enterobacteriaceae bacterium | reverse complement strand
CTCAAAGAAATTATGCACCGCATCCGCGATCACGGTCCGGGTCTCTTCAAGGGTTTCCGTCTGGTCCAGGTGCACGACCAGGTGGGCAATCGCTCCGCGCGGCAGCTCGCGCAGGGATTCAACGATGTACTCTTCGGCGGCCTGGTCCAGGGTCCGCTCCCGGAACGGCGCGGGATCGAAGGAATCGAACAACTGCCGCAGTTCGTGGATGCGAACATCAATTTGTCCGGCGGGCGTGCCCGGTTGTGCGGTAACGCCTGCTTCGCCGATCTGCGGTGCGCCCATGGCCTGCCTTTAAAGCCGGACTAATGACCGGCCCTCAATTGCTTGAGAGCGGCAATCACCTGCGCACTGTGATCCTTGGGCTCCACATGCCGGAAAATCCTTGCGATGCGCCCGTCCGGCGCGACGATGAAGGTATCGCGGCTGGCGTAGATGACCTTGTGTTTCGTGGTTCTGAGCGATCCATACTCCTTGACCACGTTACCGCTGGGATCGGCCAGCAAGGTGAACGGCAGTTTGTATTTCCTGGCAAATGCCGCGTGGCTCTTGCTGCTGTCAACGCTCACACCCAGGATCACCGCTCCCAGGCCACGGATCCGGTAGACGTCGTCGCGGAAACTGCAGGCTTCAGTGGTGCAGCCGGAGGTGAAATCCTTCGGGTAGAAATAGAGCACCACCCATTTGCCGGTGTAATCGCTGAGTCTATGCAATTGCCCGGCCTGATCGGGTAACTGGAACTCCGGCGCTTTCTGACCCACGGCCAGTTTGGCGGCGGCACCGGCGGCAAGCGGCAGCCACAGCGCCGCCATGACCAGCAGCGTCAGGATGCTTCTTGTTGGTTTGGACATGGGTCTTAAGCCTCGTGCGGATGTGCGCTAAGTATAGATGAGAACTGAAGGGTCGGAGCATGTGCTCTGCCCCATCCCTCGCATTAGCGACGCTTCGGATTCCGGGTCCGCCCTCCGCGATTAGAGACCCATATCGCTGCGTGCGGACCCGGAATCCAGGATTGCCGTATCCTTAAAGGGCTCAGGTACTGCATGAAGGAATATGGGTCTCTAATTCCGGAATGCAGTACCTGAGCCCTGGCTTATGAGCTCGTTTTATAGAGTGGCAGAGCGCATGCTCCGACCCCGCGGTGGCGTGTTACTGGAATTCGCGGGGAATGGTCGCCTTCCAGTGCTTCTGGTGAAGCAGCTTGCCGTTTTCCAGCAACTGGCGCGTGTACTTGTAGTAGAAGTTGTCCTTGTCGCTGCTGAAAACCAGCAGCCCCACCAACACCAGCTTGCGGCCCGGGGTTTCCATGCTGACGGTATAGCGGCTGTGGATTGAAGTGTGCGCCGGGTCGGTATCGTTGGTCTGGTGCACGATCTTCGCTGTATAGGCGGACTTGCCCCAGGGAAACTGGTCCGCGCCGGAATCCGTGGCGGTCACCGTGGTAATGTGGGTGCGCTGGTTGTGTACGACCGTGGTGATCTCCGGATACCCGGACCAGGTTTCCGAGTACAGGTGCTTGTAACCGGGCAGCTGGGGCTCATTGCTGGCCTCGACCGGCGGCAGGAAATGGGGCTTGGGCCGCGGCGGTCCGACGGCGGGCACCACCGGCAGCATCAGCCGCGAGGCATTCTCGCCGCCCAGCTCCAGGGTGGTAGTCATCGGGTATGGGGTCGGCCAGAGCATGGGCCACAGGGCGTTGTTGATGGCGATGCGGATGCGGTGGCCCTTGGGGAACACCCAGGACGTGAAGTGCAGTTGCAGGGTCAGCGGATAAACCTTGCCCGGCACCAGCGCCCGTGGGTGCATGGAGTCGTCCCGCTGAGCGCCGTCAATAGCCTCTCCCGTCACCAACGTTTCCTCACCGTCAGGACTTACGTCCGAGAGCCGCCCCACCCAGTCGGCCAGGGGCGCGCTGGCGGAGACATGCATCTTCAATGTCGGGAATCCCAGGATCTCCAGGTCCTGCTTCAACGGCGGCGTCTCATACACCAGCGAATACGTATCCGACTTGCGCTGGTCCGGCGCCCAGTCTCCCCACCACATGACGCTGCCGCTGCCTTCAATGCCGGCGCTGGGCACGTACTTGAGCAGATGGCGTGCCTTCTCCGTCGGCATCTCCCCAAGCTGGTGATCCGGTTCCAGGTACAGCGCCTTGCGATGAATACGCTTGATGGGCCAGCCGTTTTCCCAGCGCCATTCACCGGCAATGGGGCCGGGCCGCACACCGGGCGCGTTCCAGTGACGCACATAAACCGCGAAGCGCGGCTCATCCATGATCCCGGTATCGCGCCCTTTCAACCAGTAATCGAACCAGCGAACAGCCTCGTTGCGCCATTCCATGGCCGGCGGCGGCACTGCCCAGTTGGGGAAGGTGTGATTCCAGGGACCGATCATCGCCTTAATGGGCGCCTTCACGTGTTCCAGCATGCGCGGAATGCTGTCGCGGTAACCGTCGTACCAGCCGCCTATCATGAACACCGGAATTTTAATCAGGCTGTAATCGCGGCAAAGCGAGGCGCGCGACCAGAACGGCCCGTTGATCTGGTGGTGCTTGTAAATGAACATCCACGGCGTGGTGTCGAAGCGGTTTTTGTAATAGGCGGCGTCCACCTTGTAATCCGGCGGCTTGGGCATGGCGTTATCAAGATCCTGCCCGATGGTGTAGGCATCCACGTGCATGATGCCGTCCATGTAATGCACGTCGTCGTGGTAGAGCTCATCTGTGGCCATCAACGGAATGATGGCTTTGAGCGCCGGCGGGTTGCGCATGGCCATCATGATGGAATTGAATCCGCCCCAGGAGATACCGAACATGCCCACCTTGCCGTTGGACCAGGGCTGTTTCGACAACCAGTCGATGACGACCTCGCCGTCGTTTAATTCCTGGTCGGTGTATTCATAGTGGATCAGGTGCCCTTCACTGTCGCCGGTGCCGCGGATATCCACGCGTGCCACCACGTAGCCGCGCTTGACGAAATAGGAAAAGAGCGGATAACGATTGCCGCGTGATTCATCCTTGCGGTAGGGCAGGTAATTGAACAGCACTGGAAAGCGCGTGCCCGGCTTGGCGCCGGTGGGCATATACAGGTCCGCGGCCAGGCGCACCCCGTCCTTCATGGGGATCCAGACCGTGCGCAGGGTCATGCCGTATTGGGCCGGCGAAGGCGGCAGCGGTGCCTTGGCGGAAACACCCTGCAAGGCGAGCAGGAGGACCAGAAAAAAGGTACGGCGAACCAGTGCAATCATGATGAAATCCCGTTGATTTTCGTATTGTTGGCGTCCCATCATGCGGAACGGTCTATCAACGATTGTCCGGCATTCTGGCACACCGGAACCGCGTTTAAAATCGCGGCAGCTGCCGGCCGGAAACGCACTCCCCGCGCGCTTATCCGGCACAGGGATTTGAAATCCCGGCGGATCAGGCAGAGAATCCCATACCAAATCGAACAACAAGGCATTCTCCGCATGAAACGCATTATCGCCCTCGCATTGACCGCGGCATTCGCGGTGCTGCTGACGCCCGCACAGGCCAAGGACAAATCCGAAAAAAACGCAGAGACCCACAAACAGCTCGAACCCGGGCAAAGCCGCTTCTTCAAGCCCAGTTCTGTTACGACCAATGGTACGGTGACCGTGGAAGGCAGCCGCGTGGAATACGACGCGATGGCGGGCACCCTGGTGGTGCATCCCAAGGGATGGGATGACGCGGCTCCGCCGGCGTCTCCGGACAGTTCATCTAAGGGCGGGGAAGGCGACCATAACCCCGGTGCCGAGGCATCCATGTTCTACGTGGCTTATTTCAAGCACGGCGCCGACGCCTCCAAGCGCCCCATTACCTTTCTCTACAACGGCGGACCGGGCTCGTCCACGGTCTGGCTGCACATGGGTGCCTTCGGGCCGCGGCGCGTGATCACCGCGGATGACACCCACACGCCGGCGGCGCCGTACAAACTCGTAAACAACGACTACAGCCTGCTGGACGCCAGCGACATCGTGTTCATCGACGCGCCCGGCACCGGCTTCAGCCGCATCGAAGGCAAGAACAAGAAGAAAGCATTTTACGGGGTCGACCAGGACGCCCATGCGTTTGCCGAATTCATTACCCAGTTCCTGTCCAAGTATCACCGCTGGAACTCACCCAAGTACCTGTTCGGCGAGAGCTACGGAACGCCGCGCTCGGCGGTGCTGGTAAACCTGCTGGAAACCCAGTACATGACGGACTTCAACGGGGTCATTTTGCTGTCGCAGATCCTGAACTTCGACCTGAGCGTGGACGGACCGGAAAGCAACCCCGGTATCGATCTGCCCTATGAAATCGCGCTGCCGACTTATGCCGCCACGGCCTGGTATCACCACAAGCTGCCGGGCGCGAATCCGCCGACCGATCTCAAACCCTTCCTCAAGGAAGTGGAGTCATACGCCATGAATGAGTACGCGCATGCCCTGGCGATGGGATCGGAACTGTCGCAGGCGGAGCGCAACAGCGTGGCGCAGAAACTGCACGACTACACCGGGCTGCCGGTCAGCTACATTCTCAAGGCGAATCTGCGCATCGACGGCGGCGAGTTCGAAAAGAACCTGCAGGACAATTCGGACTTGACCACCGGCCGGCTCGACACCCGGTTCTCGGGCCCGACCATGGATCCGCTCAGCAAGGAAGCCGAGTACGATCCCCAGTCCGCCGCCATCGGTTCCGCCTACGTGTCTGCGTTCAACAACTACGTGCGCAACACCCTCAAATACGGCGAGGACAAGACCTACCGGCCCATCACCGGACTGTGGCGGACCTGGGATTTCAAACACGTGCAGCCCGGGGATAACATGGCGCCGCTGCAGGCCTGCAACACCATGCCCGATCTCGCCATGGCCATGAAATACAACCCGGGACTGAAGATCCTGCTCACCGGCGGCTACTTCGACCTGGCAACCCCATTCTACGAGGGCTGGTACGAGATGCATCACCTGCAGATCCCGGAGAAGCTGCAAAGCAATATCCAGTATCGCTATTTCCAGTCCGGGCACATGGTATATGCGCACCAGGCGTCGCTGAAATTGCTGCATGACGACGTCGCCAAGTTCATCAGCTCGACGGACAACCTGAGCAGCAAGTAAGTTCGAAAAGAAGTCGGGGCATGCGCCCCGACTCCGTACCTTCCTGGACGAGGCAGGTGTTGCCGCCGGGCATTAGAGACCCATATGCCCTTTGGCAACACCTGCCTCTCCGTTTACGCCAACGGTTCTCGTTTTTGTCGCAACGCCGGCGGAGCAAGGATTCCGGGTCCGCAAGGAGGAATATGGGTCTCTAATTCCGGATTGCGGACCCGGAATCCTTGTCTGCCATG
>CAZNWR010000033.1:0-16238 GCA_964576645.1 uncultured Enterobacteriaceae bacterium | reverse complement strand
CGTCGACCCGCGCCGCCCTGGCGGCCTCGATCCTGGGAATGACCATCGTCGCGTCCAGGCCCGCCATCGGTTATCTCATTGACCGGTTTTTCGCCCCCAGAGTGGCCATGATCTGCATCCTGCTTTCGGGTTGCGGTATCGCCATGCTGGCGTTGGGCGCGGTAAACGGTCCGGCCTTTATCGCGGCCGCCCTGGTGGGATTCAGCATCGGCGCGGAGATCGATCTGCTTGCCTACCTGGCCACACGTTATTTCGGTCTGGGATCTTTCGGGCTGTCATACGGCCTGTTGTTTTCCGCGTTTCTCATCGGCACCGCCTGCGGGCCGTTGGTCTACGGTGAAAGTTTCGACGCCACGGGTTCCTACGATATCGCACTGTTCCTGTGCAGCGGCCTGCTGTTCGCAACCGCCGCCGCGATGCTTTGGCTGCCGCGCTACAGGAGCGTATGAACAGATGTGCGAAGTTCCGAAACAAGCCGCAACGCCCGTATCCGCGATTGCCACATCCTGGAACAGCACCTGGCTTGAGGCAGGCGGGGCTTTGCAGAATGTTATGAGCGCAGTTTGGACGCCGGAGAGGCAGACATGAAAAATTCAATGAACCGTTTCGCCGTGGCGGGGCCTGAAGGCAACAGTCCGGAGTTGACCATTTTCGGAGGCAGCCGGGCGCGCATCGTCACGCGCGGCGCGGATCACGACGGGCGCCTGACGGTGATCGACTACCTGGGCATGTCACGCGGCAATCCTCCTCCGTTTACGCGCCACGATTTTGAAGAAATATTCTGCGTGGTTGCAGGCCGGCTTGCGTTCCAGTTCCTCGATGAACCTTTCTTCAGCGCGGGCGCCGGGGATGTGATCAATGTTTCGGGCGGGTGCCCCCACACGTTCTGGAATCCCGACGATACTCCGGTGCATGTACTGCTGGTGGCGGCGCCGGCCGGGCTGGAGGTATTTTTCGAGGAATCCGCGGCGGTGCTGGAGCGGCAGCGTGCCGGCGAACTGGAGGCGGAAGCGGCGTCGGCGGAACTGGACCGGGTGCGCGAGCGGCACGGCATCGAAGTCGTCGCTCCACCGCCCACAATTTAATCAGTCTCAGGAGTGAAAAATGCGGTTTGGCTTACGGTTGATCGGCTACGTGGGCTCGGTGCCGGAAATGATCCGGCTGGCGAAGTTGGGCGAGGACGCGGGCTTCGACTCGGTCTGGTTTCCCCACGATACTTTCATGCACAACACCTGGGTGCTGACCAGTGCGGTGGCGGCGCAGACGACGCGCATACGGATCGGCAGCGTCGGCACCAATCCCTACACCACGGATCCGTCTGAAATCGCCACCTATGTTGCGACCCTGGACGAACTGTCCGGCGGCCGTTGCATTCTGGGCCTGGGATTGCATACCACGGAAATGGTGGGATGGACCGGAATCGACGCCTCCGACTATATCGATCGCACCCGGGAGGCCACCGAAATGATCCGCGCCCTGCTGCGCGGTGAGACCGTCGAAGCGCATGGGCCGCGTTACAACTGGGGCGAACAGTGTTACCTGCGCCTCAAGCCGGTACGCGAGCGGGTTCCCATTTATATATCGGCATTCGGTCCGGACTATCTCGCCCTGGCCGGCGCCATCGGCGATGGCTGCCTGCCCATGCTGACGCCGCCGGCTTCCGCGGATTACATGGTTTCGAGCATACGCCGCGGGGCTGAAGCGGCCGGCCGCAGCCTGGACAACTTCGAGCTCTCCGGTTGCGCGTGGCTGTCCCTGTCCGGGTCGCGCAGTTCCGCCAGCGCCGTCATGCGCAAGATGGTGGCCTACTTCGGACCGTACCTGGAAGAGCCCGCGCTCAACACCATGGGTGTGTCCGTGAGCGACATGCTGCCCCTGAAGGAACTGGTGCTGGCCGGCCGCTACGACGAGGCGTACGCGCGCGTGACCGACGAAATGCTGAATATCGGCCTGACCGGTACGCCCCGGGACGTGATCCGCCAGGTGGAGAGCCTGTTTGCCAAGGGCGTTACCGAAGTAAACCTGGGTGGCCCGCTCGGTCCGGATCCGGCGGAAGCCATCCGGCTCATGGGTGAAGAGGTGATTCCCTGGTTTCGGGTAAGTTGAACGCGTCGGCGAACGGGCCGAAGCGCGAGCGGGCACGTGAATGGAATTGATTGCCCGGCGGGCAGTCGAATTCATGCAACGGCCTTCCCATTCTCAGGAGGAGATAAAAATGCCTGAACAACGCCGGCAACGCTATCCCGCGATAGAACCCTATGATACCGGCATGCTGGCCGTGTCGGATCTCCACCAGGTTTACTACGAACAGGTCGGCAACCCGTCCGGAAAGCCAATCGTATTTGTTCACGGCGGGCCGGGCGCCGGGTGCTCGGAGGATGACAGGACCTTCTTCGATCCGGATGCCTACCGGATCATCCTGTTTGACCAGCGCGGCGCCGGCCGCAGTACCCCCCATGCCTGCCTCGAGGAGAACACGACCCAGGATCTCATCGCGGACATGGAGCGGCTGCGCCAACATCTGGGTCTGGAAAGATGGTTGCTGTTCGGCGGTTCCTGGGGCAGCACGCTGTCCCTGGCCTATGCCGAGACGCACCCGGAGCGCGTGACCGCCATGATCCTGCGGGGTATTTTCCTGGTGACGCAAGCCGAGTTCGACTGGTTTTACCGGGACGGTACGCCGCTGGTGTTTCCGGAAGCGGCGCAGCGTTTTCACGCCCTGGCTCCGGAGGGTTCGGGCGGGGAAACCATTGCAGCCTACCACGCGCTGATCACCGGCACGGATCAGCAAATGCGCCGCCGCGCCCTGGAGGAGTGGGCGCGCTGGGAGGCGGAAACCCTGTCGCTCCACCGGAATGCAAAGCGGATCGCGCAGTTCACTTCCGCTGAATTTGCGGAAGCTTTTGCCGGCATCGAACTTCATTACTTTATTAACAAGGGGTTCCTGCGGTTCGATGGCCAGCTGCTTGCAGAGGCGGAAAAGATCCGGGACATTCCCGGGGTGATCGTTCACGGCCGCTACGACATGATCTGTCCGGTGCGAAACGCCGTCCGCTTGGCGGAGATCTGGCGGGCGGCCGAGTTGCGGATCATTGCGGATGCCGGTCATACCGCCTTCGAGCCCGGCATTACCGACGTGCTGGTGCGCGCCACGGACGCGTTCCGGGATTGAATCAGCAGTTGCGGCCTGGCGTGAGGTTTCAGGGTCATGCCGCAAATCAACCGGCCCTCGGGAGAGGGCCGGTTAGAGTGGCGGCCGGAGCGCATCAAGCCGATATGGCCAGCCGTTCGGACTGGTATATCCGCGCCGTCACCGTGCACGCCAGCAGCGCGGCAAGCGCGGTGAAAGCGAAGCACAAAGCCAATGCGCCAAGCGCTATCGCGTCGCCGCGTATCAGCCGGGTGATGATGATCTGTTGACTCATCAGCGGCACCGCGTACATCCAGGTGTGAGTCTTGATCGGCAGGATTGACAGCACCAGGGTCGGAACCACCGGGACAAGCATCATCAGCGACACATAAGTCTGCGCTTCACGGTAGCTCTTGGCGAATGCCGCGACGAGGGTCTGCAGCGCCGCCAGTAGAGCCGCCAACGGCAACATTGCGATGATCGTGTAGGCGATGAAGTGAAAGCCGATCGTCAACGATATGCCGATTTTCGCGGTCGGCAGAAAACGTCCGACCACGGCAAACGCAACCACGCTCAGCAGCACGGTGGTGATTGAAAACGCAGTGGTCGCGGCGAGCTTGCCCGCCAGGATGCGCCAGCGCGGCACCGGGTTGGCCAGCAGGGGTTCCAGCGACTGGCGTTCGCGTTCGCCGGCGGTTGTGTCGATGGCCAGCGCCATGCCGCCGATAAAACCGCCAAGGATGAAAAAATACGGCAGCATCGAGAACAACAGACCGGCGCGGCTCTGCGGCGTGGATTGGTCGCGATCGGCCTGGACGAGCGGCTTGAGGATGGTTGGCGACAAGCCGCGCGCCAGCAGGCGCAATGCCCCCGTGCGCTTGCTGTAAGCGTCAAGGATGCTGCGCAGGCGCTCGACCGAACTACGCGCGTCGCGTTGCGAACTGTCGTAGATCAACTCGACCTGGGCCGGTTCGCCGCTCTTCCATGCCTTGCCGAAGGCCGGTGACACGCGCAGCACGACATCCGCATCCTGCTGGCGCACGGCACGTTCCGGGTTGGCCGGCGCCGCCTTGATTATGACGTTATCCTGCTTAAGCGACTTGATCAGGTTGGGTGCATACTGTGCCCCGGCGACCGGCAGCGGCAGCGGTTTCTTTTCCTTGTCCAGTTCGTGCGTGACCATTGTGTTGATCACCAGCACGAACAGCAGCGGCGCCATCAGCGGACCGGTAAACAGCGTGTTAATCATTGTGCGACGGTCGCGCAAACTCTCGCGTACCTCTTTGCGGAAAACAATCAGGGAGGATTTCATAGAGCACTCCAGATTCTTGTCGCTGCTGCCGAGCGCAGGGCTTCCCCTGCATTGCGGTTGGCTCTTCCAGGCAACGCCCGGCGTAGCGGGCTTAATGGTCTTTTCACGCGGCCAGCCCTTCCTCGGTTCCTATCAGTTTGACGAACGCATCCTCCAGGCTCGCTTCGCCGGTCTGGGCGAGCAGCGCATCAGGCGACTCATCCGCGACCACCTTTCCCTTGGCGATCACGACGATGCGATCGCACAGCGCGGCCACCTCCTGCATGATGTGGCTGGAGAACAGGACACAGCGCCCCTCGCTTTTCAGTTTCTTGAGGAATTCACGCATGGCGCGCGTGGCCATCACGTCCAGGCCGTTGGTCGGTTCGTCGAGGATCACGTTCTTCGGATCGTGCACCAGTGCGCGCGCGATGGCGGTCTTCACGCGCTGACCCTGGGAGTAGCCTTCGCTGCGCCGGTCGGCAAAATCGGACATATCCAGTGCGGCGATTACCGCGTCACTGCGGCTGCGGGTCGTTGCCTCGTCGAGGCCCTGCAAGCGTCCGAAATAGGCGATGTTTTCGCGCGCGGTGAGGCGCTTGTACAGCCCGCGCGCATCCGGCAGCACCCCCAGTCGGCGGCGTACCGCCACCGGGTCGGCGACCGCATCGATGCCGTCGATCAGGACCTCGCCGCGGTCCGGACGCATCAGCGTATAAAGGCAGCGCAGCGTGGTGGTTTTGCCGGCGCCGTTGGGGCCGAGCAGGCCGGTTATCTCGCCATCGCGCGCGTCGAACGACACGCTATCGACAGCGACCACCTCGCCAAACGCTTTATGCAGATCCCGAACTTGGATCATGGCGCTGCTCCATTAAAATCCGTATAGGCGGGTATCGGACCGAGCTGGCCGACGCATTTCGCATTCAGCGTCCTGGGATCGAGCTTTTTGACGAATTCACCTACCAGGTTCGGGATACAGCCGCGGCCGATGACGTTGTGGCCCATACCCCTGGCAACCAGCAGCCGCCCATCAGTCAGTCCCTTCAGAACCTCGCGGCCGTAGCGCGGCGGCGTGACGGGATCGAACTGACCCTCCAGGATCAGTACGGGCGTGCCGGTTTGCAGCGGTTTGTGGAAGTCCGCCGGACGCGACCCATGTGGCCAGATCCCGCATTCGGTCTTGAGCGCGCTGATCATCCGGTTGCCAAGCAGCAAGTCGGCGTCCTGTGGCCGCGGAGTCAGCAGGTCAGCATCCTCGCTGCAGATCACGGAAATCTGCATGCCGTTTTCCTGCAGGTCGGAAAGATCGCCTTCCAGCACCTTGGTCTGACCGGCCAGCGGCGTGTAGTCGCCTTTCAGACCCTCAGCGATCGACAGGGGCAACAAAGCGGCTGTCTCCGGCGTGTAGGCGAACAGGCGTACCAGTTCGGCCAGCGAGTATTGGTTCAGGTGCATTTGTTTATTTTCAAATGTGACCGGGTCGCGATAGTCGATATCGCGCGGCTGCGCGCGCAGTTGGTCGCGCAATTTCATCAGGCTCGTGTACGGATCGCCGAAGGTCCCGGCGCACGCCGGCGTGTCCTGGCACTGTTTGAATTGCGCCTTCAGTGCAGCGTGCAGGTTTTCGGCGAAGTCTTCGCCCAGCACCAACTGATTCGGTACAACACTGTCAAGTACGATGCTGCGCACCGATTTCGGATAGTGCATGGCATATTGCTGAGCCACGCGCGTGCCGTAGGACACGCCAACCAGATCGAACAGCGGTGAACCCAGAGCCCGGCGCAGGTCCTCCAGATCCCGCGTCGCATCGGTGGTGGTATAGAAGCGGGGATCCGCGTACCTTTCGACTTCCGCCAGGCACTTGCGGACGTGCGTGCGCAACGCATCAAGGTTGAACCGGTTCAGATTTCCGGCGTCTTGGTCCTGCTTGCAAGTCAGCGGATGTGATCCGCCGGTACCTCGCTGGTCGAGCAGCAGGATGTGATGATGTTTGCGCAGCGGCGCCAGGGCGCCGGCCAGTTGTGGCCAGGTATTGATCGCCGACTGGCCCGGTCCACCGGCCAGATACACGACGATGTCGCGGTCAGCCGTTACCGATTTGCTCTTGATCAGCGCCAGGCGCAGATGCAGCGTACGCGATTTCGGATCGGCGCGGTTCTCCGGTACCGCGAACGGCGCGCAGAATGCGCTGGTCGTGGCCCCCGAGTGCTTTTGTGGTAATTGGCAGGCCTTGAAATGCAGACGCCCGAGCGTGAACGCCTGCGCGTCGGCCGGGATTGGCGCCGCCAGCTCGGTTTCAGGCCGTTGCCCTTTTTGGTGTAAGTGTGCATACGCGAACCCGATGATGGCGCCGATGGCGACAACGATGCGCAGCAGGTTTTTCTTTTTCACGGTTCAATGCTTGCCTGGCCTGAACGCGAGCCTAAGCCTAAGGTGAGCACTTCCCGTAATCAAGCATTCCCGGCCCGGCTATGGAATTGATCGCGCGCCGGGCAGTCGAATTCACTGAACGGTTGTCCCCGTGTTCTCAGGAGGAGCGGGAACCTGTCTCGGCAGCGCCGTCAAAACTGTTCCGCCATTTTCTGGCGCCGCACGCCGTCGCCGGCGCATCCGGAGATCGATACGAAGCGGGAAAGATCCGGAATATTCCAGGAGTGATCGGTCGCGGCTGCTACGATATGATCTGTCCCGTGCCCAACGCAGTCCGGCCGGCGGTCGGGCTGTACATCATTCCGGATGCAGGTCATGCCGCCTTCCAGCCCGGCATCACCGACACGTTGGTGTCGCGCCGCGGATGCGTTCCGCAATTGAAATGACCTTTGGAGATCAATATGGCGCCCGATAGTAGTTCCGCAAATTACCTCGTCCCCGGTCTCGCAAACGCGAAAGTGAAATGCAGCCACCTTGCGCCCGTTTTCGGAAGGGTGAAATGCAACATCCCCTCTCCCGCTTGCGGGAGAGGGCCAGGGAGAGGGCAAATTGCGATCATGCAGCCAATCATCGTGCTTTTGCTCGGCTTGCTGTTGTCTGTTCCGATAACGGCCATGGCCTCGCAGTTCACCTGTTCCATCAAAAGCGTGATGAGAGTAGGCGACGACGGCCTGTTGGAAGCGCACCCCAGGGAGAACCTGTACCTGAACCGGCAGTTCACGGTGGACCGCGCCAGCGGCAGGATCATCCGCTCCACGGCCCTGCACGCGCGCCTGAGGAATATGGACAAGACGCACCATCCGCAGGTCGTTAATCAAGGCAGCGCAAGCGTGCCTTACACGGCGATTACGGTGTTCAAGGATACCGGCGTATTCACCGCGCTGCACATAGACACCGACGTGAAGGCTGCGGACAAGCCGTTCTACTACATGACAAGGTTGGGAATGCTGCTGACCGGCACCTGCGCGGAGGATCGGTGACTCATCGCCGGCCGGCTCGCGATTCTTGAGCGGGAATGTTTCCCGGAATTCCCATCGTCAATCCACCCACGCAGGTTCGGCGGCGTCTTGCCGGCATCTACGGGCTGTTGATTGCCGCCAATGCCGGCGCCTGGACCTGGGCTTATGTGGATTTTCATGCACAACCGACTCTGCTCGGAATGGCGGCTCTTGCCTATGTGTTCGGACTCCGTCACGCCTTTGATGCCGACCATATTGCCGCTATTGATAATGTGGTCAGAAAACTCGTACAGGAGCGCAGGAAGCCACTGCTGGCGGGATTTTTCTTTTCAGTGGGGCACTCCAGCGTCGTAGTAATCGCCTCCATCGTCATCGCCGCGAGTGCCGCTACCGTTCAGAACCACCTGGATCGCTTCCAGGGACCAGGCGGTGTTGCCGGCACACTGGTTTCGGCGTGTTTTTTGCTGGCCATCGGCATTGGCAACCTGTTCATCCTCCAGCGTGTCTGGTCAGTTTTCAATCGCGCCCGCAAAGGGGAGGAGACGGCCGTCGCAGAAGTGGACGCATTGCTGGTCAAGCGCGGCTTTCTTTCGCGCCTGTGCCGGCCGCTGTTTTCGCTGGTTTCCCGCTCCTGGCACATGTATCCCATCGGTATCCTTTTCGGACTGGGTTTCGATACGGCCACGGAAGTCGGGCTTTTGGGAATTTCCGCTTCCCAGGCGGCCCGGGGACTGGATTTCTGGACCATTATGATTTTCCCGGCCTTGTTCACTGCCGGCATGGCGCTGGTGGACACCGCCGACAGCATGGCCATGGTCAGTGCTTACGGTTGGGCGTTTGTCAATCCGGTTCGTAAGCTCCGGTATAACATGATCATCACCGCCGCCTCCGTCGCGGCCGCGCTGCTTATAGGCGGCATCGAGGTTGTCGGGCTGGTCGCGGACAAGCTCGGCCTCCGCGGCGGCGTGTGGGATTTCCTTAACGCGTTGAATGGCAACCTGACGGACTTCGGTTATGCAGTCGTCGCAATATTGGTGCTGAGCTGGTTCGCCGCTATTCTGATTTATCGGATTAACCGGTACGATGACGCAGGATTAAGCCCGGGAATGAGCCTCGGGCGAGAACAACAGGTCTGCCTATAATGAAATCCCTTATTGCACTTGTCCTCGGCGTCGCCATTGCCGTAGCCATGGTCGCTACCAATCCGACCATGGATGACTATTCAAACTTTCTCGGGCACAAGTACGTTCACAGCGCAGACAGCCAGGACAACGTCACCAGGGGGTTTGCACTGATATTGGGCGGCCTGGCGGGGAGCGTCCTCGCCGCCCAGACGACCCGCAAGAACTACTTCCTGTTCAGCACCTACGAAACCGACACTGGGACCAAGAAGCTGGTCTATATGGGAGTATTCAAGAATTTCATTAATCTTGAAGAGGCCAGGGAACAGCCGGCCGAGGGCAACAATTAGCCGGCACATCGGCGCGGGTACGAAGCCGCGGGCGTACACCTGACCGGCGGCAACAGCGTTTCCATATCCATTAATCGGGGCTACCTCGTCGGCACGGCCGTCTTCGCCGCATTTTTAATCGCGGCAGTGCACTGAAGGCACAGCCTCAGGCGATCTCGCCGTTGGTGTCCGGCGGCATGGGAAAAGTGCCGCGCCGGTGCATCAGGAACAGCAGGATATAGATAGTCAGGTAAATGGCGATCACCACCAGCCCGATCCACTGGATCTTCAGCGGCGTGAACTGGTAGAGCAGGATCAGGCCGTACATGAGCAGCCAGTTCCAGAGAATATAGTTGCGGCGGCCGAACCGCTTTACCGTCAGGTTCATGTTGTCGGAGTAGAGCCGCATCAGGGAATCCAGGGAATTGATGACGAAGATCACGCCCACGATGACCATTGCCATGTTGAACAGGGGTGAAATTTTGATAGCGTTGACGAAGTAGTAATACAGCACCGAGAACCACACGGCGATAGGGATGGAGGGGATCACCAGCAGGGCCAGCAGCAGCTGGTAGGTCTTGAGCCCGCCGACGAAGCGCGCAACAAACTGGCCGATCATAATGCTCCAGGAAAACCACCAGAACAGGTAGAAGGCGTGATATCTGCTAAGAGGCAGGATGAAGTGGCCAATGTTCTCGAAGTAACTGCCGAGTTCCGAAAAGGTCGACAGAAAGCCGTCCAGGTTCATGCCGGATTCCAGCCACATAAGCGCGATCAGCAGGAAGAACAGCCAGGTCGAGGCAATACTGAGCACCTTGACGAAAGCGATGTCCGTGCTGGAGATGACGGCGCAAAGCACCACCAGCGCCACCAGGCTGAAGCGCATCGGATCGCTGATGCCGTGGATGTAGTTCGGCAGGTAACTGAGAAACAAAAAGCCGGTGAATGCGCAGGTGGCGATGACCACGATGTTGTTGACGAACTTGATGACGGGTATTTCGAACAGTTTCACGCGCGGCTCAACCACGCAGAAATAGAAGGTCGTAAGGAAGTAGAAGACCCACACCAGGAAACCCCAGAACCCGAATTCGATCGCCAATGGATTGCTGAACTGGTAGGGCGCCTGCGTCGCGTAAATCGGAAAGTCCGCCAGCGGGAACATGATGAGGCCGACGTCGAGGCCGGAGGTGAACAGGATCGCCATGAAGGCGAACAGAGACATGGGCAGCTCCCCGGTCAGGCGCAGGTTCCGCCAGACCAGAGTCAACGCGAGGGACGTCGCCAGGGTCACGCCGATCGCGATGGAGAGGATGTCCCGCACGGGATCAGGTTTCCGTCGCGCCGGGCCGCGGCCGCTGGCGCGAGCGCCAGTCAGGATCGATCCAGGCGGGCGCCGTGGATTCCGGCAGGGGCGGCCGCTGCAGGATGATGTCCGCCGCCTTTTCGGCCAGCATGATGGTGGGCGCGTTGAGGTTGCCGTTGGTGAGGGTGGGGAACACGGAGGAGTCCACGACCCGCAGACGCTCGATCCCGCGCACGCGGCAGTCCGGGTCAACCACCGCCAGCGGGTCATCCGGTGCGCCCATCCGGCAGGTGCCGGCCGGGTGATAAGCGCTTTCCACCCGCGACCTGACCCAGGCATCCATTGCGGTATCGGTGCGAACCGCTTCTCCCGGAGCGATCTCCTCGCCGCGGTATGGTGCCAGCGCAGGCTGACCGATAATTTCGCGGGTCAGGTGAATGCAGCGCCGCCAGTTTTCGATGTCCGCAGGCTCGCTCAGGTAGTTGAAGCGGATGGCCGGCCTGGCCGCGGGATCCCCGGACAGGATACGTACCTGGCCGCGGCTGCGCGGCTTGTTGGGTCCAACGTGCACCTGGAAACCGTGCCCCTCGAAGGCGGCGCGCCCGTCGTAGCGCATGGCGCCGGGCAGGAAGTGATATTGAATGTCCGGCCATTTCACGCCGGCGTCCGAGCGGATGAAGCCGCAGGACTCAAAATGATTGGTGGCGCCGAGGCCGTCCCTGAACAGCAGCCAGCGGGCGCCGATGAGGGCCTTGCTTAAAAGGCCCAGCTTCGAATTCAAGGAAATGGGCTGCCGGCACCGGACCTGGAAATAAACCTCCAGGTGGTCCTGGAGATTTTCGCCCACGCCCGGCAGATCGTGCAGGACGGTGACGCCGGCATTTTCGAGCACGGCGGGGGGGCCGATGCCGGAATGCTGCAGGATCGCGGGCGAGCCAATGGCCCCGGCGCAGCAGATCACTTCCCCGCGGCAATGCGCCGTGATCCTGCGGTTGCCTTGCCGGTACTGGACCGCGACCGCCGTGCCGTTTTCAACAATGATCCTCTCCGTCATGGACTGCGCTGCGACCTTGAGGTTGGGCCGGTGCATGACGGGCTGCAGGTAGGCGCGGGCGCAGGAATGGCGAACGCCGTTCCGGACCGTCATCTGCATGGGGCCGAAGCCTTCCTGGCGGTGACCGTTGTAATCCCTGGTGTAGGGGTAGCCCGCGTCCACGCCGGCCCGGATGAAGGCCTCGTACAGCGGATTGAGTTTCATGTCGTTGCCGCCGCAGGTTCCGAGGGGCCCGTCGCCGCCGCGGTACTCGTCGGGTCCGCCGGCCCAGGTTTCGGCACGCCGGAAATAGGGAAGGCAGTTACGGTAGCCCCAGCCCTGGGCACCCAGGGCTTCCCATTCATCGAAATCGCAGGCATGGCCGCGCACGTAGACCATGCCGTTGATGGAGGACGAGCCGCCCAGCACCTTGCCGCGCGGGCAGTCGAGCCGGCGGTTGTTCAGGCCCGGTTCCGGTTCCGTCGAAAAGCACCAGTTGAACCTGGGCATGTTCATCGGGTAGGACAGGGCGGCGGGCATCTGGATAAAGATGCTCCTGTCGCTGCCGCCGGCTTCGATCAGCAGCACCCGGCGGTCTCTCTCCTCACTCAGCCTGTTGGCGAGAACACAGCCCGCGGAACCTGCACCGACTATGATGTAATCAAATTCTTCCGACTTGTCATTTCGCAATATATTCCCCTGTTCGGTATTGGCCCCGTCGATCGCGCACTCGTGGCGGAAATAGCCGCGCTGTCACTTGGACAAGCGGCCGGTCGGGATGGGATGGAGACAGGATACCCGGGCAGGAGCCGGACGGCGACTCGTGCAGACCACTTGATGAAACGGTGAGCCCGTAGTGCAGAGCATCCCGCTGACAGTTTCATGATGGGCCTGGTCAGGACGGCAGGGCCGACCCGGACAAGATCTGAACCGTCAGTCTAGATAAGCGTTCCGAATTCCACTACGGCCGCGGTCATGGCCCCGCCCTGCTTCCATGTTGCAGCTTACTATGGCCTGAGCCGCCTGGCTTTTGTCGGAATTCGAAACAGGTAGTCAGCTGATGAATTGGTCGGGGTGACAGGAGTTGAACCTGCGACCCCTGCCTCCCGAAGGCAGTGCTCTACCAGGCTGAGCTACACCCCGACGTTTGAATCGATTCAGATATTCAGTGCGTGCGTTCCACCGCGAAGTGCGCCAGTGATTCCATTGCTTCCCGGTAGACCGACGGACCCAGGCAGTTCAACGCTTCGGATGCTATCCGAGCCTCGGCCCGCGCGCGCTCGGCAGTGTACGCAATGGCCCCTGTGGATTCAATGGCTTCCAGCACTTCCTCCAGGCTCGCGAGCCCCCCCTGTTCAATGGCCGCGCGGATGGTTTGCGAGTGGTGCCCTTCGCTGTGCCACATGGCGTACAGCAGCGGCAGGGTGGGCTTGCCCTCTGCCAGGTCGTCGCCGATGTTCTTGCCCAGTTTGGCGCTGTCGGCGCTGTAGTCGAGCACGTCATCGATCAACTGGTAGGCGATCCCCAGATGCTTCCCATAACGGGCCATTTGTTGTTCCTGCTCGGCCGAGCTGCCGCCGATGATGGCGCCCAGTTGCGCCGCCGCCTCGAACAGCTTTGCGGTCTTGTTGTGGATGACCTGCAGGTAGCGCTGCTCGGTGGTACCCGGATCGTGCCGATTGAGTAATTGCTGTACTTCCCCTTCGGCGATGGTGTTGGTGGCATTGGACAGTACCTCCATCACTTGCATGGAGCCGACGTCCACCATCATCTGGAATGCACGCGAGTATAAAAAGTCCCCTACCAGGACGCTGGCCTCGTTGCCCCAGCGCTGGTTGGCGGTGGCGTGCCCACGCCGCACCTGGGATGCATCGACTACGTCGTCATGCAGCAGGGTGGCCGTGTGGATGAACTCTATGATGGCCGCAAGGGTGGTGTGTTCGTCCCCCTGGTATTCGAACGCGTGACTGCTGAGCAGCAATACGGCCGGGCGCAGCCGTTTGCCGCCGCTGTTGACGATGTAATGCCCGAGCTGGTCGATAAGGCCCACATCCGAATGCAGGCGCCGGTGGATAAGGTCGTTGACGCGCTCCATGTCCTCCGCGATAAGCGCACGCATCTCCCCCAAGTCCATGATCTGGGGCGGTTCGGAGGCATGCAGTTCGGCGGGTTTCACGGTTACAATTCCGGCTCGGGGCGGGGTAGGTCATTGTGCCAATCCCGCCGGGGGATTGCCACCGCTCGGCCACATTAGGCTTGTGTCAAGGGATGCGATTCCTTAGAATCTGCTCCCTTCGATTTTCCACCAGCAGGACAATTCCCGGGAGCAGGTCATGTACGCGGTCATCAGGAGCGGCGGTAAGCAGTATACGGTCAAGGAGGGCGATTTGATCCGCGTGGAACGGCTGGATGCGCCCGAGGGCGAAAAACTGAGCCTGGACGAGGTGTTGCTGGTGGCCGATGGTGAAGAGGTGAAGGTAGGGACGCCGCGGGTCGCGGGTGCCAAGGTGGCCGCCGAGGTGCGGGCGCACGGGCGCGGGCCCAAGATCAGGATCATCAAGCACCGCCGCCGCAAGCACTATCACAGGCGCGCCGGGCACCGCCAGGCTTACACGGAACTGGCGATCACCGGCATTTCCACCAAGTAACGGGATTCCGGAGAACACCAGATGGCACATAAAAAAGCAGGCGGCAGCACGCGCAACGGTCGCGATTCCCAGTCCAAGCGGCTCGGGGTCAAACATTTCGGTGGTGAGAACGTGCGCGCCGGAAATATCCTGGTTCGCCAGCGCGGGACGAAGTTTCATCCCGGCACCAACGTCCTTTGCGGCCGCGACCATACCCTGTTTGCGAAAGCGGACGGCAAGGTCGTATTCGAAACCGGCGGCCCGAAGAGCCGCACCCGGGTGAGCGTGGTAACGAGTTGATTCGGTATTCGGTCGACTCCGCAAGAAACCCCGCCACCGAGCGGGGTTTTTTTTGAGTTACAACTTACAAGTCACAAGTTATAAGTACGGCGTTAAGGGGCTCCCTGGACGTAGTCATTTTTGTCCGTGTAACTTGTGACTTATGACTTGTAACTTGGTTTAGCACCGCATGAAATTTGTTGACGAAGCCACCATTCGCGTCATGGCCGGCAAGGGCGGAGACGGTTGTCTCAGTTTCCGGCGCGAGAAATTCATACCCCGGGGCGGGCCCGATGGGGGGGACGGCGGCGACGGCGGCAGCGTGTACCTGGTTGTCGATAAGGGACTCAACACATTGGCGGATTTTCGCCATGCGCGCCACTTCAAGGCGGGTAACGGCGAGCCTGGCCGTGGCAGCAACTGTACCGGTGCTTCCGGGCAGGATCGCCAGATTCGGGTGCCGCTGGGCACGCTTGTTTATGACGACGGGACCGGTGAGCTTATCGGCGACCTGACCTCGGTTGAGGCCAGCCTGCTGGTGGCCCGCGGCGGCGAGCGCGGTCTGGGCAACACGCGGTTCAAGTCCAGTACCAACCGCGCGCCGCGCCGAACCACGAAGGGGCACCCGGGAGAAGAGCGCGACCTGCGGCTGGAAATGCAGGTGCTGGCAGACGTCGGCTTGCTGGGCTTGCCCAATGCCGGCAAGTCGACGCTGATCCGGCGCCTCTCCGCCGCCCGTCCCAAGGTGGCCGATTATCCCTTTACCACCCTGTATCCGCATCTGGGCGTGGTGCGCACCGCCGCCGACCAGAGCTTTGTCATGGCTGACATTCCGGGCCTGATTGAGGGGGCCGCGGCGGGCGCCGGGCTGGGCATACAATTTCTCCGGCACCTGTCGCGTACCCGCCTGCTGTTGCAGCTGGTGGATATCGGTACGGATATGGATGCGGGCGGCCTGGCGCAACAGGTTGGCGTTATCGAGCAGGAACTGAAGAACTACAGGGAGGCATTGTTCGAACGCGAGCGCTGGCTGGTTCTGACCAAGTCGGACCTGGTTCCCGGCGAAGATTTGGAGCGGCGGCGCGCAGCGCTGGTGAACGCGCTGCACTGGGATCGGCCGGTGTTCGCGATATCGGCCGCCACCGGAGACGGCTGCCGGGAGCTGGCGATGGCGGTGCAACACTGGGTGGACGCCCATGCCGCGCCGGAAAACAGACTGGAGAATGCGGAATATGACGGCACAACGTGAAGCGCTGCGCGCCACCCGGCGGCTGGTCATCAAACTGGGCAGTTCGCTGCTGACCCGCAATGGTTGCGGCCTGCGTGATGAAACACTGTCCGTCTGGGTGGAACAGATCATGGCATTGCGCGGGCGCGGCGTCGACACCGTGCTGGTGTCCTCCGGCGCCGTGGCGGAAGGTGTGTCCCGGCTCGGTTGGAAACAGCGGCCCCACGCCCTGCACGAGCTGCAGGCCGCCGCTGCCGTCGGTCAGATGGGGTTGATCCAGGCTTACGAAGCGTGTTTCCAGCGCTACCAGGTGCACACCGCCCAGATACTGCTGTCCCACGATGATATTGCCGACCGGCGGAGATATCTCAATGCCCGTTCCACCCTGCGTACCCTGGTGGCGCTGGGGGTAGTGCCCATCGTCAATGAAAATGATTCGGTCGCTACCGAGGAGATCCGGTTCGGCGACAATGACACGCTGGCGGGTCTTGTGGCCAACCTGATCGAG
>CAZNWR010000032.1:3566-16264 GCA_964576645.1 uncultured Enterobacteriaceae bacterium | reverse complement strand
TGTGCGCCTGCTGTGGCGGCAGTCAGCGCGCCTGCCCGCCGGGAACCCAGATGTCGCCCATGACCTGGATCGGCACCTGTCTCAACCCGGCCGACAAGAAACATTACATCATTTCCTACAACGACTGCTGCGGCAAAACCAGTTGCGGACGCTGCCTGTGCAATCGCAACGAGTCGGACAAGCCGCCTTACCGCGCGTTTTCCAACAATGACACCAACTGGTGCGTGGGCACTGCCAGCACCATCTACAACTGTTCCACCGCTGTCATCGTCGGTGTCGCTGTTCCGAAACAGTAGCCTGTTAATAATTCCGGTTGTCTGTCTGGCGCTGTTTGCGGCGCCCGCGCACGCTGGCAATTCAGCGTGTTATGGCCCCCGGGCGCAAACCAACTATCTGCTTCAGTGCGCCGCCTGTCACCAGCCGGATGGCAGCGGCAGTCCCGGAACCATCCCCAGTCTGCACCATTATCTGGGCGCCTTTTCCCGCGATCCCCGCGCGCGTGCATTTCCCTCCAGCGTGTCGGCGGCGGCCAATTCCACCTTGAGCAACGAGGAGCTGGCGGACGTTATCAATTGGATTATCTGCACCATGGATGGCAATCAGATCCGCGACGGCTTCAAGCCTTACACCGCAGCGGAAGTAGGCCGCTATCGCCGCTCGCCGATGGAGGATGTTCCCGCCACGCGCAGGAAATTGCTGAAGGAACTGGGTATAGCTTATCCTGCGGATTGACCGCCTGTTTGGGCAAGACCGCGAATTTTCCATAATACGGAAATTCGAGGAAATTCGTGGTTTATCCCCAACTTACAATTTAAGTTAAGTCATGACTCTCGATGAGTTCCAAGGACAGTTTCCATTTACCCTGGACGACGTGGTCCAGTGGGGTGATATGGATGCCTTTCAGCACGTAAATAATACGATCTATTTCAAGTACTTCGAGCGGGCGCGTATTTACTGCCTGGACGAAATCGGGATCATCGACTATACGC
The DNA here is from genome assembly GCA_964576645.1 of uncultured Enterobacteriaceae bacterium. Classification (GTDB taxonomy): domain Bacteria; phylum Pseudomonadota; class Gammaproteobacteria; order Eutrophobiales; family Eutrophobiaceae; genus CAZNWR01. Next base: position 15,275 of record CAZNWR010000032.1, on the reverse strand, counting down.
GCCGGTTCAAATGCGGTCCCATCCTTGCCTCGACCTCCTGCCGCTTCAAGGCGCCGCTGACCTATCCCGACAAGTTGGTACTCGGCACCGGCGTTTTCGACCTGGAAGCGGATCGCTTCAAGATGGCCTACGCGGTGTACAGCATCGGACTGCAGCGGGTCGCCGCGGAAGGCGACGGCACAACGGTCTGGTTTGACTACAACAAGGGACACAAGGCGGAAATTCCCGCGCAGCCCAGAGCCCTGCTGGAGCGGGCCGCCGCGGGATGGAAGGAAGGCTGATACTAGCCCATTCCGGTCGACGATAGACTCACCTGCCTTACCAGGGCAGTGCCTCGCCGTTGGCGTGCCGGAAACTGCCCGTATTCGAGTCGTTCAGTTCGGCGATGCGTTTGACCAGGTCGGCGGCGGCGTCGGAAGGTGAAATATTTCCCTGGTGACCGGTCATGTCGGTCTTTACGTATCCGGGATGGAAGATACCAACGCTGATGCCCTTGGGGGCCAAATCGATGGCAAGGGATTTGCCGGCGGCGTTGAGAGCGGCTTTGGACATGCGGTAGCCGTAGTAGCCGCCCGAGTCGTTGTCTTCGATGGATCCCATGCGGCTGGTGATGAGCGCGACCTTCGCGCCGCGCTTCAGGTTCCCCAGCAGGGCGTGCACCGTCCGGAGCGGCCCCATGGCGTTGACTTCCAGTTGCGCCTGGATGCGCCCGAAATCCAGGTCATCCAGGCCTTCCCTGGAAAGGATCCCGGCGTTGCACACCAGGATATCGATGTCGCGGCCGTGCAATGCATCAGCCGCGCGCGCCAGCGACGCGGCGTCACATACGTCGACGCCGTCAACGATCTCCGCGCCTGATGTTTTCAGCTCCCCGGACGGTGTGCGGCAGAGCCCGATGACTTTATTACCGGCTTGCAGATACGTGCGGCAGAACTCCAACCCGATGCCGCGGTTGGCACCGGTAATAGCGATTGTGCCCATGAAACGGCTTCAGCCCGGTCAGGCCTTGGGTGTCCAGCTCATGCACCAGCCGTGTATGTTCACCAGTTTGCCCGGAAAAATCTGGCAGGGTCGCCATTCCGCTCCGTCACTGCCTTTAAGGAAATTGCAGATCTGGCAATGCTGCTTGTCCCCCGGCACGCCCATCTTGGCCGGGCGATCGGCGGTGCTGGCATCATCCGTGTAGTGCAGGGCCTTTGCAGTGGGATCGTTGGCCGTGAGATGGGGCATGTCGGCGGCCCGGGCGGTGCGCGGGCGCGTCAATGCAACCAAGGGCAAGGCTGCGGATGCCGCCAGGATGATCCCGGTTGCACGTCTGCGACTGGTATCTATGTCATTGTCTTTCATGGGAAAATCTCTCCTGAGTAGTACATTATCCAATTTTTTCTACGGTCGTATCCCCTGCTCATTTCGTTCCCTGCCGGGGCGAAAGGTTCAGGGGGAAGGCCGGGTCTTCGTCACGGTTTCCGGGATCTAGCTATTTTGCAGACTCTCCCGCGCGTATTCCAGCACCTGCGCCAATACTTCCACATCCCCTACCTGATTGGCCAGGAGCAGGATCATTTTGGCGTTGAGCTTGTTGCTCTCCTCCGGCGTCAAGTTTTTATGCAGATCGATGAGTTTGGCATAGAAATCGTCCGGGTCCTGTATACCAAGCTCGGTTTTCAGCTTCCCCATGAGCGAACTCCAGTCTGTCTCAGGTCTCCAGCGATTCCCACATCTGGGCGTCGCGCTCGGCGGTCCAGATCTGCGGATCCCGGAGTCCCCCTGCCTCGTCGAAGGCGCGGGCAACGTCAAAGGGCAGGCAGTGATCGAAGATCACCCAGTCGCCGAACTTCGGTTTCAGCGCGGCATAGGTTTCCTTGTAGATTTCTTTCAGATCCTTGCCCGACTGTTTCCCCTTTTTCACCGACTCGAACATGCTTGTCACAAAGGCCCGTGTGCCTTCAATGCCTGCCTTGATGGTTTCCGGGGTGGTAAGCGCATCGCCGCGCCCTGGGACCAGCGCAGCAGGGTTGAGCGCCGCCACCCGATCGAGCGTGGCCGGCCAGTCGGTCAGGTAGGCGTCACCGGTGTATGGGGTGGCGCCGTATTCCACCAGGTCACCGCTGAAAAGGACACGTTCTTTGGGCAGCCATACCACCGTGTCGCCCTTGGTGTGGCCGCGTCCCAGCTGCAGGAGTTGGACCTCGGTCTTGCCCATCCACAGCCGCATTTCCCCGCGAAAGGTGATGCTGGGCCAGGTCAGCCCGGGAACGGATTCGCCGCCGCGAAACAGGCGCGGGAACCGCTCATATTCGGATTTGTAATCCTGCTCACCGCGTTCGGCTATCAGGTCATAGGTATCCTGACTGGCGATGATATGTTCGGCGCCATATCCTGAGGCACCCAGCACCCGCACGGCGTGATAATGGCTCAGCACCACGTATTTAATGGGTTTGTCGGTGACTGTGCGGATCCGCTCAATGACGTCCTTCGCCATGATGGGAGTCGCCTGGGTGTCCACCACCAGAACACCATCGTCGCCGATGACGATGCCGGTATTGGGGTCGCCTTCTGCCGTGTAGGCGTAGGCGTTGTCCGCCAGCTTACTGAAACTAACCTGTTTTTCCTCCAGGTCACCCTTGGAGGCAAATGCTTTTGCCATGTGTGTCCGCCCCTTTTGTATGCTTAGATTAATCTTAACTTAATATATGGCTGGATTTTTGCAGGATCAAAGATATTTGGCTGTCGTGGAATCTATGGACAAAAGCTTGTTCAGGGCTGCGGTTTACGGGAAGCTGTTTCTGGTCGCGGGCCGCCAATTCCGAGGAGGACACAGAATGAAAACAACGATAATTTCCCGAATTTTGACTGGCCTGGTCCTGTCGGTGGTGGCTCTGGCGCCGGCACAAGGGGCGGACTACAAAATCGACCCGGCCCATACCTTTATCGAGTTCGAGATATCTCATCTGGGTTACAGCATCGTCGCCGGCCGCTTTGACAAGTACAGCGGACACTTCAGTTGGGACAGGGCGCATCCGGGCAAAGCCAGTATCAGCATCAAGATCAGCACCGACAGCATCGATACGAATGTGCCCCAGCGCGATAAGGACGTGCGCGGCGCTGCATTTCTGAACGTGGCCAAGTATCCTTACGCCACGTTTACCAGCACCCGGTACAAGGGAAATGCCAAGGGCGGTACGCTTGAGGGAAATCTTACACTGCACGGCGTAACCCGGCATATCAGCCTCAAAGTGACCGCCATAGGCCAGGGTCCCGATCCCTGGGGAGGCTATCGTGCCGGTTTTCGCGCCACCACTACTTTGCTGAGAACCAACTTCGGCATGGGCCACGACGAACTCGGCCCCACCGCTAACGCCATGAAGTTCAACCTGTACGTGGAAGGTGTAAGGGAAAAATAGACAGCGGCTTCAGGATGCGCCAACCCGTACCCGGTTCAAGGCCTCCAGGCACAGGGAAAACAACTCGTTCTGGGTGGCGATACCCAGGCGTTCGTAAGCGCGGCGGCGGTAGGTGTTGACGCTGGAGATGGCGATCCCCAGATCAAGACTGATGCCGTTGGACGTGTAGCCTACCAGGATCCGTTCGCAGATTTCGGCCTCTCTTGGTGTCAACCGGTCGAATGGCTCCACCCTGCGGCTGATAACCGAATGCACCAGGCTGCGGGCGACGTTGCCTTGGCCCTGATCGGCGCTCGAACCGGTCAGCCGGGCAATCGTGAAATGGGAAGAAATCAGGCTGGTTATCAGCGGCAACACGGAGCGCAGCAGTTTTTCATCCTGGCGGCTGTAAGGGCCGGAATCACCCATGCGATAAAAATTGCAGTATACCCGGCCTTCATCCACGTGCCCCACGGTGGAAATTTTGTCTATGAGATCATGCCGGGTGAAAAAATGATCACGGTATTCGGAATCGTACTCATCCGAAAAACTGGGTCGGATTGGCTCGGCATCGGGCGAGGATTCCGGTCCGCGGGCCTGTGTAAAATGCGGATCTCGTTCGTAGTACTTGTTGACGTAGTCGCGCGCCAGTTCTTCGGCTTCTTCCGCGGGCATTCTGCTGCGCGTGAACAGGTGTCCCGGGCCCTCCCGTTCGGAATAGGTGAACACCACGCAATGATCGATGTGCAGGATCCGGTTGAGAAGCTCGAACAGCTTCTGGTCGAATACCGGTTGGCCGACGGCCTGGGCGACCTCGGTGATGGCCTGCAGCCATTCCGGGGAGCCGAAGTTCAGTTCCGGCTTGTTCGAGCCGGGTGCGGCGGTATCCGGTTGCCTCTGTGCCACGGAACCTTCCATACGTCTCTCCAGCGGCGGGAAATGCCGCCTGTCCAGCTAATATACTACGTTCAAGCGCCGGGGTGGCCAGTCTGTCGCCGCGCACCCGATGGGCTACAATAATATCAACGGCTTTTGAGGTACTGGTTTACGGGAAAGGATCAGGCTATGAGTGACAGCGACCCGCTCCGCACCATCATGCGCATGTTGCTGCGTTCCATAGATAATAACGAGTGGAGCGTGGTGGAGGCGCTGCTGCATCCTGCGACCGAATACGAGGTCAGCGGGTACGTGCCTTTCAAGGGCCGCGACACGGTTCTCAACTATTACAAAAACGTGCGTCCCGTCTCGTCAGGAACGCATTACATACATTCCCTGCTGGTTGAAGGCGATACCGGCGTTTGTACCGGCCGCTTTCAAGCGAAGACGCGCGACGGCAAAGAGATGGATGTGCTGTTTGCCGACGTGATGACGTTCGAGAACAAGAAGATCCGGCAACGGCGCGTGTACTACTGCGAGCTTAAGGGCAGCGCCTGATCAGGCCGGTTTCATGGCTAACCGGTGCTGGCGCATCACCGGTGGCAGGATCAGTACCAGCGATACCGCGAACAGCGCAATCCCCCACCATATCACACTGGAATACTGCCCCGGGCTGATCACCCGCGCCGCGATCCAGGGACCAACGGCCAGCCCCAGCATCTGCCCGGCAACCGCATACACCACCACCCGGCCGGTGCGATCGAAACTGGCCATGGCCGCCATGTAATAGGGGTTGGCCACGTTCCAGCCGTAGTTGTATACGCATACCGCCAGGGTATAGACGATGATCCCCATGTGTCCGAACAGAAAGAACAGGGGCACAAAGCTGGCCAGGATGCTGAGGGTCAGGGGAATGGTGCGGCCGATGCGGTGGGCCAGCACGGCGGCGGTCAGACCGCCGGCGACGCCGGCGAACTGGGACGCGGTGAGTGCGTTGGCAACATGCTGTTCCGTTCCCCCACCGCTGATGCCGATAGCGAACAGGTATACCCACACTATCCCCTGGGCCACGAAGTAAATAAAGATGGAAGCTATGGCCTTGTTCTTGAAGGTCCGTGAAAGGTCGACCGCATCCTCCTCCACCTGCACATGTTCTTCGCCCGAGCGCGGCAGCCAGTGGACGAACAGCAGCGCCGTGGCCGGGAAGGCGGCAAAGAAGATCAGGACTCCTTTCATGCCCACGAGCTGGTAGACCGTGGGCATGGCCAGCAGCACCATCGCGCCGTAGAACAGGATCCACATGATGAAATAGCCGAAGTTCCGATCCGGCTTGTCGGTCAGGCCGATCACCGTGAAACTCAGGGACACCAGGCCGCCGGCGCCGACTCCCGCGATGAACCGCCAGATCCCGAATGCCAATGCATGGTCCGTGAAGATGCAGCAGATGTTGGCTACGATCATGGTGATCAGCGAAAAGCGGAATACGTGGCGCCAGTCAAAGCGCGATGCGAAGAAGGTCAGCAGCACCGTGGTCAGCGCGATACCCCACATCTCCGCCGAGGCAATATCGCCGGCATTTTTTTCCGTGAAGTGCAGGTACTGGGTCATGCCCTGCACGAAACCCGGTTGCACGATGAATACTTCCGGTCCGACCACGCCCATGTAAATGGCGGCGAACAGGGTACGGGTGCTGTTGACGTTTATCCGCGATGCGGCGTTAGCGGTTGCTGGTTGGTTCACGGCTGCCCCCGAGGCGCAAAGTAACGAGCAAGGGAGGGTTGGAGCGTATGCTCCAACCCTCCCTTGCTCGTTATCCTGGGAACGCAGTGAACAGGATCCAGTAAGTTAATGTGCGCCACAGGCGCTTCTCAGTCTACTGGATTCCGGCGTTCGCCGGAATGACGAATTGTAAAATCTCCCGTCGCCCGCGCCAGCGCCGCTTTCACTTTTGCAAGATCGAAGCTGCGCCAGCGGCCGGCCACGTGCTGGTCCGGGCGGATGAGATAAAAGGTGCCCGGCCGCGCATCGTAATGGGCCTGCATCAGCCCGTTGCCGTCGATGATCTCTCCGGGGCGGCCGCCGCCCGGGCGTACGATCAGGACCTCGATCGGAACCGGTTCTCCTGCCAGTGCGTTCACATCTGCGCGCCGGGTGTCTCTTTCGTTTGCGAAGTAGAGCCCCGTGAACCGGTCTCCCAACATGTTGAGCAGCCAGGTATCCGCGCCATTAACGCTGACGGGGGCATCCAGGCATACCGAGCCGGGCCGCTGTTTCGGCGTAAACTTGTCTTCGTCCGGCGTATTGAGCACCGAGCCGTCCAGGGTGCAGGGCACCGAGAGCCGGCCGCTGTTGACGAATCGGCGCGCGAATGGAAAGTCCCGGGCCAGCTCCAGGGTGGCGTCGCGAAACGCCTTACTCACTTCGCTCTTGGGCGTCATGAAATCCGTGCTGCGGCTGGAGTTCAGAATGTTCTCGTCGGCGCCGATAATGCGTTCCTCGTCGTAGGATTGCAGCAGTGATGGCGGCGCCTTGCCTTCCAGGACCAGGCTCAGCTTCCAGACCAGGTTATCGACATCCTGGATCCCGCCATTGGCGCCGCGCGCGCCGAAAGGCGACACCAGGTGCGCGGAATCGCCGGCGAAGATCACGCGATTGTGCACGAAGTGCTTCATGCGCCGGCACTGGAAGGTATACAGGCTGACCCACTCATAGTCGAAATCGATGTCCGGACCCAGAAAGCCGCGCACTTTGGCGTCCACATTCTCGTCCTTCAGCGCCTCGTCCCGGTCGATGTGCCAGCCCATCTGAAAATCGATGCGCCAGACGTCATCGGCCTGCTTGTGGATCAGGGAAGTCTGGCCGGGGTTGAAGGGCGGATCAAACCAGAAGCGGCGCACGGCCGGGAAGTCCGCTTTCATTACCACGTCGGCGATGAGGAAGTGGTCTTCGAATACACGGCCCTCGAAATCCAATCCCAGCAACGTACGTACCGGGCTCCTGTGACCGTCCGCCGCGATCAGGTAGTCACAACTCAGCCTGTAGTCTCCCGCGGGCGTGTGCACCGTGACCGTCACGGTGTCTTTTCCGTTGTCAACGCCGATGACTTCACTTTGCCAGCGAAGGTCCGCCTGCGGCAGTTCGTCAATGCGTCCTACCAGGTATTCTTCGGCGTAATATTGCTGCAGGTTGATGAAGGCGGGAAACTTCTGCTGCTTGTCGGGGAGCAGATCAAACTTGTAAATGGGTTCGGGATCCGCACCGAAGTAAACTTCACCCATATTCCAGGTGACGCCCTTAGCCAGCATGGGTTCACCGGTTCCCAGCCGGTCGAATATTTCAAGGGTACGCTTGGCCCAGCATATGGCGCGAGAGCCGTCGCTCACTGTGTTGTGCTTTTCCAGCACGACGCTGTGAATGCCGTGCCGGGCGAGGTCGACCGCGGTAGCAAGTCCGATGGGTCCGCCACCGGCTATGACCACGGGTGCGTGGGAGATCGCGCCGTTTTCGAGTTCCGCCGGTTTCCGGAACTCGTAGGTGCGCCGCGCCCGGCGCGCGGCCTTCTTGGCCTGCCCCACGTCGGAATATTTGGGCATGCGGAATCAGTCCCCATCCTGATGCTCGGTGATATCCACAGCATACCCGGCGCACGGTGCCGGGGGCAGTCCCCAGAATTATCGACAGGACCGGCAAATTCATGTGCCGGAACCTGATAATTGCCGCAGCGCGGCGGTTCGAGGTAACTTGCCTCGACTGGCAACGGAGATCGGCATTCTCATGAAGACAACACCCGAGAGTTTTCACATGGACCCGGAGGAATTCCGGCGCAACGGGCATGCGCTGGTGGACTGGCTGGTGGACTACCACCGGCATATCGAGGAGTTTCCCGTGTTATCACAGGCCGCGCCGGGCGACATTTACGGGCGCCTGCCCGAGACACCACCTGAGCAGGGCGAGTCCTTCGACGGCATGCTCCGCGACGTGAACGACATCATCATGCCGGGTATTACGCACTGGCAATCGCCCAACTTCTTTGCATTCTTTCCCGCCAACAGTTCGCCGCCGGCGGTGCTGGGCGAGTTGTTGAGCGCGGGACTGGGTGTCCAGGGGATGCTGTGGGCCACCAGCCCCGCCTGTACCGAGCTGGAAACACGCATGATGGACTGGTTGGTGCAAATGCTTGGTCTACCGGAGCGCTTTGCATCCGGCGGGCAGGGCGGCGGCGTTATCCAGGATTCCGCTTCCAGCGCGACCCTGTGCGCCCTGATCGCGGCGCGCGAACGGGTAAGCGCCGGCCAGTCCAATCGCGAGGGTTGCAACGGGACGCTGGTGGCGTACACGTCCGCTCATGCCCATTCGTCCATTGAGAAGGCCTGCATGATCGCGGGTATCGGCTCGGAACACCTGCGCCTTGTGGAAGTGGACGAAAACTACGCCATGAAACCGCGGGCGCTCGAGTCGCGGATCCGGGAAGATCGTGATGCCGGATTAACCCCGTTCTTTGTGTGTGCCTGTGTTGGCACCACGTCATCGCTGGCGCTGGACCCGCTCGGAGACATCGCGGCGATCTGCCGCCGTGAAAAGCTGTGGTTGCACGTGGATGCCGCCATGGCGGGAACGGCGGCGATTTGCCCCGAGTTCCGGTATATCAATGACGGGGTGGAAGGCGCCGACAGCTATACCTTCAATCCGCACAAGTGGATGTTCACCAACTTCGACTGCAACGCATTTTTCGTGGCGGATCGCAAGGCGCTTATCGATGCGCTGAGCATCCTGCCGGAGTACCTCAAAAACCAGGCCACCGAGGCCGGTGCGGTAATCGACTATCGTGACTGGCAGGTTCCGCTGGGACGCCGCTTCCGTGCGTTAAAGCTCTGGTTCGTGATCCGCCACTACGGTATCCGCGGGCTGCGCCACCATATCCGCCGGCACGTCGAACTGGCGCAGCAGTTCAAGCAGTGGGTGCTGGACAGTGAACTGTTCGAGCTGGCCGTGGACTGCCCGCTGAACCTCGTCTGTTTCCGGCACCGCAACGGCGATGCGGCAGGCGAGCGGATCATGCAGGCCATTAATCGCTCCGGTAAGGCTTATCTGACGCATACCAAGCTGGATGGAAAATTCACCCTGCGACTGTCGGTGGGGCAGACGTATACGGAATTGCGGCACGTGGAGAACGTGTGGAAGCTGCTCAACAGCGTTGCGGTATCCGGATAGCGCAACACCGTGGTCTGGATTATTCGTGAACTTTGACCCAGGTGGCGGACGGGTCCTGTCATGGCGCACGGGTTTCGTGCTCGCAAGCTGAGCGCGAAAACCCGTACACCATGGCACCCGTCCGGACCGTCAATTACTTTTCACGAATAATCCAGGCTGACTATGCGGCAACGCACCTTGTTTCAGAATTCGGAAACGCTGTTCAGTCCAGCCCCTTGTCCTTCAGCATCGGACCAATTTCCGGGTTCTTTCCATAGAAAGCGCGGAACATGGTGCCGTAATCCTCCGAGTGGCCGCGTGAAAGTATGAGGTCCCGGAAGCGTTGACCATTGGCGCGCGTCATGCCGCCATGGTCAAGAAACCACTGATAGGCGTCATCGTCCAGCATTTCAGTCCAAAGATAAGAGTAGTAGCCGGCCTGGTAGCCGTTGTACCAGATATGGAGAAAATAACTGGAGCGATAGCGCGGCGGGACGTCATGCAGGTAGAGATGTGTTCGTTTAAGCGCTTCGATTTCGAATTTGTCCACGTTCTGCTTGGGTGCGCTTGCCGGGAGGGAATGCCACTGCATATCCAGTTGCGCCGCCGCCAGGAGTTCGGTCATGTCATAGCCCTGGTTGAACCTGGCCGCTTTCTTGATCTTTTCCACCAGGGCCTTCGGCATCGGCTTCCCGGTCTTGTAATTGATGGCGTAGTGCTCGAGCACGGCCGGGTACAGGGCCCAATGCTCATTAAACTGGGACGGGAATTCGACGAAATCACGCGCTACATTGACGCCGGACAGGGTCGGATACTCCTCTTCTGCGAACAGTTCATGCAGTGCATGGCCGAACTCGTGGAACATCGTGGTTACGTCGTCGAATGAAAGCAGGGCCGGTTCCCCGGGTGCGGGCTTGGTGAAGTTGGCAACGTTGTAGACGGCGGGTCGGGTACCCAGCAGTTTTGACTGCCCCACGAAATAATCCATCCAGGCGCCGCCGGCCTTGTTATCACGCTTGAAATAGTCGAAGTACATCAGGCCAAGCGGCGCCCCGTCCTTGTCGAATACTTCATACACCATCACGTCCGGTTGGTAGACGGGAATATCTTTGCGCCGTTTGAACGTCAGCCCGTACAGCTCGTGGGCCGCGTAGAACACCCCCTTCTCGAGTACGTTGTTCAGCTCGAAGTAGGGGCGGATCTCGTCCTCGTCCAGGTTGTACTTCGCCTTGCGGACCTGTTCCGCGTAGAAATTCCAGTCCCAGGGTTCGAGCTTGAAGTGCTGCCCGTCCTTATGGATTACGTCCTGAATAGTGCGTGCTTCGCGGCGCGCCTTCGCGGTCGCGGCCGGCACCAGCTTGGCAAGGAAAGATTCCACCGCTTCCGGCGTCTTGGCCATCTGCTCCTGCAGCGCGTACGCCGCGTAATTGGGAAATCCCAGCAGCGCCGCCTTTTCGGCACGCAGTTTGGCAATGGTCGCCACTATTTCACGCGTGTCGTTGGGGCCGCCTTTTTCCGTGCGCGTCCAGGAATGTTCGAATAATTTCCTGCGTTCGTTCCGATCTTTCAGAACAGTCAATGCCGGTTGCTGGGTGGTGTTCTGCAGGGGAATAACCCACTTGCCCTTGAGGCCGCGCTTTTCCGCCGCCTGTGCGTCCGCGGCAATGGCCTGTTGGCTCAGTCCCGCCAACCGGGATTTATCGTCGGCCACGAGCGCGCCCGCCTTGGCCGCGGCAATCAGCTTGATGTTGAATTCCGTTTGCAAGGTGGAGAGCCGTTTGTTGATGTCGCGCAGTTTTGCCTTGTCGTTATCGGAAAGTTGGGCGCCGGCGTGGATGAAGTTGTCGTAGTACACCTTCACGAGCATCAGCGCTTCCGGATCCAGGTTCAGCTTGCTTCGCTCGTTGTAAATGCTACGGACACGGTGGAAGAGCTTGGAGTTGAGGTAAATGGAGTCATGAAGTGCGGCCAGTCGCGGCGCCTCGTACTTGTCCACCTTCTGGAGGGTGTCGTTCGTGTTGGCCGCGGTCAGCGCGTTAAAGACCTGTTCCACGCGGTCCAGCAGTCGGCCGGTCTTCTCCATCGCCACCAGCGTGTTATCGAAGGTGGGCAACGCCGGGTTGTCGGCAATCTTCCGGACTTCCGCGAGTTGGCGCTTTATGCCTTCGTCGATGGCTGGTTGAAAATCGCTGTCCTTTATTCGATCAAAAGCCGGTGCCTGGAACGGCAGTGTGCTCGGTTCGAAAAATGGATTTGACTG
>CAZNWR010000032.1:0-3556 GCA_964576645.1 uncultured Enterobacteriaceae bacterium | reverse complement strand
CCTTTGTGTCAGGGTTGCCGGCGTGGACTGCGGCCGGGGCCGCGCAACCAACAAGCAACAGCAGGGCAATAGCCGGCGAATCGATTCGCAGCAGTTTCTTCATGTTCCGGTCCGTTGTGATTTACGACGGGTTTTGACCCGCGCTCAGGCGGCGGGAAGTGTCCTCGGATTGAGCCGGAATTGTCAGCCAGATCGGTGCAGTTTTCAATGGCGGTGGTGCGGCGGCATTTCGATGAATGGGGGCGGGCTGGTAGAATTCCGCGGCGCATTGGAAAACTGCATGAGCACCGCCAAGAAAGACATAGAAGCCGGGGGTGATGCCGCGGCATCATTGCTGCCGGATATCGAGAAGTACAGGGCCGGCTCGGCCACGCTGGAGCCGGGGGCGGCGGAACGTCATCACCTGCTGGAAGAGGTCGAAAAATACGCGGAGGACATGTACGCGCGCCTGGATCAACGGCCCGCGTACATCAGCGGCGGCGAGGCTGCCCGCGGCCTGTTGGAGTCTCCCATTTCCGAGGACGGCATGGCGATTGAGAAGGTGCTGGAGCTGTTTCGGAAAGACGTGGATGACGTCGGCCTCGCGCCCATATCCGATCGCTTCCTTGCCTATATTGCCCCCGGCGCCAATTACTATTCCGCCCTGGGCGACTTCCTGGCGGCCGTCACCAACAAGTTTTCAGGCGATGCCACCAATTCACCCGGTGCCGTGCGTATGGAACACCAGTTGCTTCGTTGGATGGCCGACCTCATCGGTTATCCGCAGTCGGCCATGGGCAACCTGACCTCCGGCGGCAGTATGGGCATCCTTGCCGCCGTGGTGACCGCGCGCGAGGCATTCGGGCTCAAGGCGGCCCAATTCCCCAAGGCGGTGGTTTACGCCACGACGCATACCCATCATTCACTGAAAAAGGCGCTACACATTGCCGGCCTGGGCGAATGCGTCGTGCGCGAGGTACACCGCGACGCCGGTTACCGCATGGATCCGGAGGATTTGGAACGCAGCATCGTCGCGGATCGCGCTGATGGATTGACCCCGTGGCTCGTGGCCGGATCAAGCGGGACCACGGATCTCGGCAGCGTGGATCCCCTCGACTCGCTGGCCGATGTCGCCCAACGGCATCAGCTCTGGTTCCACGTGGATGGCGCTTACGGTGGCTTGTTCGTGCTGAGCGACCTGGTGCGTGGCCTGTTCTCCGGGATCGAACGTTCGGATTCCGTAGTGATGAATCCACATAAACCGTTGCAGATGCCGTTTGGTATCGGCGCCGTGCTGGTAAGAAACGGCGAGCTGCTATACAAGGCGCATTTTCATACCGCCAACTACCTGCAGGACAATCTGGCGCAGCGCGATCTGGTGTCGCCCGCGGATCTGGGGCTGGAGTTGACCCGGCATTTCCGGGCGTTGCGCATGTGGCTACCGCTGAAACTGATAGGCGTTGCGCCGTTTCGGGCGGCGCTGAACGAGAAGATCCTGTTGACGCGTTATGCCTACGCGCGCATGCAGGAATTGCCCGGGTTCGAGCTGAGCCCGCCCCCCGACCTGACCGTGTTCGCGTTCCGCTACGTTCCGCCCTCGGGAGAAGCGGATCGGTTCAACCGGGATCTGCTCGAGGCGCTGCGGCGGGACGGCACCATACTTTTGTCTTCTACCGTCATTGACGGCGTTTACATGATCCGTTTCACCGTGCTGTCATACCGTACCCATTTGCACAGCGTCGACCTTGCGCTGCGGGTGATCCAGGACAAGATCACGGAGTTGTTGTCGTAAATTGAAAGGCGCAGGGGGCGGAACGTGCGCTCCGACCCCTATGACTCCTGGGATTGCTTCATGGAATCCGCCCGCCGTTGCAGGGCGTCGAGCAGTGCATCCAGAGAGAGTTTCTGTTGCCTGCTGAACCCCTTCAGCAGTTGCTCTTCATAAGATTTGGCCACCGGCATGACTTCGTCATAAACACTCATGCCGGTCTCCGACAGGTCAAGGATGGAACGGCGCCGATCGGTGTCGCTCATGGACCGGGTAATCAGGCGGCGCTCCTTCAATCTGGCCACCGCTCTGCTGACCACGGACTTTTCTATTTGTGTTCTGCGGCACACCTCATCCGCCGAACTGCCCGGGTATTCCGCCAGTATCATCATGATCCGCCACTCGGGCATGGTGATGCCGAACTTGTCGGCATAGGTGTCCGCGATCATTCCGCTTACGGTGTTGGACAGCAGGGACAGCCGGTAAGGCAGGAAAAATTCCAGCGTTAAAGGCTTACGGTGTTTCAAGGGGCGGCTCTTCTCAATTGACAATAGTTGTGTTAGCAACTAATATTGGTTGCTTGCACAACCAATGGCTCCTTCAGACGGGGTAACATCATGGCCGACCTGTCGAAAAATCCCATGGGGACGGATGGATTCGAGTTTATTGAATACACCGCGCCCGATCCAGAACTGCTGCGCACCCTGTTCGAACGGCTGGGTTTCCCGGCAACAGCGAGGCACCGCAGCAAGAACGTGACCCTGCATTCCCAGGGCGATATCAATTTCATTATCAACGCGGAGCCGGACAGCTTCGCGCAGCGGTTTGCTCAGACCCACGGACCTTCCATTTGCGCCATTGCGTTCCGGGTGAAGGACGCAGCCAATGCCCACCGCCGCGCCGTGCAGGCGGGCGCGACCGGCGTGGAACAGCATCCCGGTCCCATGGAACTCAACATACCGGCGATCGAGGGAATCGGCGGCAGCCGCATCTACCTCGTGGATCGTTTCGGCGACCGGACTATCTACGACGTTGACTTTATTCCCATGCCCCCCAACCCTCACGTTCGAAACGCCGGGCTGACCTACATCGATCACCTGACCCATAATGTGAAACGCGGCAACATGGACAAGTGGGCATCGTTTTACGAGAAAATTTTCAACTTCCGGGAGATCAAGTACTTCGATATCGAGGGCAAGCTCACCGGCCTGAAGAGCCGTGCCATGACCAGTCCCTGCGGCAAGATCCGGATCCCCATCAATGAATCGACCGACGAAAAGTCGCAGATCGAGGAATACCTGCACCAGTACCGCGGTGAAGGCATACAGCACGTTGCCCTGGGGACGGCTGATATTTTCTCCACCGTGGATGTCCTGAAGGGCAACGGCGTGGCGTTCCAGGATACGCCTGACACCTATTTCGAGCAGATCGATACGCGCATTCCCGGCCACGGTGAGGATATCGAAGCCTTGCGCCGCCGCCGCATCCTTATTGATGGTGCGCCCACCGATGGCCAGGGCCTGCTGCTCCAGATCTTTACCCAGAACGTTATCGGCCCCATCTTCTTCGAGATTATCCAGCGCAAGGGCAATGACGGGTTCGGTGAGGGCAATTTCCAGGCCCTGTTCGAATCCATCGAGTTGGACCAGATCCGCCGCGGCGTCTTGCAGTAATCGTTCCACATACGGTGAACAGGGGTCGGAGCACGTGCTCCGACCCCTGTCACAAATGTGTCAGGGGATAACGGTGCTTTTCAGCGCCGAATCACTTCTGTCATACTGGCGCCGGCGCGGCGTTGCCCAGGTGATT
>CAZNWR010000031.1:0-16388 GCA_964576645.1 uncultured Enterobacteriaceae bacterium | reverse complement strand
AACGGCAGCGCTATATCCTGCGCGTCCGCGCGCTGGCGCGCGCCGTGGCGGAAAGCTATTACGCCCGCCGCGAGGCACTGGGCTTTCCCCTGGTCAAGTCCTGATGGCGACCGCGACCGTCAAGCGCAAAGACCTGCTGGTGGAAGTGGGCACGGAAGAGTTGCCGCCCGGCACGCTGGCGCAAATGGGGGCCGCATTCGCCGACGCCATGCAGGCGGAGCTGGAGCGGCAGGATCTGTCGCACCGAGGATGCCGCTGGTATGCCACACCCCGGCGCCTGGCTGTCATGGTGAATGCCCTGGCCGCCATGCAGCCCGACCGGGAGATCGTGCGGCGCGGTCCATCCCTGGCCGCGGCCTTCGACAAGAGCGGTGCGGCCACGCGCGCGGCACACGGATTCGCCCGCAGTTGCGGCGTGGAGCTGGAATCACTGGAACGCGAACAGAACGACAAGGGTACGTGGCTGGTATACCGCGGCCGGCAGGAAGGCAAAGCGTGCGTGGAGTTGCTCCCCGACATCATCGGCGCCGCGCTGGCACGCCTTCCCATCGCCCGGCGCATGCGCTGGGGCGCGGGCGAACACCAGTTCGTGCGCCCCGTGCACTGGGCCGTGGTGTTATTCGGCCGGGACGCGATCCCCTGCTCCGTGCTCGGGGTGACGGCGGGGAAAAGCACGCGCGGCCACCGGTTCCATCATCCCCGTCCCATTTCCCTGTCCGGCCCCGGCGCATACGCTTCCACCCTGCGCGCCCGCGGTAGCGTGATTGTCGACTTCGACGAGCGCCGTCAGGTCATCGAGGAGCAGGTTGTACGTGCCGGCGTTGACGCAGGGGGGCGCGCCCTGATCGATGAGCGGCTGCTGAACGAGGTCACCGCCCTGGTGGAATGGCCGGTCGCGGTGACCGGCTCCTTCGAGCGCCGGTTCCTGGACCTGCCCCGCGAGATCCTGATCGCCGCGATGCAGGATCATCAGCGCTATTTCCCGGTGGCGGGTACCTCTTCGGATGACCTGCTGCCACATTTCATTTCTATCGCCAACATCGACAGTCGCGAGCCCGACCAGGTCCGCTACGGCAATGAGCGCGTGATCCGGCCGCGCCTGGCGGATGCGGCTTTCTTCTGGGAACGGGACTTGCGCCGCCCGCTGCAGGAATTCCACGACGGTCTCGCCGGCATCGTGTTCGAGCAGCGCCTGGGCAGCATGCGGGACAAGTCGGAGCGCGTCAGCCGGCTGGCTGCTTTTATCGCCGGTCGTCTGGGCCAGCCCCCGGAACCCGCCGCGCGCGCCGCACATCTTGCCAAGTGCGACCTGTTGAGCGAGGTAGTCGGCGAGTTTCCGCAACTGCAGGGCGTCATGGGCCGCTACCACGCGCTGCACGACGGCGAACCCGAGACAGTGGCGGACGCCCTGGATGAACAGTACAAGCCGCGCTTCGCCGGCGACGACCTGCCCGGCGGCACGACCGGCCGCATCCTGTCCATGGCCGACCGCCTGGATACCCTGGTCGGCATCTTCGCCATCGGCCAGGGGCCAACCGGTGAAAAGGATCCGTACGCGCTGCGCCGCGCCGCGCTCGGCTGCCTGCGCATCCTCATCGAATGCAAGCTTGGCCTGGACCTTCGCGATTGCCTGGCGCAAGCCGCGGCGGGCTTCGGCGGTGATATCCGCGCCACAGAGGTGGTGGACACCGTGTTCGATTTCATGATGGAAAGACTGCGACGCTACTATCTGGATGACGGTACCCGCAGCGACGTGTTCGACGCAGTGCTGGCACGCCGGCCCACCCGGCCCCGTGACTTTGATCTGCGCATACGCGCGGTGACGGAATTCAGGCTGTTGCCGGAAGCAGACAGCCTGGCCGCCGCCAATAAACGCATTCGCAACATTCTGCGCCAGGCTGGAGGCGGACCGGACGCGCGCTTCGATCCGGCCCTGTTGAACGAACCCGCGGAACAGGAACTCGCAAGCGCCATGGCCGTCGCGGCGGGCAAGGTGCAGCCGTTGCTTGCGCGCTCTGACTATACTGCCGCGCTGGCGCGCCTGGCCGGCCTTCGCGGCGCGGTTGACGCGTTTTTCGATCACGTCATGGTCATGTGCGATGATGAAGCCGTGCGCCGCAATCGCCTGGCGCTGCTGAATGAACTGAGCAACCTGTTTTTGATGAGCGCGGACATTTCCCTGCTGCAACCCGACTGACGGAAAATCAAAGATGTTTCTCGCCGAGACGCCAAGAACGCCAAGGACGCGAAGAGATTGGATAACTCCATGTTTCTTGGCGATCTTGGCGAGAGATTTTGGTACGAACTTCATCTTGTTCGCCAACGGTTCGATGTTGAGGGACTAAGACATGGCGGCCAAGTTCATCATTCTGGACCGTGACGGCGTCATTAACTACGACTCCGCCGAATATATAAAATCCGAGCAAGAATGGACGGCGATACCCGGAAGCCTGCGCGCCATCGGAAGCCTGTACCGCAGCGGTTACCGCGTTGCCGTCATCACCAATCAGGCCGGGCTCGCGCGCGGCAAGTTCAATATCGAGAACCTGAACGCCATCCACCGCAAGATGAACGCGCACCTGGCGCAGTACGGCGGCGTCATCGAGGCGATCTTTTATTGCCCGCATGGGCCCGAAGATGACTGCGCCTGCCGCAAACCGCGGCCGGGAATGTTCATGGATCTCTCAAACCGGCTCGGCATTTCCCTGGAAGGCGTTCTGGCGGTCGGTGACAAGCTTACCGACATAGAGGCGGCGCAGTCGGCGGGCGCCACGCCGGTATTGGTGCGCACCGGCCACGGACGGGAACTGGTGGAATCGAACCGGGTACCGGAAGATATCTCCGTCTACGACAACCTGGCGGCATTGGCGGACGCGCTGCTGGCGGAGCGCTGACAGCGGCACGATCATTGTGGTATTGCTGCGTTCCTGGCTGTTCTACCTTGGCCTTGCGGCGGCCACCCTGGTGTTCGCACCCGTTGGACTGGTACTGCTCGCCGCGCCCTTCCGGTTTCGCTACCGGATCATGTCCCGCTGGGCCGTCTTCAATCTGCTGTGGCTGAAAATCACTTGCGGGCTGGACTTCAAGGTGGAAGGCCGGGAAAACATCCCGGCCGGCTCGGCGGTCATCCTGTGCAAGCACCAGTCCGCCTGGGAGACCCTCGCCCTGCAGACGGTATTCCCCCCCCAGGTCTGGGTACTCAAGCGCGAACTCCTGTGGATCCCGATTTACGGTTGGGGCCTGGCTTCCATGAAACCTATTTCCATAGACCGGCGTACCGGCGCGAGCGCACTGCGCCGCATCGTGCGGGAAGGCTGCAAACGCCTCAGACAAGGGCTGTGGGTGGTGATCTTTCCCGAGGGCACCCGCGTCCTGCCCGGTGAACGCGGGCAATATCAGCCCGGCGGCGGCATGCTGGCGGCCCATTGCGGCCGTCCCGTGGTGCCGGTCGCCCATAACTCGGGCTGGTTCTGGCCGCGCAAGAGCCTGCGCAAATGGCCCGGGACCATTACCATGGTCGTGGGCCCGCCCATACAGCCGGACAATCTGTCGGCGGTGGAAATCACGCGTCTCGCCGAGAACTGGATAGAAGCAACCGCGGCTCGCCTGCCTGCCCGGCCCAAGTTGAGCGGCGCGCCTTAAGCGTCAGCGTTCGCGCAGCCCGGCGGCGTTCCCTTTTTGATCTGGAACAATGGGCCGCGGGGCGGGGGCCGGTATACTGTATAAAATTCCAAGTTCAATGCGCCGCACGCAAAATCAGCCGCAGCGCCGCTTCAAACAACGGGGTGATGACCGTCACGAAGGAACAGGAGCAACGCCCGGGAGCAACGCCGGGTGGGTCCCGCGCTGCGCCCCATGCTAGACTTCGCTGTTCGCCCGGACCGGCGGTCCGATTCGCCACGACACCCATGCAAGACACAGCCAGCATTGAAGTTATCCCGATCGCCGACACACATATCGATGCGCCGCGTCTGCAGGCCATCGATCTGTGCTGTGTCCGCGGTGATCTCACCTTGTTCCGCGATCTCAACTTTACCCTGGAAACGAGTGAGGTGCTGGAAGTGCAGGGGCCCAACGGTTGCGGCAAAACCAGCCTGCTGCAGATACTGTGCGGCCTGGGCCGCGCGGAACTGGGTGACGTGCTGTGGCGCGGAACGGAAATCCACGAGCAGCGCAGCACCTTCGCGGCCCAGACCCGCTACATCGGCCACAGCAACGGCTGCAAGCTCGATTTGAGTCCCACGGAAAATCTCCACTGCCTGGGTGCCCTGAACGGTATGCCACCGGGACAGCGGGTGGCGGAGGCGCTGGATCGCGCCGGTCTTGAGGCCCATGCTCATGTGCCGCTGCGCAGGTTGTCGGCCGGACAGCGCCGCCGCACCGCCCTGGCGCGCTTGTTACTGGACAACGCGCCGCTCTGGATCCTGGACGAGCCGTTCACCGCCCTCGACGTGACCGCGAAACGCACCTTCGCGGACATCATCGCCGAGCACGGGCAAACCGGCGGCATCACCGTGCTGACGGCCCACGGATCCTCCGGGCTGACCGGACAACGCCGGCTGGTAATGTCATGACCCCACTGCGTCCACCGGTATTTATGGCGGTGCTGAAGCGTGAGCTGTTGCTGGCCGCGCGCCATCGCAGTGAACTGGTCAATCCCATGGTCTTCTACCTGATCGTGGCAACCCTGTTTCCCTTCGCCGTGGGCACCGAGCCCGCCAAGCTGCGCGAACTGGCGCCGGCCGTCATCTGGGTGGCGGCACTGCTCGCCTCCACGCTTTCGCTGGACCGCCTGTTTCACTCCGATTTCGAGGACGGCAGCCTGGAGCAGTTTCTGCTGTCTGATCAGCCGCTGACCCTGCTGGTGGGAGCAAAAATACTTTCCCACTGGCTGTTGAGTGGAATTCCCCTGGTGCTGACGGCGCTGTTGCTGGCGCTCATGTATCGCCTGCCCGTTGATCTTGTGGGGCCGCTGCTCGCGACGCTGTTTCTGGGCACCCCCATACTGAGCCTGCTGGGGTCGGTGCTGGCGGCGCTGACCGTGGGACTGCGCAGCAGCGGTGTGCTACTGGCACTGCTGATCCTTCCCCTTTGCAGTCCCATGCTCATTTTTGCCGTCAGCGCAGTAAACAATGCGGCCCAAGGATTGTCTATATCCGCAGAACTGTATTTCCTGGCGGCATTGCTGGTACTCTCCCTGACCATAATGCCGGTCGCCGCCGCGGGGGCGTTGCGCGTGCGGCTTGCATGAACAGATAATGTTAGAACCACTGTATAAATACGGATCGTCTCCGAACTTTTACAGGCTCTCTACGCGCCTGACACCCTGGTTGGCGGCAATTACGGGCCTGCTTTTCATCGTCGGCCTCGCCGGTGCCCTGTATTTCTCGCCGCCGGATTACCAGCAGGGACAAAGCGTGCGTATCATGTACGTTCACGTGCCCAGTGCCTGGATGTCCATGTTTATATATATGGTCCTGGCCGGGTCCGGTTTCGTGGGGCTGGTATGGAAAGTAAAGGTGGCCGATGCCATCGCCCGGGCCAGCGCGCCGCTGGGCGCCGCCTTTACTTTTCTCGCCCTGTGCACGGGATCGCTGTGGGGCAAACCCATGTGGGGCGCCTGGTGGGTGTGGGACGCGCGCCTTACCTCGGAGCTGGTCCTGTTTTTTCTGTACCTGGGCTACCTGGCGCTACAGTCCGCAATCGATGACCGGCGCGCGGCGGCGCGTGCCGGCGGCATCCTGGCCCTGGTGGGCGTTATCAATATTCCCATCATTCATTATTCGGTAGTATGGTGGAGTACTCTGCATCAGGGTTCCATCTTTACCAAGTCCGGCAAGCCGACGGTAGACATTCACATGCTTATTCCGCTGCTGATCATGACCTTGGCGTACATGACCTACTACGCCGCCACGGTCCTGATCCGCGCCCGCTGCGAGTTACTGGAACTGGAGCGCAACAGCAACTGGGTCAGCGAACTGGCGCAACAGCGGGTCGCCGCCGGACACTGAAAATGGAACACTACCTGCAAATGGGCGGCTACGCATTTTACGTGTGGACCGCGTATGGGTTGAGCCTGGTGGTCCTGGTAATCAATGCCGTGGTGCCGCCGCGGCGCGAGCGCCGCCTGCTGCGGCAACTGGCCCGGCGCGGGGGCATGGCGAGGAACAACCGGTGAAACTGAACCGCAAGCGCAAGCGCATACTCATGATCATCGTCCTGGTGCTGCTGGGCCTGGGCTCCGCCACAGGTCTCGCGCTGCAGGCGTTCCGGAAGAACCTGCTCTATTTCTTCACGCCCACCCAGGTGGCGGAGGGTATGGCACCACACAACCGGCCATTTCGGCTCGGCGGCATTGTTACGGTGGGCAGCTTCCACCATGATGCCAAAACACTGGCCGTGCGGTTCGTACTGACCGACACCAAGAACAGCATTCCCGTTACCTACAGCGGCGTGTTGCCGGATTTGTTCCGGGAAGGCCAAGGCATTATCGCCCAGGGCTCGCTTGGACCGAAAGGAACGTTCGTCGCGAGCCAGGTGCTGGCCAAACATGACGCCAATTACATGCCGCCGCAAGTGGCCGACGCCCTGCGTAAAGAGGGCGTCAAAATACCTTACACCGGCATCAAGCAACCGCAATGATCCCCGAACTGGGACATCTTGCACTGATTATCGCCTTCGGCCTGGCCGTGGTGCAGGGCATCGTGCCGCTGGTCGGCGCGGCGCGCCGCGACCGCGCCTGGATGGCGGTGGCACGCCCGGCGGCGCGCGCCCATTTCGGCTTTCTGCTTGTCGCCTTCGCCTCCCTGATGTACTGCTTCGCCAGCAATGACTTCTCCGTCCTGTACGTGGCGCAGAATTCCAACAGTTCATTGCCGCTTTACTACCGCCTGCCCGCGGTCTGGGGCGCCCACGAAGGATCCATGTTGCTGTGGGTGACGATCCTGGGATTGTGGACCTGGGCGGTCAGCTTTTTCAGCCGCCGCCTGCCGCTTTCCTTCGTGGCCCGGGTTCTGGGTGTCATGGGCCTCGTCAGCACCGGCTTTCTTGCTTTTCTGCTGTTCACCTCCAATCCCTTCGCGCGCCTGTCGCCGGTGCCGCCCAATGGCGCCAATCTCAATCCGTTGTTGCAGGACCCGGGCATGATCATGCATCCGCCCATTCTCTACACGGGTTACGTGGGATTCTGCGTCGCCTTCGCGTTCGCCATCACCGCGTTGCTGGAAGGCCGGCTGGATTCGGTGTGGGCGCGCTGGACCCGTCCCTGGACGATCTTCGCCTGGACTTTCCTTACCCTCGGCATCGCCGGCGGAAGCTGGTGGTCATATTACGAACTGGGCTGGGGCGGCTGGTGGTTCTGGGATCCGGTCGAGAATGCGTCGTTCATGCCCTGGCTGGTGGGCACGGCATTGATCCATTCCCTCGCCGCCACTGAAAAGCGCGGCGCCTTCAAAAACTGGACTGTGTTGCTGGCCATCTGCGCCTTCGCCCTGAGCCTGCTCGGCACCTTCCTGGTTCGCTCGGGCGTGTTGACCTCCGTGCACGCGTTCGCCGTTGATCCCAGGCGCGGCATTTTCGTGCTCGGCCTGCTGGCGCTCGTGGTAGGCAGCTCCCTGATCCTGTACGCGTGGCGTGCGCCGCGCATGCTCACCAGCGGCAGTTACGCGTTCCTGTCGCGGGAAACGCTGCTGCTGGCCAACAGTATCCTCTTGGTAGTCGCCACCGCCGCGGTGCTGTTGGGTACCACCTACCCCCTGATTGTTGAAGTGCTGGGCGGCAAGATCTCCGTGGGCGCACCCTATTTCAACACAGTGTTCATACCCTTGATGGTGCCGCTCCTCATCATCCTGGGCCTGGGCGTGACCGCGCACTGGAAGAATGATGAATGGCGGCGCATCGGGCTGCATGTGCGTACGATCGCCATCGCTTGCGTTGTGCTGGGCGGACTGGTCGCGCTGATGCTGTCCGGCTCGAAAGGCCTGAAAGCCGGCCTGGCCGTCGCCCTCGGGCTGTGGATCGCCTGGACGACTTTTGACACCGTGATACAGCGGCTGCGCCGGCATCAGGGGGTGCCCCGGAGCATCGCCGGCATGACCCTGGCTCACTTTGGTCTGGCCGTCACACTCATCGGTGTCGCCGCTGCCAGCAATTTCAGTACCAGCGCGCACGTACGCATGGGTGTCGGTGATTCCGTAAAGTTGTCCGGGTACACGTTCACGCTGGCTGACCTGAAACCGGAGACCGGGCCGGATTACCAGGCCACCGACGCGGTCATAAAAGTCAGCCGCGACGGACAACCGGTGACAACCCTGAATACCCAGAAGCGCACTTACGTCGCGCGTCAATCGACCACCACCGAGGCCGGTATTGAACCCGGCCTGACCCGCGATCTGTATGTGACGCTCGGCGATCCGCTGGGCCACGGCCAGTGGAGCATGCGCCTGCACTACAAGCCGTTCGTACGTTGGATCTGGGGAGGTGCGTTCTTCATGGCGCTGGGCGGACTGCTTGCCGCCACTGACCGGCGTTATCGGCTGCGGGAGGCGAAGCGCGAGGCGCCCGTACTCGATCCCGGAACCGCAACGGAGTCATGACGGAACATGGCGCGGTTTGTGGTTCCGCTGGTGGTTTTTGTCGCTCTGGTGATCGTATTCGGCGTCGGACTGCACCACGATCCCCATATCGTCCCGTCACCACTCATAAACAAGCCTATCCCGGCGTTCCGGCTGCCGAGGTTGCACGACGATAACGCCTATCTCAGCCGCAAGGATGTGCTCGGAAGACCGGTCCTCATCAACGTCTGGGCTTCCTGGTGCGTTACCTGTCGTGAAGAACACGCATTCCTCATGAAAATGGCGAAACAACACCACGTACCCATCTACGGCGTGGATTACAAGGATGAACGGGACGCGGCGCTTCAATGGCTGGCGCAGCGGGGCAATCCGTATCTGCACACCGTGATGGACAAGCATGGAAAGGTGGGGATCAACTTCGGCGTTTACGGCGTGCCGGAAACTTTCGTCGTGGATGCCAAGGGTATCATCCGCTACAAGCAGATCGGCCCGATCAACCAGAAGATAATGAACGATACCATTCTGCCCCTGCTGCACCGATTGGACACGGCCGACGGAACCGCAGTGCGCTGATCATGCTCACCGTCACCCGCCCGATTTCCCGCATCATGCAGCCGCATTTCCTTTTTCGCGCGGCGGCCGCCTTATGCATGGTTCTGGCCGCAGCCTCAATCAGCGTTCAAAATGTACGCGCCGAGGATGTGCCGCTGCAATTCCCGAACGCCGCCGAACAGGCGCGATACAATGCCTTGATCAGCACCCTGCGCTGCCTGGTCTGCCAGAACCAGACTTTGGCCGACTCGGAAGCAGGGCTGGCCCAGGACCTGCGCAAGATCATTCACGATCGCATCGTCGCCGGCCAAAGCGATGAACAGATCAAGAAGTTCCTGATCGCCCGCTACGGCGACTTTGTGCTTTACCGCCCGCCGCTGCAGGAAAACACCTGGTTGCTCTGGTTCGGGCCGTTCCTGTTGCTGCTCGCGGCGGCATTCGTATGGTGGCGCGTAGCTCGGCGCAAAATCACGCCGCCGCCGCTCGACGCGGAGCAACAACGCCAGGTGGAACGCCTGCTGGGCACGGGAACTCAAGGAAACAACCATTAATGGTAATCACCTTCTGGATACTGGCTGTCCTCATGGTCGCGGTCGCCCTGCTGGTGGTGCTGTTTCCGCTGCTAAGGAGTACTGCCCCGGCTGAAGACGAGACCGGCTATCGCTATGCCGCCTACCGGGCGGAACTGTCCGAGCTGGAAGGAGACACCCAGAGCGGTGTCATGGACAGCGCCGATGCGGAGACGGCGCGCGCTGATCTCAGCCGCGAACTACTGGAAGCTGAACAGACCGAAGCGCCCGGCGCGTCGGAGCCGCCGCCGGGCAGGCGCTGGATCGTCAGCCTGGTGATTGCCGTTCTGTTCCCGGCATTTTCGCTACTGGTTTATGTTCACCTGGGTGACCCGGCCTGGTTGAAGAATGAGAGCCAGACGACGCAAATGCATAGCGACGTGGAACGCATGGTGGCCAGTTTGCGTGCACGGCTCGAGAAGCAGCCCCATGATAGGAACGGCTGGATGATGCTGGCGCGGTCCTACATGGTGCTGGGGGAATACCGGAAGGCGGTGTACGCGATGCAACGCCTGCAACAGTTTGCAGGCGATGACCCTACCGTTCTGGTCGCATATGCAGACGCTCTTTCCATGGCAAATGGCGGTCATATCGTCGACAAGGCGCGCGACATGGTGCTGAAAGCCCTCAAGGAAGATCCTCACAATACCAGCGCCCTGATGCTGGCCGGCACGGCCGCCGCACAGCGCGATGACGCAACCACGGCAATAGCTTACTGGAAGCGCATGCTGCCGTATTTGCCGCCGCAATCTCAAATGGCACAAAGGGTCCGCGGTCTGATAGCCGAAGCGGGCGGCAACGCCGGCACCAATACGTCCACCACGACGTCATCGTCCACCACTAAGACCACTAGCGCTGCTCATGCGTCCATTTCCGTGCATGTTCAACTGGCCGCAAACCTGCACCCGGATCCGGACGCCACGGTGTTCATCGTCGCGAAGGCACCGAACGGCCCATCGATGCCGCTGGCTGTGGTGCGCCGCAAGGTAAGCGATCTGCCCCTCAACCTGACGCTCGACGATTCATCAGCCATGTCTCCGGCCGCGAAGATATCCGACTATTCAACGGTGAACGTGAGCGCACGCGTTTCCTTTTCGGGACGCGCCATGCGCCAACCCGGCGACTTCATCGGCGAAGCATCAGGAGTCAAGGTCGCGGACGGCACTCCCGTTACCATCACCATAGACAAACAGGTGCCGTAAACGTCCTTGCCGGGCGTTTCTAACCCTGCCTGCCGGTTGGCCATGTCCGGACGAAAAGGAATAAAATCCGCGTTCAGACTTTACCCGGAAGCACAGTGATGACAGACAAGCCGGTTGCCGCTTTTCCCGCAACGCGCATGCGCCGCATGCGGGCGAACGCGCCGCGTCGTCGCCTGGTCCGGGAAACGCGCCTGAGCGTGGACAATCTCATTTATCCGGTATTCGTCACCGAGGGGCGGGAAACACGCGAGCCCATCAAGTCCATGCCCGGCATCGAGCGCCTGGGACTGGAGCCACTGGTGCACGAGGCTGAAGCCGCCGCCAAGCTGGGTATTCCCGCCCTGGTCCTGTTTCCAGTGACACCCGCGGACAAGAAGACGGCGGATGGATCCGAAGCGTTCAACCCGAACGGGCTGGTGCAGCGCGCCGTTCGCGCACTGAAGCGAAGCGTGCCCGAAATCGTTGTCATCACGGACGTGGCCCTGGACCCGTTCACTACGCATGGTCACGACGGTCTGCTGGACGACTCCGGCTACGTGGTCAACGATTCAACCGTGCAGGTGCTGGTAAAGCAGGCACTGTCCCATGCCGAGGCGGGTGCCGATATCGTGGCGCCGTCGGACATGATGGACGGCCGCATCGGCGCCATCCGCGCGGCACTGGAGAACGCCGGCGAGGTGAATACCGCTATTCTCGCCTACTCCGCCAAGTATGCATCCGGGTTTTACGGGCCGTTTCGCGACGCCGTGGGCTCCGCCTCAAACCTCGGCGGTGGAGGCAAGCACAGCTATCAGATGGACGCGGCCAATTCCGACGAGGCTTTGCGTGAGGCGGCGCTGGATCTGCAGGAAGGCGCCGACATGATCATGGTAAAGCCGGGCATGCCGTACCTGGACGTGCTGTGGCGATTAAAGTCCGAACTGGGCGTGCCGACGTTCGTCTATCAGGTGAGCGGAGAATACGCCATGCTGAAAGCGGCCGCCGCCAACGGCTGGCTGGAGGAGCGCAAGGTGGCGCTGGAGTCGCTTACCGCGTTCGTGCGCGCCGGCGCCGACGGCATCCTCACCTACTACGCGCGCCAGGCCGCGGCGTGGCTGGCGCAAGAAAGCGAATAGCGGGAAAGGTACCCAGGGCTGTGCTCCGCCCCCGGTGCCGCCGAACTAAATATATTTCTCGCCAAGGCGCCAAGATCGCAAAGGCCGCCAAGGCAATTGAAGAAATATGATCCAGTTGGATTTTCTTCGTGTCCTTGGCGATCTTTGCGTCTTCGCGAGAGACTTGTTTCTGCTACCGCAGCACCTCTTCCAGGAAGTTGAGCAGGGACTGCCACGAGCGCCGGTCGGCGTTTTCATTGTAGACCGTACCAAAGTCCTTATCGTTGGCCTGCGGGTTGGTAAATGAGTGCATGGCATGACCGTACACGTGGATCTGCCAGTCCGCCCCCGCTTCCGTCATCTCCTTTTCCAGCGACGCCACCTGTTCCGGCGGCACCATGGGATCGTCGTTGCCGTGCAGCGCCAGGATTTTCGCCTTGATGTCGGGCTTGTCGATGTTCGATGGAGGGATGAATAGTCCGTGGAAACTCGCGACACCGCGCAGGTCCGCGCCGGAGCGCGCCAGATCCAGAACGCACAGTCCGCCGAAGCAGAATCCCATGGCGGCGATTTTGCCGGCATCGACTTCCGGCTGGGCCCGGAACGCCTCCAGCGCGGCGTTCATGCGTGACTGCAACAGGCCCCGGTCTTCGAGAAACGGACCCATCAGCTTGGCATTTTCGTCGCGGTCCTTGCCCAGCACTCCCTTGCCGTACAGGTCCAGCGCGAAACCGCAGTAACCCAGCTCCGCCAGCGCGCCGGCCTTGCGGCACTCGAATTCTCCACGCCCACCCCAGGCATGGGAAATCATTACGCCGGGCATGGGTGTCTGCCATGCGTCGTCTAAGGCAAGCATGCCTTCCAGCGTCGTTCCGTTGTGTTCGTATTGCACCGGCCGTTCTTTAATCATGAATCTTCACCTCTGAAATACGCTGCGGGAGCTTTCTGTGCTTTTCATTTCATCTTAACACCTGCGACAGGCATGCCACCAACCATGGTCCGCCAGGTTCCGGGAATTCGATCCGCTTAGTCTCGCCTGGTCTCCATGGAAACAACGCGTTGGGTGGGGCTGCTCCGCTTTTGCTTCGCGGGACCTCCCTGTCCCGCTCGCAGCAGCGCGGGCGATACACGTACGTATAAAGCGCGCGGAACTGATTCGAGCCGCACACGGATGTGCGGCGAGATTAAGCGGCGCGAATACCCCGCATCCCGGCCAAAACGTCCAAACAGCCCTGCCCGCTGGCAAGACCCGCCCGCTCCGTCGGTGGAGGTTTACCGCAGGAAACACTCAGAAGCGGTGCGCGCGCACCGGAACGTTACTGGGTCAGAGCCCGAGGGCCTTGATCTTGCGCGTCAGCGTATTTCTGCCCCAACCGAGCAAGCGCGCCGCATCCTGTCGCCTGCCGCCGGACTTGCGCAGGGCTTCCTCGATCATAATGCGCTCGAACCTGGGCACCGCCTCGCCCAGCAGCCGGGTTTCTCCCTGTAGCAGGTTGGACTCCACCCATTTGCGCAAAACGTCCTCCCAATCGTCGGTCGCAGCCGGACCTTCCGCCCCGCCTCGCAACTCCGGCGGCAGATCCTCCAGGTGTATTTCCGCCCCGGATGCCATTACCGTGACCCAGCGACAGAAATTTTCAAGCTGGCGTACGTTGCCCGGCCACGGCAGGCTGTTCAGATAGGCCTGGGTGTCAGGCAGCATCCGTTTTCGTTCTACTCCCAACTCGGTGCTGGCACTTTGCAGAAAGTGCTCCGTCAACAACGGAATATCGCTGCGCCGCTGGCGCAACGGCGGCACGTGGACCCTGATCACGTTGAGCCGGTGGAACAAATCTTCGCGAAAAGCTCCGGCCTGCACGTGCTGGTCCAGATTCTGGTGAGTTGCAGCGATGACCCGCACATCCACCTTGATCGGCGTATGGCCGCCAACGCGGTAGAACTCCCCGTCCGCCAGCACCCGCAGCAGGCGCGTCTGCAGCTCCGCCGGCATATCGCCAATCTCGTCCAGAAACAGCGTACCGTGGTCGGCCTGTTGAAAGCGGCCGATACGCTGCGAATTGGCGCCGGTAAACGCCCCCTTCTCGTGGCCGAACAATTCCGACTCCAGCAATTCCTTGGGAATGGCTGCGGTGTTCAGAGCGATGAACGGCGCGGAGGCACGCGGGCTGTGACGCTGCAGAGCGCGCGCAACCAGCTCCTTGCCGGTCCCGGACTCCCCCGTTATCAGTACCGTCAGATTGGACCGGGACAGGCGGCCGATGGCGCGAAATACCTCCTGCATCGCCGCCGCCGAACCGATAATGTCGGTCTTGTCGAACTCGTCCTGTACCACGTCGCCGCCGGCGCCGGTTACGGGGCGTAGAGCCCGCCGTACCAGTGCCGCCACTTCATCCACATCAAACGGCTTGGAAATATATTCGTAGGCACCGCCCTGAAAGGCGGACACCGCACGCTCAAGATCAGAGTACGCGGTCATCACGATCACCGGAACCCCGGGACGGCGGCGCTTGATCTGCTCCAGCAGTGAAATGCCGTCCGTTCCCGGCATGCGGATATCCGATATGATCACGGCAGGCGTCTCGTCATTGAGCCGTTCCAGCAAACGCACCGGCGACTCGAAACTCCTGACGTCCATCCCTTCCTTGCCGAGTGCGCGCTCAAGGACCCAGCGGATCGATTTGTCGTCGTCCACGACCCAGATGGATCTTCCTTCACTCATGGCACTCATCCAGCGGGAGAATAATTCTGAAACTGGTCTCATCGGCGAGCCGCTCGTAATCGATGGAACCGCCATGCGATTGAACCAATGTCTGGGCGATGGAAAGACCCAGGCCCATCCCCTCGGCGCGCGTCGTGATCATGGGATAGAAAATCTCCTGCTCAATTTCCGGGGCCACGCCAGGCCCGTTGTCGATTACCTCTATCTGTACCGCCAGCTTGTAATGTTTTTGACGCACGGTGCAGTTGCGCTTGATGCGTGTACGCAGCAGTATGCGTCCATCACGGCCGGCCGCCTCTGAGGCGTTGCGCAGTACGTTCAACAACGCCTGGATCAACTGTTCCCTGTCCGCCTGCAACACCGGCAGACTCGGATCGTAGTCGCGTGCGGCCTGAACGCTGAATCCTTCCTCGGCCTGCACCAGGTTCTGTACGTATTCCAGCACCTCGTGAATGTTCACGGGTTCACGCTTGCAGCGGCCGTTGGGTGCGAGCATTCGATCGATCAGATTGCGCAGACGGTCCGCCTCGCTGATGATGATCTGCGTATATTCCCTGAGGTTGCTGCCCTCCAACTCGCGTTCCAGCAGCTGTGCCGCACCGCGCAGGCCGCCAAGCGGATTCTTGATTTCGTGGGCCATGCCATGCAGTGATTTCTGTGCGGCTTCGTGGAGCACGGTCAAATTCTCTTCACGCCTGACGCGGACATAGGCATCCACATCTATCAGTTCCAGGATCAGGGACAGCGCGCCTGCATCCTGGTGCAAGGGCGTGATGATGCAGTCCACCGTGGTCTGGCCCTTAGCCAGCTTTAATTCCATTCCGCGCTCCGTATAGGGCCGGCCGGTGGCCAATGCCCGTTCCAGGGTTTCCACCAGTGACGGCGCCTCCCTGAGAATGTCTCGCGCGCCGGCCCCCAGGGCTTTTCGGCAACTTACCGACAGCAGATTTTCCGCCGCCGTATTGATGGCGGTGAGCTGAAGATCCCGGTCGAACAACAACACGCCTGTATAAATATTTTCTATCAGTTGGAAAGCGGTATCGGCGGAAATGGTCATAGAACACGAAATTATCGCACTGATTTGGTGCAAATAGCACCTGGAGCGATTCCAGATAGTGTCACCTCAATGAGTATTATGCTTTAGTTTCAAAGAGTTGTGATATGCCCCGCCAAGGAACACGGGAGTCGAGTGGTAGGCAGCAAGAACCAGGCCAGCTGGTGACGCCTGGAAAATCCAAGGATACGGCGGGAGAGCGGTGTGACCGCTATGGCGGGACGGTCGGGTGCTTATGCAGAACGGAGTGGCGCAGAACGTAAAACGTCACGGTGGCGGAGGTTACTTTAACCTGGCCCGAGGCATCGCTGATCTGCAGGTAGGCCTGATGCTCACCACGGTCAAGATTGTTCAACTGGAACGTCATTGAATTGCCGCTGGTTACTTCCTTTCCGTCAAGATAGAGAGCCAACTGGTCGCCCGGGAGTAGCCGGGGAGTCACCGCGCCGCTGATGGTAATGTCGCCGTTGTTGGCGCGGATGGCCTGCTGGTCCTTGGGACTGACGATATCCACGCTCTTGTAGGCCGGAGCAGGTTTGGGGGCGGACGGCGTGACCTGGGGGTTCTTCACCTGATTAGCAGGCATGGTCTGGGGCGGAGGAATATCGACCTTCGTCGCACCGGG
>CAZNWR010000030.1:0-16500 GCA_964576645.1 uncultured Enterobacteriaceae bacterium | reverse complement strand
GCCCCAACATGCTGGTCATCGACCCGGACGAGTGCATCGACTGCACTTTGTGCGAGCCGGAGTGCCCGGTGGAGGCGATAATGTCCGAAGACGATGTGCCGGAAGCCCTGACGGGATATATCGAATTGAACGCCGAGTTATCCAAGCTCTGGCCGGTTATCAATGAGATGAAACCGCACCCGGAAGATGCGGACGAATGGAAGGACGTAAAAGACAAGCTCCAGTTCCTGGAACGCTGAGCAACTGTTGGTTTTTTGCGCCGGCCGCGCGCCACGCACTCACATCGATGTTCAAGCAGCACCCGCAGGGCGCGGTCGCGCATCGTGATACCGGATCATTGTTGCGCCGTTGAATTGGGTGCGATTGCCACGCGTATGCCGCATCCCGGGGGCCCATCCAGCCCTGGATAGACAATTCTATAAAAATCAGGGTATTATGCTTACATCTACGGGGACGCGTCGCCGTCGCCCGTAGTTCAGCCTAGGGGGTAGCGCTCAATCAAGGGGCCTATCGAGGTATGGGGATCCGTCACACGTGCTGGAATTTTCCGCCAAGCGGCCATCGGTATCCCTGCAATCAGGCGAGTTTCCGATCCGGCCGGGCCCGACTGTTTGCGAGCGGTTCGGCGCATGACTGATTACTCCGAAAAACTGGAAATCGCCAATCTCTCGGACGTGGGTCTTCGCCGCCCTCACAACGAGGACAGCACCTTGACGGACGCCAGGCAGGGATTCGCCGTGCTTGCCGACGGTATGGGTGGCTACAAGGCCGGCGAGGTGGCCAGCGCCATTGCAGTCACTACCATCTACCACGAAGTCGACCAAGGTTTGAAGCACCTCAAGCCAGCGCGCAACGGAGGCGCCGCGGCCCCGAGCCGCCAGGGCATCATTCTCAAAAATGCCATAATCCAAGCAAATTCAAATATTTATCAAACAGCCCAGAATGAGGCTCAATGCCATGGTATGGGCACCACGGTGGTGGCCATGCTGCTTCACGACGGCACGTTCAGCGTGGCCCACGTCGGAGATTCACGCCTCTACCGAAAGCGTGCAGCAGAATTCAAGCAGGTAACACAAGATCATTCGTTAATTCAAGAGCTTATAAACCGCGGGATGTATACGCCGGAGGAAGCGGCGAAGAACACACCCAAGAATCTGGTCACGCGAGCGCTGGGAATCGATGATCACGTGGAAGTGGATTTAATGGAAGAAACGGCACTTCCGAACGACGTCTATCTGCTGTGTTCGGATGGATTAAATGATATGGTAGATGATGAAGAAATTCACTTAACCCTAAGTAAATATAGTGCTAATCTTGTACAAGCCGGACAGGAATTGATTCGTCAGGCGAACGCCAACGGGGGAAAAGACAACACCTCGGTCATTCTGATTCGCATTCGGGAAGAATTCTCGGACTCCAAGGGTCCGGTGGGAGAGTTTTTGGGTCGCTTTTTTTGACGTCAGGGGAATAGGACAGACCAATGGCAAAGTTAGTACTGAGCTTGAATGGCGTCGTTCAGGGTGAGTACGATTTGAGCAAGGAACGGCTCACGATCGGGCGTAAACCGGACAATGATATTCAAATCGACAACTTGGCTGTCAGCGGCAAGCATGCCCTCGTTATAACCATTCTCGACGATTCTTTCCTGGAAGACCTGGGAAGCACCAACGGCACCTATGTAAACGGCAAGCTGATTAAAAAGCACGCCCTCAAGGATGGGGACGTCATCGCCATTGGCAAGCACGAGCTCAAATACGTCAATGAGCACGCCACTGCGGACGATGACGAGTTTGAAAAGACCATGATCATCAAACCGGGCTCGGCCAGCGCAGCCGTTGCCGCCGCCAAGGCGGCCGAGAAAGCGGTCGCTCAAGCCGGCGGTGCCCCCGCCGCGCCATCCAAGCCCGCAGCCGGCGTGGCCGCGGCGCACCCTCCATCGGGCATGCCCCTGGGCAGGTTGACGGTACTCAATGGCCCCATCGCGGGCAAGGAACTGGAATTGACCAAGGCGCTGATCACGCTGGGCAAGCCGGGAACACAGGTTGCCGTCATTTCCCGCCGTCCGCAGGGCTACTTTCTCACCCATATTGAAAGCGACGGCGACGGTAAGCGCTATCCAAAGGTCAACGGCGAGCCCATCGGGCCGAAAGCCTACCTCCTCAAGGACAGTGATCTGATCGAACTCGCGGGCATCAAGATGGAGTTTTCGGTAGGTTCCTGAGCCGCCACCCGGTTTACGCCGCTGCGCGGCAGCTAAAAAGGGGAAAGTTAAAGGTCAAAAGACCTGGCGAAGCTCACTTCTTCTTCCTTTCACCTTTCACCTTAACTTTTAACTTCATCAGGGACTAACCTGAAGCCTGGTCGAGCCGTCCCCGGATGTCTTTAACCAACCGGGAATAGATATCCGATAACGCGGTTCCAAATGCCGCCACAGAGGATTGCACGGACCGATCCGCGGCCTTCGCACTGGCCTTGTACTCTTTCACCAGCAACGGCTCGTCTCTGCCCCCCTGCCTGACGTTAAACTCCAGGGCTACCCGTACCTCCGCCGAGCCCGGCCCGAGCACCCTGTCGAGACGCCGGATTCTGCCGTAGATGCTGAGCCCGGCATGCGCCCACGGAACGTCCGTAACCAACGCCGCCGCATGCTCCTTGCGCAGGTAGGTTTCAAGTTGAACCTGCAGCATCTTCGACGGTGAATCCAGCCAGAACGAATAATGATGCTGCAGCACGACGTCAGGAGAGGACTGTTTTGAATACGCAATCGCCCGATCCTGGTAGATGCCGTCCGCCAGAAAGCGCTCAACGAAAATGGACCCCTCTTTAAGCAGAGGGATCTGTGCCGCGGGATTTGGATCCGGCAGCCGGTAGTAGCGGTCTTCGGGGACCGGCGGCGCACTGGAGCAGGCGCCGATGAGCAGCACCAGCACAACCATGACAAGGGTGGTCAGCTTCACGGATTCTCCCCCTTTGCAGGTTGCGGCGATGAATGCAGCAACAACCCGGGATTTTCCCGGAGTTGCCGCGTAAATTCATGCAGGTTTCGCGCGCTGCCTTCCATGTGGTTGGTCACTGCGTCGATATGCTGGGAAATAACGTACAAGGACTTCCTCAGATCCTTTACGGAGTCCCGCAGATCCGATTGATTGGAATTGACCATCTTATCCATCTGTTGCAACAGCGAATTCAGCATGGTCCTGGTCTGCTCGAGATTTTTCACCAGTTCGCCTGCGTTCTGCGAGGCGCTATCGAGATTGGCCAGGGTATGATTGATGCGCTTCTGATTCTCCACGCTCAAAATATTCTCCAGCCGATCAGCGCTGACATTCAACTTGATGAGCAGAGATTTGACCTGCTTGTCCAGCAGTGGACGAACGCTCTCCCGCGTCACACTCCTGATATCGCCGGATACGTCAGTAACCTGCTTGTTCAGGTTGTCCAGCAACGGGCGCAGGCTTCCGCGCGACAGACTTTTGAGTTCGGTAGCAACGTCGTTGACCTCGGCAAAAATATCCGTGGCCTCTTGTCCCGCGATTTTATGTCCGGGCTCCAGGGGAGTGCTGCTCTTACCCTCTTTGATGTCTATGGCGACCGCGGACAACAGTCCGGATTTAACCACCTTGGCGATACTGTCGCTGGGGATGCGCCAACCCTTCTGCACGGACAAGGTCAACTGGAATGTAGTGCCGCCCTTTTCCCGGATCGGCGTGACGGCATCCACCTGTCCGATCTGGTAGCCCTCGTAGAGAACCGGCGTACCGTACTTGATGCCCTCCACATTTGAATAGCTAACGAAATAGTCGTCGGTCGGGCCGGTGCGGCCCGTGATCTTGTACAGCACCACCAGCAGTACGACAAACAGCGCCAGCACGAAGATACCGACCGTAAGGTAGTTAACCGTGTCCCGTCTCATGATTCCCCGTCAGATTCCGGTCAGCCGCCGAAGGTATTCATCTGCATGAATTTCCTCATTGCGCGGCCGCCTGTTGAGCAACGACTGTATGCGCGGATTGTCGGAATTCTTCACCTCCGCCACGGTGTCTGTCATCAGAATCCGGCCCTGATCCAGCACCGTTATTCGATCCGCAATTTTAAAAGCGCTATCCAGCTCATGAGTCACCACCACCACGGTCATTTTCATGACCGACCTGAGCTTCAGAATCAGCTCATCAAGCTCCGCGGACACGACCGGATCCAGCCCCGCGGAGGGCTCATCAAAGAACATTAGCTTCGGGTCCATGACTATGGCCCGGGCGACCGCCGCACGCTTGATCATACCGCCTGAAAGCTGCGCGGGCATGAGATCGTCAAATCCCCCGAGATTCACCACCTCCAGCTTCATCCTGGACATGATCCGCATGGTGGTTTCATCCAGGTGGCTCTGATGCTCACGCAGCGGCAACTGAACGTTTTCACCCACTGTCATCGAGCTCAGCAGGGCACCCCCCTGAAATGCCACACCCATGTTCTTGCGCAACTCGTGCATTTCGGCAGCGGGAACCTTGGTGATGTCCTTTCCCAGAAGCTTGATACTGCCTGAGGTCGGTGTCCCCAGGCCGAGAAGGTAGCGCAACAGCGTACTCTTGCCGGAGCCGCTGCCCCCCATGATGATCATGATCTCACCCTGGTATATGGTCAGGTCGACTTCCTGGAGGATCTGGCGTGCACCATAATGCGTTACCAGGCCACGCACCTCGATCGCGGGAATTCTGTCATTATCCGTTTGCATGAATCACCGATTCAGAAAATAGGTGAACATCATGTCTGCTACGACTATGTAGGAAATCGAGAGCACGACCGAACGCGTGGTTGCACGACCAACGCCTTCCGCGCCGCCAATTACGGCAAAGCCGTTAGTAACACCGATCAGGGAAATTATTGTTGCGAATATGACGCTCTTGATGAGCCCCTGCATTACATCGTTCACCGTAAGTATCTCAAAACAACGATCGGCGTAGGCGCTGTAACTCAATCCCAGTTCCAACGCGCAGTAGATCGCGCCACCGATAAGTCCGGCCAGGTCGGCGAAAAAGGTCAGTACCGGCACCATTACAAGCATCGCCAGCAATGCAGGCGAAACCAGATAGCGCACCGGGTTGATGCCCATGACACGCAAGGCATCGATTTCCTGGTTGACCTGCATCGTGCCAATGCGGGCGGCAAGCGCGGAGCCGGACCGGCCGGCTATGAGGATCCCGGTGATCAGCGCACCGAACTCCCGCGTTTCCGACAACGCAATTCCGACCACGACCTGCGCCTCCGCGCCAAATGTTTTCAGCGTGGCGATGCCCTGGATTGCGAGCATGACCCCAACGGCAAATGCCAGAATGAAAACGATGGGTGCCGCCGCGATCCCCACGCCCACCATCTGGGAAAATATGGACGGCAGGCGTACCGGCTGCTTTAAGAAAGGTCCCGCGAAGACCCAGAACACGCTTTCGGCGAGCAGAGTCATCGAATAGCCGGCCTCTTCAACAGCAGCTACCGCGTGCCGGCCTAAAGCTTCAACGGGGCCCAACAAAGTGCTGGGCGCAGGTTCAGCCATCAGCCTGAATACGCTCCTGTACGCTTGTATTTATGGGGAACACTTTGTCAAGCCGAGCGAGTTGCAGTACGTTCATTGCAGCATCGCTTATTCCGACCAGGCCGAACCTCAGCCCTTTTTTCTTTGCGGTCTGATAGCCCTCCACCAGACTCGCCACGCCGGAACTGTCTATGTAGCTCACCGCGGACATATCGACCAACAGATGTCGACTCTTGGTGAGACAGTCCAGGATCTGGCTGCGCGCCTCCGGCGAACAGGACAAATCGACGTCTCCCGCCAATTCCAACACGGTGTAACCACCCTCCTCTCTGGTCTTATATTTCATCCGCCTTTACCCACGCTTGATTTTTTTATCTCCCGGCTGTGGCCGGAAATTCAATTGATTCTTTTGATCATTTCAATGTAATTTCCGGTAGTGCCTTCCAGGTGGCCCATTTCGACACCGTCCATAATCTCCCGGATAAAATGGACGCCCAACCCCCCCGGTCGGACATCCTCCAAATCTCTTGGAACAATTGCTTCCAGGTCAACCGGCGCCGCAAAGTCGGTCAACCTGAACAGCAGTTGCACGCCATTATTCAGTATTTCCAGGACTATTTCACCAGATTCCCCATCCTTATAGGCGTGCTGAATGACATTCATGCAGGCCTC
Organism: uncultured Enterobacteriaceae bacterium; assembly: GCA_964576645.1. Classification (GTDB taxonomy): domain Bacteria; phylum Pseudomonadota; class Gammaproteobacteria; order Eutrophobiales; family Eutrophobiaceae; genus CAZNWR01. The sequence goes on along the minus strand of CAZNWR010000030.1, from coordinate 10,304 downwards.
ATTTACCGCTATCACAAGCTTTTCGCAGACCTGTTCACTGCACCCCGCGGTCTGGACGGCAACCCGTACCAACGCACGCACGACACACAAGCGGTCCGGCTTGGCCGGAACCCGCAACTCCAGAATCTGGTCAGGGTTCAGTCCGGCCTGCACTCTATCAGCATCAGTGTAATGTCGTCCCGCTGGCTGATTTGAGGTTTTCTAATCTCTGCAATGATGTCGTGCAGTCTGCGGGTCGCTGAAACTTTTGAACAGGCATTTATTAACTGAATGAGCCCACCGACATCCAGCGGATGATCTTCGGCATCCAGGCTTTCCGTCACTCCGTCAGTAAACAGATACAGGCTCACATCACGGAGGGAAAATGTGGATACCGGGTACTGGGTATCCACCATGATGCCGAGTGGCGGAGCCGTTGCCGGTATTTCCTCGAAGTCGCCGTTAAGTCGATGAACGAGCGGCGGCTGATGCCCTGCATTTGACAGGTGAATTATCCAATTCTCCAGATCAACAAAACCGGCGACGATGGTAATGAACATGCCGTGCAGCTCGTTCTCGCAGATTTCGTTGTTGACTCGCTCAAGAAGTTCACCGGGATCAGCCACTTCCTTTGCCAGATGGTGCAACAGGCTGCTTACCTTGGCCATTAACAGCGCGGCGTTCATGCCCTTTCCGGAAACGTCCGCGAGGCTGAAATAGATCAATCCGTCATCGCGCTGGAAGAAATCATAGAAGTCGCCCGAGACCTCGCGGGCCGGGATGTTCATACCGGTTACCGGAAACCCGCCATCCCTCGGGTTCGGCAGTAATCCTTCCTGAATCTCCCTGGCCAATTCCAATTCCCTGCGGATTCTTTCCTGCTCTACCAGGCGGTCGGCCATACGTGCATTGTGAATGGCCAGCGACGCCGCGGACGCCAGCGCCCCGAGCAGGTGCCGATCGCGATCATCAAACAGACCATCTCCACTGCGCTTGTTAATCAACTCCAGCGCGCCGATGCACGCATTTTGCACAATCAACGGGGTACATAGAATGGACCGGGTGACGAAGCCGGTATCCTCGTCAACATTCTTGGCAAAATCCGGATCCTCGCTGACGTCCCGAACAATCTGGCATGAGCGGCTGCTCACCGTTTTACCGATGATCCCCGCGGTTGACGGCAGGCTCAACCCGAGGATATCCACCGGTCCGGCACACGCTCGGCAGACCAGCGTTGTTCCCTCATCCTCAAGCAGGAAGATGGACGCGGCCTCCGCGTCCAGGTACTGCATGAACTTGCTTATGGCATTGTTGAGCGTTTCCTGGATGTTGAGGGAAGATGCGAAGGATTGCGCAACTTCGGCGAGCAGTTCCAGTTGGTCCTCAAGGCTATAAGGTCGACTGCGATCCAGCAGGGAATAGACATTGTCCGTGGCCATCATCCTGTCCTCCGGCGGCAGAGGTGGTGCTGCTTTGCCCTGCGGCGGCGACATGACGACTCCGCCGCCTGAAGGCAGTGCACGAGCGGCCCTCCAGAGCCCGCAAACGTACTCATGAATATGAAATGCGGATTGTAACCCCAATGCATATCATACCCCCAACCAATACTCCTTCCCCACCCGCTTCGACCCCGGGTCCCCAATCCCGACCTACGGCATCACCCCCGTGCAGCGCCCTCCCGCGGCCGGGACTGCAGCGGAGGGTCGGCCCGGGTCGCCTTCTCCTTCCATTCACACAGGTCGTAGATAACACACTGGGAACACAACGGCCGCCTTGCCGTACAAGTATAGCGCCCGTGCAGGATCAGCCAATGGTGCGCGTCCTGCCGGAATTCCGGTGGAACGACCTTGTTCAACCTGTCTTCTACAGCGCGTACTGACTTTCCGGGTGCCAGGCCGGTACGGTTAGACACCCGGAAAATATGGGTATCCACCGCGATGGTCGGCTGCCCGAAGGCGACGTTGAGCACGACGTTGGCTGTCTTCCTCCCCACACCCGGCAATCCTTCAAGGGCCTCCCGATCCCCCGGCACCTTGCCGCCGTAGTCGGAAAGGAGGATCCGGCAGGTGGCCAGGATGTTTTTTGCCTTGGTGTTGTAGAGGCCGATGGTGCGTATATAGCTTTTCAGGCGGCGCAGCCCCAGATTCAGGAATTTCCGCGGTGTGTCGGCCACGGCGAACAGTTCTGCGGTTGCCTTGTTGACGCTCGCATCCGTGGCCTGGGCGGACAAAATCACCGCGATAAGCAGTTCAAACGGACTTCCGTGCTTCAACTCGGAACGGGGTTCCGGGTTCTGCTCCCGCAGTCTTTCAAAAATCCGGGTGCGAGCGTCCAGATTCACACTGCTGTCCGCACACTACCGGCCGAGACAATCGCGCAGGCGGCGACCCATGTCCCCAAAGCCGCCGTTGCTCATGATCACAAGATTATCGTCGGGCTGTGCCCACGCAACGACTGCGGATACCACATCGTCAATATTGTCCAGAACCACTGCGCGCTCACCCAAACTCCGAAGGCAGGAACCGGGATCCCAGCCCAGATCCCCGGGCCGGTACATGAAAACCCGGTCGGCGGCCTCGAGAGCCGGCGCCAACTGCTGGTTGTGAACGCCCAGTTTCATGGTATTGGACCGGGGCTCCAGAACCACGCCGATGCGGGCGTCACCCACGTGCCGCCTTAACGCCTCCAGGGTCGCCCGAATAGCGGTGGGATGGTGGGCGAAATCGTCGTATACGGCAATTGCGCCGGTGCCGGGCAGACGCTGCAGCCGGCGCCTCACCCCCTTGAAGCCCGCGACTGCCGCGCAGGCATCCGCCGGCGTGACCCCGGCCACCGCGGCTGCGGCAATGGCCGCCAGGGCGTTGTCGGCGTTATGGCGCCCGATGAGGGACCAGTGGATTTCCCCGGCCTTCAGGCCCGCCTGCCGAACTTCAAATGCCGAAAAATCCGCTTTCATGGGCAACGCCTGCCAGTCCGCCTGGTCGGTGCCGAAATACGCCAACTGCGACCAGCAACCCATATCCAGCACCTTCGAAACCTCCTTGTCGCCGGACTTGGCAATGATCTTTCCCGCCCCGGGCACCGTCCGCACCAAATGATGGAATTGGCGCCTGATCGCTGCGATATCGCCGAAGATGTCTGCATGATCGAACTCTATATTGTTAATGATCAGGATGCTCGGACGGTAATGCAGGAACTTTGAGCGTTTGTCGAAGAAGGCGGTATCGTACTCGTCAGCCTCGACCACGAACGGTTGCCCGGTTCCCAACCGGGCCGATGTGCCGAAGTTTTCCGGTATGCCGCCCACCAGGAATCCGGGCTCAAGGCCGGCCGACTCCAGTATCCAGGCGAGCAGCGCCGTGGTGGTTGTTTTCCCATGGGTACCGGCCACGGCCAGGACCGTTCGCCCGGGCAGCACCTGCTCCGCCAGCCACTGGGGGCCGGACGTATAGGGGATCTGCTCGTTGAGCACATATTCCACCGCGGGGTTGCCCCGGGACAGGGCATTGCCGATGACGACCAGATCCGGCGCCGGGGTGAGATTGGCGGCGCAATAGCCCTGGCGGACTTCAACACCCAGTAACTCCAGTTGTGTGCTCATGGGCGGGTACACGTTGGCGTCGGAACCGGACACCTGGTGTCCCTGAGCCTTGGCCAGCGCTGCGACGCCTCCCATGAACGTACCGCACACGCCAAGTATGTGAATACTCACTATGTACCTTGGCCCGGCAGCAAAGCGGCTATGGTCGCGTTTATCACCCAGACATATCCCATGGAAACCAGAATCCCCCCGGGTAACGGGAAGGACAGGGCGTGACGCAGGATGTGCCCCATGACGACCACGTTCCAGACAATGATCAGCAATATCAGGAGACTGAGGGCGGGGGACGACCCGCCCCCCTGGGAGGCACCCGCGTGGGCCAGCCAAATGTACAGGGGTGCGGCCAATACGGTGAGCAGGGCGCCGGTTCCGGCCATGGCGATGCTGGTCTGCAGCCACCGACCGGGAACCCGCCTGAGCAGGAGCACGCCGTAGGTCAGCGCCAGCAGCATCAGGCTGTCCACGGCGCCGGCCATTAACGAAACCGGCACGGACTGCGATATCAGGGTGAGACCTGCGCTGCTCAATCCATATGCCGCGGTGGCCACGATCAGCAATTCCGCCGACGCCGGCAGATCCTGCGGCCGCAAGCGGAGCCTGCATAATTCAAAGAAGGCCCGGATCAGAACAAGTACGGCTTGCACGGTCGACGTGATAAACGGATTTTGGGAAGTCGGAATGCGGAACGCGTGGAAAAGCGGGAATCCTTAACCATTCCGCATCTGGCCCAAGACGGGCATAAACGGTGCCAGTTGGTTTAGAGCCCGACGATATACCTGACGCTTGAATTTTACCACCCTGCGTACCGCCTCGCCGGACTCAACCCAGCACCAATGATCAAATTCCGGACTGTTGCTGGTATCCAGTTGTACATGGGCATCGTCGGCAATCAGCCGCAGCAGGTACCAGATTTGCTTCTGGCCTATGCACAGAGGCCGGGAGTTGCGGCGGATGAAACGATGCGGGAGACGGTAATGAAGCCAGTCGCGGGTAAATCCCAGGATCTCCACATGCTCAGGCATCAGTCCCACTTCCTCGCGCAATTCCCGAAACATGGCCGACTCCACGGTTTCATCCGGACAAATGCCCCCCTGGGGAAACTGCCAGGCATCCATACCTGCCCGTTTGGCCCAGAATACCTGGCCCAGATCATTGGCGAGTACGATACCGACATTGGCACGGAAGCCGTTGGAATCGATCTGCGACGGGGGCGCAATGTGCTGGCGCTGCATGATCCTGAAGAAGCCTTTCTACGAAAGATAATCTTAACCCGGATTATTCATGAAAGCCGGAAACAGGTGGAGGACGGGTCCTGCCAGCGGGTGTACCAGACTACCTGGCTGCCATCCATGGCGAGACGAAGTGGACTTCGCTACACGCCGTCCCGCACGTCCGTGTGCGGGCGCTCGCCGGGGAAAAGCCACGTTAAGTGGCTTTTCCTGTATCCGGCTCGCCCTTCGTGCTCGCAAGCTGCGCGCGATATGCCGTACCCGCTGTCACCCGTCCTGACACAATCTGATAGTTAATAACTAATCCGGGTCACAGAAGATCTTTGATGGCGTCCCTCTCCTGTTCCAGTTCGGCACGAGTAGCGTCCATGCGTTCACGGCTGAATTCGTTGATCTCCAGATCCCGTACGATTTCGTAGTTGCCGCCGCTGCATTGGACCGGGAATGAATATACAAGCCCTTCAGGAATGCCGTAGGCTCCGTCACTTGCAACCGACATGCTGGTCCAGTCGTCGCCCTCCGATCCCTTTGCCCACAGGCGCATGTGCTGGAGGGCCGCATTGGCGGCCGAGGCGGCGCTCGACGCTCCCCGCGCCTGGATAACTTCGGCCCCGCGCTTGGCGACGCGCGGGATATATTCATTTTCGTACCAGGCCCGATCAACCAGGTCCAACGCAGGCTTACCGTTGACTGTAGCATGATGAAGATCCGGATACTGTGTCGTTGAGTGGTTGCCCCATATACAGACTTTACGCAACGCAGTCACTGTCGATCCCGTTTTAGCCGCCAGTTGCGCCAGCGCCCGGTTGTGATCCAGGCGAGTCATGGCGGTTATCCGGCCCGGATCCAGGTCCGGCGCGTGACTGGCGGCGATCAGAGCATTAGTGTTGGCGGGATTTCCCACCACAATGACACGCACCTTGCGGTCCGCATTTTCGTTGAGAGCACGCCCCTGGATTCTGAAAATTTCGGCGTTTCCTTTTAACAGGTCGCTGCGCTCCATTCCCGGGCCACGCGGACGCGCGCCGATAAGAAAAGCATGGTCTGCATCACGGAATGCCTTGTCAGCCGAATCGGACAGCACCAGTCCCGCCAGCGTGGGAAACGCACAGTCGTCCAATTCCATGGCCACGCCATCTAAAGCCTTCATGGCGGCCGGCACCTCCAGCAACTGCAGGATTACGGGCTGATCCGGGCCCAGGAATTCCCCGGCCGCGATTCTGAACAGGATTGCGTAACCGATCTGGCCTGCGGCCCCGGTTATGGCGACACGAACTGGTTTACTCATTTGCTTTTCCTCTTGCCGGACGGGCCGGAACTAAAATTTATCTCGCCAAGCGCGCCAGGAAATACTGATACCGGGCAGCGTATTGAATCCCTTGGCGTTCTTGGCGTCTTTGCGAGAGATTTCATCATGGGCTCCCCTATCATATGTCAACAGTCCTGACGCTTCCCGGCATGTACGCGCTCAACCGCGCCGGTCGATGGGTACATAGTCCCGCTTCTCTGCGCCGACATACAACTGCCGCGGCCGGCCGATACGAAAGTCCTGGTCGGCCATCATCTCCATCCACTGGGCAATCCAGCCGGCGCTGCGGGCAAGCGCAAACATGACCGTGAACATGCGTGAAGGTATCCTCAGCGCCTGGTAAATCAGCCCGGAATAGAAATCGACGTTCGGATACAACTTGCGTTCGATGAAGTAATCGTCCTCCAGTGCAATCCGCTCGAGTTCCATCGCTATTTCAAACAAGGGCTGATTCAGGTTCATTTCCTCCAGCAGGTCATGGCACGCCTGCCTGATTATCTTGGCACGTGGATCGTAGTTCTTGTAGACCCTGTGCCCAAAACCCATAAGCCGGAACGGATCTTCCTTGTCCTTTGCACGATCCACGAACTTCTGCACGTTGTTCGGATGTTCGATTTCCTCAAGTATTTTCACCACGGCTTCATTGGCGCCGCCGTGCGCCTTGCCCCACAGGGTCGAAATACCCGCGGCGACACAGGCAAAGGGGTTGCTCTCCGCGCTGCCACACAGACGCACTGTGGATGTACTGGCATTCTGCTCATGATCCGCGTGCAGAATGAACAGCAGGTCCAGGGCCCGTAGAGCGACGGGATTGGGTGAGTACTGCTCGGTGGGCCAGGAAAATGTCATGTACATGAAGTTTTCTATATAGTCCCGGGCATTGTCCGGATACACGAACGGAAGCCCCATCGCATAGCGATAGCACTTCGACGCGATATTCGGCATCTTGGCGATTACCCGACGCGCCGTTACCAGGCGGTGCTCAGGGTTCCGAATGTCCGTGGCGTCGTGGTAGAACGACGCCACCGCCCCGACCACGCCGGCCATAATGGACATCGGATGGGCGTCGTAGCGATAGCCCGAATAGAACCGGGACAGGTGCTCGTGGGTCATAGTGTGCATCTTGATGGCGTGCTCCCACTCCTCCATCTGCACGCGCGTCGGCAAATCGCCATGAATCAAGAGATAACAGACTTCGAGAAACGTGCTGTGCTCCGCCAGTTGCTCGATGGGATAGCCCCTGTGCAGCAGCACGCCTTCCTCGCCGTCCAGGTAGGTAATACAGCTGCGGCAGCTGGCGGTCGTGGCAAATCCCGGGTCGAGCGTGAACATCCCCAGCTCGTTGTAAAGGTTCCGGGTATCTATGACCGGCGCCCCGTAGGTGCCCCCGATCACGGGGCATTCCACCTGCTTTCCGGTCCGGTTATCGACAATGGTTACTGTATCCGACATCGGTGTCACTCCCTGGCGGGCTTGGTTACAGACTGTTTCAAGCTTAAAATTATTGTGTTCTTAGAATACAGGTCAGCCGGAACCCATCGCAAGGCTGAGGGGCGTTCGCTGGCCGCAGGGATCGTGGATCCCGGCTGCGATACCGGTAGGCACTTGCGGGACAATCTCTTACAATAGAAGCGGATAAGCCCCTGAGAATTCAAGAATAACCCAATGTACGTCCGGGCAACCCGCGACAATGTCAGGCGCTGAGACGCTGGCATGAAGGTTTTAATAGAGCGATGAGCAATTCCGATCCCTCTTGTCTGTACAGCGGCAACGCGGCATTTCTCGAGCAGTTGTATGAAAAATACCTGCAAAATCCGACCCAGGTAGCGCCGGACTGGCGGGAATATTTCGCCCGCTTAGGCGACGGCGCTGCCACGCCCGACATTCCCCACTCAAAAGTCCGCCAGACCTTCGTTGAGGCTGCAATGCACAAAGGCGCCGGCGAGATGGCAGGCGGTGCCGCGGAAGCCGTCGCGTACCGGAAGCAGGTTTCGGTACTGCAGTTGATCAACGCCTACCGGTTCCGGGGGCATCAACAGGCGGATCTGGATCCCCTGAAACAATACCAGCGCCCGAGCATTCCGGATCTGTCGCCCGCATATCACGAACTGACCGAAGCGGATATGGACCGCACGTTCAATACCGGTTCTCTGTTCGCGCCCAGTACCCTCTCGCTCCGGGAAATTCTGGACGTCGTGCGCACGACCTACTGCGGTACGGTTGGCGCGGAGTACATGCATATCAATGAAACCGAACAGAAGCGCTGGATTCAACAGCGTTTGGAAGAATGCCGCGCAACGCCCGATTTTCCCGTGGCGAAACGCAAGCGCATTCTGGAGCGCCTGATTGCCGCCAACTCACTGGAGGAGTTCCTGCACACAAAGTACGTCGGGCAGAAGCGATTTTCACTGGAGGGCGGTGAAAGCCTGATCCCGCTCCTGGATGAAATTGTCCAGAGTTCGGGGACCGCGGGCGTGCGGGAAGCAGTCATCGGCATGGCGCACCGCGGACGCCTTAACGTTCTGGTCAACGCCATAGGTAAGATGCCGCACGAGCTGTTCGAAGAGTTCGAAGGCAAAATAAGCAGCGAGAGCTCCTCCGGGGACGTCAAATACCACCTGGGCTATTCCTCGGATATTCAGACCGGAGGGGGCGTCGTTCACCTGACCCTGTCGTTCAATCCCTCCCACCTGGAGGTTATCGATCCGGTGGTTGAAGGGTCGGTCCGCGCCAGGCAGGATCGCCGCAAGGACAAGGTTCGCGATCAGGTGCTGCCAATCATCATCCACGGCGACGCGGCGTTCGCCGGACAGGGTATCGTCATGGAGACCTTCCAGCTTTCGCAGACGCGGGGATACTCAACCGGCGGAACCGTACACGTTATCGTCAACAACCAGATCGGATTTACTACCAGCGATCCACTGGACTCACGCTCGACGCTGTATTGCACCGACGTGGCGAAAATGGTGCAGGCCCCGATCTTTCACGTGAACGGTGACGACCCGGAGGCGGTTGTAATGATCGCCAAACTGGCCCTGGATTACCGCATGGAATTCAAGAAGGATGTCGTCATCGACATGGTCTGCTACCGAAAACACGGTCACAGCGAGGCGGACGAGCCCGCGGCAACGCAGCCCATCATGTACCGTCAGATCCGCAAGCATACAGGTGTCCGCAAGCTTTATACCGAAAAGCTGATCAAGGAGGGGGTGGTAAGCGAGGCACTGGTGGAAGACATGGCGAAGCACTACGTCGCCTCGCTTGAATCAAACCACGCAGTTGCCGGGACGCTGGCGACCAACGTGGATACCAAGTACATGATCAACTACGCTCCCTACAAGGGGACGTCGTGGGACGTGGATGTGGACACAACCATCAGCGCATCCATGGTAAAAAGGCTCACCGAGAGTATTACCACGCTGCCTGAGCACTTCCAGCTTCATCCCACCGTCCAGCGAATAATTGACAACCGGAAGCGCATGGGCGCCGGCGAATTATCCATGGACTGGGGCTACGCGGAGAACATGGCCTACGCCGCACTGCTGGACCAGGGCTACCCGGTCAGGATCTCGGGTCAGGACAGCGGCCGCGGCACATTTTTCCACCGCCATGCCGTTCTCCACAACGTCGAAGATGGAGCCACCCACCTCCCGTTGCAGCATATTCGCGAAGACCAGCCGACATTCCTGGTCATAAATTCGACCCTCTCGGAGGAAGCGGTGCTGGGATTTGAGTACGGATACAGCAGCGCCGAACCCAATGCCCTGGTGATCTGGGAGGCCCAGTTCGGCGATTTCGCCAACGGCGCACAGGTAATCATCGACCAGTTCATCAGTTCGTGTGAAGCCAAATGGGGCAGGTATTGCGGGCTGACGGTGCTTCTACCGCACGGCTATGACGGTCAGGGTCCGGAACATTCGTCCGCCCGGCTGGAGCGCTATTTGCAACTGTGTGCGCAGGAAAACATGCAGGTATGTTTCCCCAGCACGCCGGGACAGATGTTCCACATGTTGCGCAGGCAGGTGTTGCGGCCATACCGGAAACCGTTGATCGTCATGAGCCCGAAAAGCCTGCTGCGGCATAAACTATCCGTTTCCCCGGTGGAATCGTTGACCGAAGGTCGATTCGAAACCGTGATCGACGAGATCGATGCCCTGGATAAATCCGGTGTACATCGCCTGCTGTT
>CAZNWR010000029.1:283-16563 GCA_964576645.1 uncultured Enterobacteriaceae bacterium | reverse complement strand
CTTCACGAACATCAACGACGTGGTGGGTTCGGGCAACACCGGCGACACACTGACGGGCCAGAACGCGGATGCGACCTGGACGATCACCGGGACGGACAAGGGCACTTACAGCAGCACCAACACGCTGACCTGGAGCAAGGTTGCGAACCTGGTGGGCAACGCCGGCAAGGACAAGTTCGCTTTCATCGGGGCGGGCTCGGAGTCGGTATCGGTCAACGGCGAGAGCGGCACCAACACGCTGGATTATTCGGCGAGCACCGCCGGTCCCATCTCGGTGGGGCTGGTAGCCACGGGTTCCAAGACCGGCTGTGTGGCCTATGCGACGCAGGTCGGTTTCGGCGGCGCCTTGAATATCAACGCCGTGGTGGGCTCTCCCAATACCGGGGACACAATAACCGGCCAGGACCAGCCGGCGACCTGGAATATTACCGCTGGCGACAAGGGCACTTACAGCAGCACGAACACGCTGACTTTCAGCAGCATTGAGAACCTGGTCGGCGGCAGCCAGCCGGACACCTTCGTATTCAACGGAACGGGTCACCTCACCGGTTCGGTGAACGGCAAGGGCGGGACCGACACGCTGGATTACTCCACCAGCAGCGCGGGTCCCATCTCTGTGACGCTGGCTTCCACCGGCTCGACCAGCGGCTTTGCGGGAACGGCCTCGCAGGTGGGTGTCACGTTTGACAATATCGAGGTGGTGAAGGGCTCGACAAACACGGGCGACACCCTGACCGGCCAGAACGCGGCCGCGACCTGGAATATCAATGGTTCGAACACGGGTATCTATACCAGCGGCGGCCGGACCCTGAACTGGAGCAGTATTGAAAACCTGACCGGCGGCAACGCCAGCGATTCCTTCATCGTGGCCGTGGGCGGCAGCCAGAGCGGGCTGGTGGACGGCGGCGCTGGCACCAACAACCTGGTGGGCAGCAATGTGGCCAATACCTGGTTGCTGACGGCAAGCAAGACCGGCACCTTGACGCCCGGCGTGGATAACACCGGCTTTCAGAACATCACCAACGTGACCGGCAACGGCGCCGCGGACACGTTCGAGATCGGCACGTCGGTGGCCTGGGCGGGCAGCATCTATGGGATGGGCGGCTCCGACGTGGTGGAATTCGGCGACAGCGCCACGGTGGGCGGGGTTGTGGACGGCGGTACCGGCACCGACGAGATAGACTGGTCCTCTTACACCAGCGCACGGCACGTGACGGTCAACACCCTCAACGCCTCCGGCGCTAACGGCACCGAGGCCAGTATTATCGGCACCGGTTTCTCCCATATCGAGGAAATCGTCGGCGCCGGTATCACCGGCACGGCCGGCGACAGCCTGAAAGGACCGGCCCTGGGCGGGGCCGCCACCTGGGCGATCACTACCGGCGACGCCGGCAGCCTGAGCGCCAACGGCGGCACCCTGGACTTCCAGCAGGTGGCCAACCTGACCGGCGGCACCCAGGCCGACACATTTGTATTCAGCGACGGCAAGATCCTGAGCGGCAGCCTGGATGGCGCCGGCGGATCGGACACCATCGACTGGTCCGCCTATACCAGTTCGCGCGCGGTCCATGTCACCAACCTGGACGCCAGCGGCGCCGACGGCCAGGAGACCAACGGCAGCATCGGCGGGTCCTTCAACAACGTTGAAACGATCATCGGCGCAACCGTGACGCCGGGCACCGGCGGCAACACGCTGACCGGGCCCAACGCGGCGGCCAGCTGGACCATCGGCGCGCCGTCGTCCACGATCACGGATTCCGGCACCCTGGCCTCCGGCGGCGGTACGCTGAATTTCACCGGTTTCTCCAATCTCAACGGCGGCAGCGGCAATGACATGTTCTTGCTGCTTGGCTCGGCCGTGGTGAGCGGCAATATCAACGGCGGATCGGGCAGCGACTACTTCCAGTTCAACAGGCCCACGTCGGGTACCTCCACGGAGGCGCTGGGGACACGCTACGCCCACGTGCTGGGCAGCATCGACGGCGGCGGCACCAGTCCCAGCGATATCCTGGACTTCCAGAATTCCGACCTGGTGGTCAATACCGTGGTCACGGGCAGCGGCACCAATCACGGCGTGACGGGATCGGTACTTGATGCGCCCAGCAACGATCCGCCCAATTTCAACCTGGTCGGCGGCACCTTCGATAACATTGACCTGCTCATCGGCAACAACGGGCCGCTGCAGGGCCCCAACGCCGAGACCTGGTGGGACATTACCGGCATCAATCAGGGGTCGTGGGGTAATTCCTACACGAACATCGGCGCGCATCCGTTCACCCGCTTCGCGGTGATCGGCGGCAACCAGACGGACGTATTCATCCTGGAGTCGGTGGGCCAGCTGACGGGCCTGCCGTCCAACGTGCCTCCGATCCCCGGTATCGACGGCGGCGGCGGCACCAACACCCTGGTGGGCAGCCTCGGCTCCGATGTCTTCGACATCACCGGCCCCACGTCGGTCACGGTGACGCCTCCGGGTGCACTGCCTACTGAGGCCGTCAACATCCAGAACATCAACGGCAACGTGATCACCACGGCCAGCGGTAGCACCGTCATTGGTGATACCGGCAACGACACCTTTAACCTTACGTCCTCCTGGGCCGGCAATATCGACGGCGCCGGCGGTGTGGATGTCCTGAACCTGTCGGCGTTAAGCCCTGTAACCGTGACCCTGACCGGCCCCGGCGACGTGGACGGCGTGGCGGGCACCTCCAGCGTCGTGGGCAGCTTCAACAATATCGACGTGGCCACGGGCGGCGCCGGCGCCGATACCCTGGTCGGCAACGTTCCGGCGGGCGGCACGTTCAATATTTCCACCACGAATACCTACACCACCGGCGGCCAGACGCTGACCTTCAGCAGCTTCGAGAACCTCACCGGCGGCAGCGGCGCGGATGCCTTCAACGTGGAGACCGCGTTCACCGGCATGCTGATGGGCGGCGGCGGCAACGATACGTTCAACGTCGACGCCTCGTTGACCGGGGATATCAACCTCGGCACCGGCAACGACACCGTCAACCTGAATGCCGGCACCCACAGCGGCGCCATCAACGCCGACAGCGGCACCAATACGATGGTGGTGAATACCGGCGCTACGCAAACCGGCAATATCAACGGCGGGACGGGTAATGACGCCATTACCGTGGCGGGAGGCACCGTCAATGGCGCCGTTACCGGCGGTTCAGGCAACGACACCATTACGGTGAGCGGCGGCGCCATCAACGGCAATATCAGCGGTGGTTCCGGCAACGATACGATCACGCTCGCCTCCGGCGCCATTAACGGCAATCTCAGCGGTGATGCCGGCAACGACACGTTCAATTTCAGCGCCAGTTACAGCGGCACCATCAGCGGCGGCAGTGGAAATGACACGTTCAATTTCGCGGGCGGTACCATCGGCGGCACCCTGACCGGCGACGCGGGCAACAATGTTTATACCTTCACCGGCGGTACCGTGAACAGCGCGGTGACCATCGCCGGTGACGACACCTGGAACTACGCACCGGGCAAGAAACTGGGGAACTCCATCACCGGCGGAGCCACCACCAGCCTGACCGTGCCCGGCGTGCCCAACGCCGACCTGACTTTCAACGGCAGCGATCTGAGGCTGCCTACCATGACGGCCTTCTCCGGCCACTTTATCGTGGGCGGCACCCTGACGCCGCCGACCCTGCCGTTGAATGGCAACACCCAAACGGTCATCAATACCAATCTGATGACAGTGAGTTCGCCCATCGTCACCAACGGGCCGATCACACTCTTGTCTCATAACATTGTTCTGAACAACAACATTACCACCACCGGCAGCCCGTCGCCCCAGGGCCAGGTGACGATGGTCGCCATCGGAAATGGCCCGACCAGCCCAGGCACCATTACGGCCAACGCTATTCCGACGGTTATCACCGGCGGCAGTGCGCTGTTCATTACCACGGGCACTTTCAACCAGGCGGAGAATATCGAGCTTCGGCTTGGCGGCGGAAACGTGCAGACGGTGCCGGGCGCCGGCTACAGCGCTCCGGCATTCGGCGTATTGGATGCTACCGCCATAAGGCCGACGACCGATACCGTTGACTATATCGGCAACTTCCTGGGCAACTTCGGTATCCCGTCCACATCGTTCAATTTCAACCTGACTGCGTCGCAATTGAACTTCGCGCAGGCGCTGATTGCCCTGAAACAGCTTGCCAATATCGACGTGGGCCTGTTCCAGCAGAACCTGAACCTGTTCGGTGTCATCGGCCAGGGCGTGGCGCTGGCACTGGCCCAGTGCGAAGAGATCCAGGGGTGTGCGCCCAATGTCACGGACGCGGAATTGGCGGAAATTATTGCCCACCTGCAGGCCAGCATCGACGAACTCCAGAAACGGCTGGATGCGGCCACGTCCGACAGCGAACGGGCCAAACTGCAAAACCTCATTGACGGCTACAAGGAGCAGTTGACCAAGTTCGAGGAATACCGAAAGGAATTGAAGGCCTTCACTTCAGGCACGGAGGAAGAAGAGGGACTGCAGGATCAATATACAACGAAAAAGAAGGGTCCCGCGGGCCAGGGGCCGGCCGAATCCGAGATTGCAACAAAGGTGAAGCAGCTCAGCGACATCATAAACGTCGCCAAGCAGAGATTGCAGTGGCTGGAAAACCTGAAGGGCGATCCTGCGGCGCGTGCCAAACTCGGCAAGGCCGTAGGGATCGACCTGACACTCGATGCCATTGACAAGATCATCGAGGCTACCAAGCAGGAGATCAATTCGCTGCAACAGGAGGTCAAGCAGCTTCTGCAGGGCAATCCTGCCGACGCGGCGCCGGTATTCTGGGCGGAAAGCGGAAGCTATGACATGATCCACAACATTGGGTACGGGCCGGGTCTGTTGAACCTGGCGGCGGTAAAGCATCAGCCCAAGGGCCGCATGTACTGAGATGGCCGGGCCGCTGAAATCAATTGTTGCCGTGGGCGCGCTGGCCCTGTATCTTGCGGCCGGACCGTTGGCGGCGGCTCCGGAAGGAACAACGGATCAGGGAATATTGAACGAGGACAGCCTGACATCCGCGGATCCGGTTGCACTCAGCAATGACTCGCATTTGTTGCAGTCAATCGGTGATGGTCTTATCTTGGCCCTGGCCCGATGCCGCGAAGACAAGAGTTGCGATCTCAGCACCAGCGAGGTGAAGCATTTTCTCAATCTTCTCAACCAGCGGATCAATTTGATCGGTATCCGACACGCGCAGACCGGACAGAAGGCCCTGGAACCGGTTCTGGTCAGTTATGCGGATGAGCGGGATAAGCTCGATAAAGTTTTGAAGCAGTTGAAGAAAGTGATGCCCCCTAAGAGGCAAAATGATGAAAACGGCAGTCAACCGGCAGGGCAATCGTCGCCACCCTGAACATACGCCAGCGCGCGTCTTCAAGGCAGTAAAACCATGAGCTCCCCACTACCTCTCTTTTACAAGAAAGTCATGCCTTTGAATAAGGCGCAACACAAGGGCTTGTATATCGAGCCCATAGAGAGCTTTAGCTTTGCGGCGGAAACCAACAGCTTGTATGTCGCCGTGAGCGAGTTCCCGCGCGCGGTTTGTGAATATCCGGTGGTATTCGCCAAGGACGAGAAGGATTCCGTTTTCCCGGTGGCCCTGCTCGGTCTCAAGCGTAACCAGAACCTGTTCGTTACCAAGAGCGGGGAGTGGGTTGCGAGTTACATCCCCGCCTATGCCAGGCGCTACCCATTCATCCTTGCGTCGGACAAGAAGGGTGGGGAGCAATTCACGGTCTGCATCGACGAGGGTTACCCGGGTTTCAATACCGCCAAGGAGGGTGAGCCGCTGTTCGACAAAAATGGCAAACAGACGGAAGTCCTTGATCGCGCGGTGGAATTTCTAAAGGCCTACCAGGCCCAGGTAAAGATCACGGAAGAGTTTTGCGGGGCCCTGGTGGAACTTGATGTGCTCGAGCCGGTGCAGGCCGACGTCGAAGTCAAGTCGGGCGAGAAGTTCGCGATTGGCGGCTTCCTGTGCGTCAACAAGGACAAGCTGAAGGCGCTTCCTGCCAAGAAGCTGACGGAAATGGTCAAGAACGACTATCTGGAGCTGTGCTATCTTCATTTGGCGTCGCTTAATATGATGAACAAGCTGACGGCGAAGTTGAATCCACCGAAAAAATCGGGGAAACAGGGAAGCCCGGGCTGAGCGAAGCCTGGCTCCCGCGTGAGCGCCCGATCGGGACGTTCAATCATTGATTGATAGTATCCAGATGAATCCACAAACTCCCGAACAAGAACGCGTCGTGGCGTCGCTGAACATGGCCATGAACCATTTCCGCGAAGGCCGTCTGGATGAGGCGGAGGCGATCTGCAAGGAAATCCTCCAGAGGCACCCCGGGCAATCGGATACCTGCCACGTGCTCGGCCTGATCTCGCTGCAGAAGAATGACTACGCGACCGGAATGGAATTGGTGACGGAGGCGATTCAGAACGATCCCACCATCGCGGACTATTACAACACGCTCGGTATGGCGCACCGGCAGCAGGGTCGGCTGGCGAACGCCTTGGAGCTGTTCCAGGTGGCGTTGCAATTGCGATCGGAGTTTCCCGAGGCGGCCTTGAACCTGGCGGGAATCTACCTGGAACAGGGCAAAGCCGCCGGCGCCGAAGAAGTACTGAAGCGTCTCCTGGAAAAGCAGCCGCGCCACGTCGGTGCGTTGTTGCGCCTGGCGCAACTGTACCTGGGGCAGAACCGCCCGGATGAAGCCGAGCCCCTGCTTCAGACCGCGATCGAGGAAGCGGAGAACAATCCGGAGGCGCATTTCATCCTGGGCAACCTGAGACGGCTGCAAGGCAAGGAGCAGCAGGCGATCGACGAATATCAGCGCGCCATCAAGAGCAATCCGGGCTACGCCGACGCTTATCTTAATCTTGGCCTGCTGGCGGCCGGGCACGGCCAATATGAGCAGGCCGAGAAGTTTCTGCGCAAGGCCAAGGACCTGGCTGTCGCGCCGTCTCACCTGCTGCTGGTGTCCCTGGGGATGGTGCTGTATGAACTGGAGCAGTTCCAGCCGGCACTGGATTGCCTGCGCGAGGCGCTCAAGATGAAACCCCACCTGGCCATTACCTACAACCAGGCCGGTCTGATATTTGAACGAACCGGGGGGTTCGCGCGCGCCATTGATTTTTTCAACAAGGCTATCGCGCTTAACCCTAACCTGGCGGATGCTTATTACAATCGCGGGATCGCGCTGGCCAAGGCCATGCGCCATGATGAGTCCATTGCCAGCTACCGCAAGGCGATAGAGATCAATCCAAAATTTGACAAGGCGCACAACAACCTCGGATACATGCTTATAGAAACCGGCGACATGGATGGGGCCGAGGCGGCTATCAAACAGGCACTGGAGTTGAGACCTGACTACGAAGCGGCTCACAACAACCTGGGGATCGTGTTGCGGCAAAAGGGGGACCTGGCGGGCGGAAACACCTGTTTCCAACGCGCTCTTGAACTGAACCCGGAGTATGCCGAAGCGCACCGGCATCTGGCGGTGTCAACCAAGTACAGCAAAAAGGACATGTCCCACGCGAAGCAGCTGGAAGAACTCGTGGCGGGCGGCAAGCTCAGCACCGAGCGCCGAATGCACGCCAAGTACGCCTTGGGAAAGATTTATGATGATTGCGGCATGTACGAAAAGGCGTTTGAAGCCTTTCACGAGGCTAACGAGATCAGGAAGACGATGTTTCCGTTCGACGTTGAGCGTCATCATGAGATCGTGTCGCAGATCATTTCGACGTTTTCTGCGGACTTTTTCGACAAGCGCCAGGGCTTTGGTTTCGATGACGAAACGCCGGTGTTCATTGTCGGAATGCCGAGGTCCGGCACGACCCTGGTGGAACAGATCATTTCCAGCCACCCCAAGGCGTTCGGGGCGGGAGAGCTGGGCGCGATACGCGGATTGGAGGGGGCGGTGGCCAGGGAACTCCGATCAGAAACGCCTTTCCCCATGGTGAGCCGGCTCATCGACCGTAAGACGGCGGGGGATATCGGTCAAGGCTACGTGAAGCATCTTCGTACCCATTCCACCGACGCCAGTCGGATCACGGACAAGATGCCGGATAATTTTCTCAGCGTCGGCTTCATTAAACTGATCCTGCCCAAGGCGAAGATCATTCACTGCCGGCGTGATCCCAGGGACTCGGGGCTGTCAATCTATTTCCAGTGCTTCACGTTCGGGAACGGGTACGCCTACGATCTCCAGACTATCGGCCAGTATTACAATGAATACGATCGCATTATGCAGCATTGGAAAAGTCTCAAGAACATAGAGATCCTGGACGTGCAGTATGAAGAGATGATCGAGAACCAGGAGGCGATGAGCCGCCGGTTGATAGACTTCGTGGGACTTGAATGGGACAAGAAGTGCCTGTCCTTCCACAAGACCAGCCGGGTTGTAAAGACGGCCTCCGTGGACCAGGTGCGGCGCCCGCTGTACAAATCTTCGGTGGCGCGCTGGCGCCCCTATGAGCAGTGGCTGGGGCCGTTGTTGGAAACTGTAGGCAATGAGGGCCTGCCGGAAGCGGCGGAGGCCCAGTCCGGCTGAAACGGCCGGGGAAGCGAAATTTTTGCCGGCCGGTCTTTTCAGCCTCGCCCCGGGCTACGCCAAATTCCGTTTACGCCGGTTGGCATCAGGGATTTCCCCCCTGCGCGTCACTCTTCGACTTGGGCTTGGGGCCATAGTCCTTTATATATTTGGCCGCAAGCTGGTTCGCGTCCTTGAGTTCCGCGGCTGAAAGTTCAGCCTTTGCCTTGGGAAGCGCCTCGATGGAAAGCCTGTGCTTGTGGGCGGCGCCGGCGCTGAACCAGGCATAGGCACGAACGAAATCCAGGGGCATACCCTGGCCCTTGAAGTACAACATGCCGAGCTTGTACTGAGCCTGCGGGATACCTTGCTCGGCGGCTTTCAGAAACCATTTGCCGGCATTCTTGTAACTCTGATCCACCCCCTGGCCGTTCAGGTACATCATGCCGAGATAATATTGGGCGAGGGCGAAATTTGCCGTCTCAGCCAGCGGCCGCATGGTGGCGTAGGCCTGTTGGTAGTTGCCCATGAGGTAGGCAACCACACCGTCGTTGAAATCAGCGTAGGCATACTGGACGGTGGCCAGCAGCAGCGTCAGTACCAGCAGGATCTTCTTCATGGAGAGTCCGATTTAATTGATTTATAAGGAATAATCAGAACATTACAGCACATAATTGTTTCACGGCAGGGGTACGAAGTAAACCGCATAGAGGGGGCTCAGTCTGAAAGCGGCGGGGGCTGAGCAGCGGCTCTGGCCCCCTTCCGCGGACCTCTTTGGTGGGCGATGCTGGGATTGAACCAGCGACCTCTGCCGTGTGAAGGCAGCGCTCTCCCGCTGAGCTAATCGCCCTGGCTGGACGAAGTGTAAAGTGAAAAGTGTAAAGTGAAAAGTGTAAGCTACGGGGCACAAGCCCGCTCCTTTAACCTTTTACTCTGATGATTCGGACGCGCTTTGCCCCCAGTCCCACCGGCTACCTGCATATCGGCGGCGTGCGTACGGCCCTGTTCTCCTGGCTGTATGCACGGCATCACGGAGGGCGGTTCATACTGCGCATCGAGGATACCGACAGGGAACGTTCCACGCCCGAAGCGGTGCAGGTGATCCTGGAGGGCCTGGAATGGCTGGGGCTGAACTGGGATGAGGGCCCCGTTTACCAGTCGCAAAGGTCGGACCGCTATGGTGCGGTCATCGAGGAACTGCTGCAGCGTGGTCACGCCTACCGCTGCTATTGCAGCCGTGAAGAGTTGGAGGCCATGCGTGAAGCGGCCCGTGTCCGCGGCGACAAGCCCCGGTACAACGGCAAGTGCCGCGCCCGCAAGGGGCCGCCGCCCGCCGGCGTAGAGCCGGTCATCCGTTTTGCCACGCCCCTGGAAGGGGAAGTCGTCGTCGACGACCTGATACAGGGGAGGGTGGTGTACCGCAACAGCGAGCTGGATGACCTGATCCTGGCCCGGGCCGACGGCAGCGCGACCTACAACCTGACCGTGGTCGTGGACGATCTGGATATGGAAGTCACCGACGTCATTCGCGGCGACGATCATCTGAATAATGCCGCGAGGCAGGTCAATATCTTTCAGGCGCTGGAGCGCACGCCTCCACGTTACGCGCATATACCCCTTATTCTCGGACCCGACGGGCGCAAGCTGTCAAAGCGCCACGGCACGGTAAGCGTATTGCAGTACCGCGATGACGGTTATCTGCCCGAAGCGCTGATCAATTACCTGGTTCGCCTCGGCTGGTCCCATGGCGACCAGGAAATTTTTTCCCGGGACGAAATGGTGGATCTGTTCGATGTGACCGACGTAAACAAGGCCGCCGCCGCGCTTAACCCCGACAAGCTGCTGTGGCTCAATCAGCATTATCTGAAGGACGCGGACCCCGCGCGCCTGGCAACGCTGCTGCGGGACCAACTGGAGAAAATCGGCATCCAGCCTGGGGGTGAGAGTGGGCTTGAGGAACTGGCGGCCGTGCAGCGCGAGCGTTGCCGGACGGTCCTGGACATGGCGCAGGAAAGCCGGATTTTTTTCGAGGATTTCGAGGATTTCGACAACAAGGCGGCGCGCAAATACCTGACCGAGGGTGTTCGGGGCGCCCTGGAAGCGCTGCGTGTTCGTTTTGCGGACCTGGACTGCTGGGAGCGGGAGGCGCTTCATGAACAGGTCGAGCAGGCCGCGCAGGAAGCGGGCCTGAAACTGGGGAAGGTCGCGCAACCGCTGCGCGTAGCGGTTACCGGGGGCCCCGTGTCCCCTGCCATTGACGTGACGCTGAAATTGCTCGGACGCGAGCGCAGCCTGCGCGGAATAGAGCGGGCGTTGCGGTTTATCGACAGCCGGGCCGCGGCTTGACAGCCATTGGGGGCTGCCGTACAGTCTGCCGCCTGCCGGTGTTGAAGTAAAAGGTTGAAAGTTAAAAGTTAAAATAGGTCGCGGCGTCGATTGCCTTTAGCTTTTAACTGGTCTTCAGGGGCCATAGCTCAGCTGGGAGAGCGCTTGCATGGCATGCAAGAGGTCGGCGGTTCGATCCCGCCTGGCTCCACCAAAACAAGGTCACAAGTCACGCGTTACAAGTTACAAGCTACAAGTCGCAAGGGAGTTACAAGGTACAACAATAGAGAAGGCGCGATTTTCTTGTGACTCGTCACTTATGGCCTATGACCTGTTCTTTCCGAGTCCCCATCGTCTAGTCGGCCTAGGACACCACCCTTTCAAGGTGGCGACACGGGTTCGAATCCCGTTGGGGACGCCATCTTAAATGGCCGATACCAATAAGCCCGCCCAAGCCGGGGGCGCGCCCGCGCGCCAGGCCCCGCTGGAAGTTCGTCTGGCCACCATGGTCAGCCGGATGAAAAAGGCGGGACGTCTGGATGAAGGTGAAGCAAGGTGCCGCCAGTTGCTGGCTGAACGGCCGCAACAACCGGGGGTGCTTCACCTGCTCGGCCTGATCCTCGAGGAGAAGGGCGATAGATCCGGCGCGATTGCGCTGCTGGAACAGGCAGCCGCGGCGGCGCCGAAAACGCCCGTCCACCTCGTCACTCTATGCCGCCTGTACCGGCGGGAAAATCGAACGGAGGATGATCTGCGCAGCGCCAGGCTGGCGGTGTCCCTGGCGCCCCGGTATCTTCGCGCCCGGATCGAACATGCTTTCGCCAGTTTCTTCGCCGGCGACATGGACGAAGCGAAGAACCAGTTCATGGAAAGTCTGCGGATTGATCCCGCATCAGTGGCCGGCCACGCGGGTCTTGCCCAGGCGCTTCTGCTCACCGGGGAATACCGCGCGGGATGGCGGGAATTCCAGTGGTTCCAGAAGGTGCCGGAATTCGCCGCGAAATTGCCCAAATTCAGGATCCCTGAATGGAACGGCATGCGCCTGCCGTGTAAGCGGATACTGCTGTTCGGAGACCAGGGTTTCGGCGATAACATCCAGTTTGCCCGGTATATCCCCATGGTGGCCGAGCGTTGCGGCGAGGTACTGCTTTGGTGCTATGACCACCTCAACGGATTGTTTTCACGGATAGAGGGTGTGGCCCAGTGCTCCGCGCGGGTACGGGATTTGCCGGCGGCGCATTGTTATTGCCTGCTGTCCAGCCTGCCGCGCATGTTTGCGACTGAACTCGATTCCATCCCTTCGGCAGTGCCGTACCTCGGCGCGGAGCCTGGGGTCGTCCAGCGCTGGTCGGAGCGCCTGGACGCAGCGGCGCATTCCAGTGGGTTGCGGGTCGGTATTGCCTGGGCGGGAAAGCAGACCCACGGACGCGACAACCAGCGTTCTCTGAGCCTGTCGCAACTGAACCCGGTTCTCGGCGTTCGCGGCATATGCCCGGTCTCGCTGCAGAAGGTGGCGCGGGCGGAGGATGCGGGCGCGGATGTTTCGGTGAGGCCCATGGATTTTTCCAGTGAAATGGAGAACTTTGCGGAAACCGCCGCTCTGATCCAGAACCTGGACCTGGTGATCACCATCGACAGCTCCATGGCGCACCTGGCCGGCGCCCTGGGCAAGCCGGCATGGGTGATGCTGCCGTATATACCCGACTGGCGCTGGTGCCGGGATCGCGACGACAGTCCCTGGTATCCGACGGCCAGGTTGTTCAGACAGGACGCATCGCGAAGCTGGGACCAGGTCATCGAGCGGGTAGCAGGCGAATTGCCGTCGATGGTGAGGAACAGCGCCCGGCGCGGGCGATCGAAAGCGGGATAGGAAGCCCGGTTCGCGGACGTGTTTAACTGACTGGATTCCGGCATTCGCCGGAATGACGGCGCTTTGTCATTCCGGATGCGCAGCATGGGGGAATCCAGTCGATAAAGTTTGCCCGCGAAGCTGACACCTTATTGTCCTGCTTCCTCGCGCAAGGCGGTGGCGTCGCGTAAGCCGTTGGCGACCGGCGGAAGGATGCCGCGCTCCACGTAGATGGGACGCACGACCCTGCGCAAGGCGGGGAGTTGCCAGGCGAACACGGCCGCGCCGGCCACGCAAATCAGGCCACTGCACAAAATGGTGAGCGGTGCGCCCGCCCGGGCGGCCACGGCGCCGGCCAGCAGGCTGCCGAACGGCACCATGCCCATGAAACACATTGTGTAAAAGGACATGACCCGTCCACGCATATCCTCCCGCACCAAGGTCTGCAGCAGCGTGTTGCTGGACGCCAGTTGCAGCATGAAGCCCAACCCGATGACGAACATGATCAACAGCGACAACGGGAACGATCGCGACAGCGCCAGCGCCGCCAGACCCACCCCGAATGTTGCCGCCGCGAATGCGATCAGTTTTCCGAGTCCGACCACGGTTTCCCGCGAGGCCAGGTAAAGGGCGGCGACAAGGGCGCCGACGCCCATGGCGCCCATGAGAAATCCCAGCGTATGCGCACCGCCGTGGAGCACCCGGGACGCGACCACGGGCAGCAGCGTCGAGTAAGACATGCCTATCAACCCGAGCACGGTGACCATCATCAGGATGGCACGGATCGGCGCCATGCCCAGTGCATAGTGAAGGCCTTCCCGCAGTTCGTGCAATACCTTGCGATCCCGGGGGTGCGGGGTTGGCAGCGCAACGTGCATGAACAGCAGCGACGCAATGACAGCCAGATAGCTTGCGCCGTCCGCGAAGAAGCACCAGCCTTCTCCAGCCCAGGCAATGAGCAGGCCGGCGATGCTGGGGCCGATCAGGCGGGCGCCGTTCACCATGGAGGAATTCAGCGCCACGGCGTTGGATAAATCGCCGCGATCTTCAATGAGATCAACCAGAAAAGCCTGGCGAGCCGGCATGTCGAAGGCGTTGATGACGCCTTGCAGCGCCTGCAGCACCAGGATCTCCCAGACTGTGACCACGCCCGTCAACACCAGCGCGGCAAGTGCGAACGACTGCAACATGGCGAGGATTTGCGTGGTCACAATAAGCGAATGACGGTTGAGACGATCCACCCACACGCCGGCGAAAGGCGCCAGCAGAAAGGTGGGCACCTGGCCACAGAAACCCAGCACGCCCAGCATCTCGGGTGCGTGGGTAAGCCGCCACACCAGCCAGTTGGCCGCGAGCCGGGTCATCCACGAGCCGATCAGGGAAATGCTCTGGCCGCTGAAATAGAGCCGGTAGTTACGGTGGCTCAGAGCCCGCCACATGGGCGGCAGCCTGCGCGACCCTGTCATGGGCTATTGCCCCCCTGCGCCGGCCCACGGCGCCGCCCCGGGCCACGAAATGGCGGTCGCGGGCTGGCCCCAAACCGGATTTCATTTATTAAGTTATTGAAAATATTGTAATTCAGGAGCATCTTGCTGAATGCAGATGATGACTGGCCGGCATCTTGTGCCGTGTGCGCGGAGCATATCGGCATTGGACCTGCGGCGCCATGCGTTCGCTGGTTTCGAGTTCGCCGCGATAGCGGCTGCCATAAGCGGGATGGTCATTCCAGGATGATATAATCGCCGCACCGACGTGCGGCCCCCCGTGCGCAACAACGACTCGCTGCCCGGGAAATTCCCATTATGAAAGTTCTTGTCACCGGTGCTGCCGGCTTTATTGGCGCCGCCTTGTGCCGCCGCCTGCTGGCGCGCGGCGACACCGTCATCGGTGTCGACAACCTCAGCCCTTACTCCGACGTGAAGCTCAAGGAGGCCCGGCTGGCGCGTCTGAGCGGGGAAGGGGCGTTCACGTTTATCAGGATAAACCTGGCGGATCGGGAGGCCTGCGGCGCCTTGTTTCAAAAGATAAAGTCCGGGCGCACCGTGCACCTGGCCGCGCAGGCCGGCGTGCGCTATTCATTGCAGCACCCGGAGGAATATGTGGATACAAACCTGGTCGGTTTCGCCAACGTGCTGGAAGGCTGCCGCGCCGCACGGGTGGAGCACCTGGTGTTCGCATCATCCAGCTCCGTGTACGGCGCCAACACGCACATGCCGTTCCGCGTCAGCGACAACGTGGATCACCCGGTATCCTTTTACGGAGCCACCAAGAAGGCTGCCGAGTTAATGGCCCACAGCTACAGCCACCTGTACCGGATCCCCGCGACCGGGCTGCGGTTTTTTACCGTTTACGGGCCCTGGGGGCGCCCCGACATGTCGCTGTTTCTGTTTACCCGCAACATCCTCGCGGGACGGCCCATCGACGTTTTCAACAACGGCCACCATAAGCGCGACTTCACTTATATCGACGATGTGGTGGAGGGTGTGGTGCGGGTGCTGGATCGGCCGGCAGAACCGGATCCGAACTGGACCGGGGACGAGCCCGACCCGCGCACCAGCAGCGCGCCGTATCGGCTGTATAACATAGGCAATGATCAGCCGGTGGACCTGGGCCGCTTTATCGAACTGCTGGAGCAATGCCTGGGGCGAAAGGCGCAGAAAAACTTTCTACCCATGCAACCCGGTGACGTGCCGGCCACCTGGGCGGACGTATCGGATCTGGCCCGGGACTTCGGCTATGCGCCGTCGACGCCGGTTGAGCAGGGCATTGCCCGTTTTGTCGAGTGGTACAGGGAATATTATGGTTCAGGATCATGATGCGACCAGGTTACAGCCATCTCTCGCAAAGACGCGAAGAACGCCAAGTACGCGAAGAAATTGAAAGTCACTGTCCGCACTTGCCCGCTTTGGGGACCTTGGCGATCCTGGCGCCTTTGCGGCTTGGCGAGAAGCAGATGCAGCTTCAGCTAAGGCACCCTGCGGTGTAGCAGCGTTGTCCCACGGCAGAAAAATTTCCGTTACCGGTCTCGGCTATGTGGGGCTGCCCGTGGCCGCCGCGTTCGGGCTGCAGGGAGCCGTCATTGGCTATGACGAGAATACTGACAGGATTGAGGAACTGCGCCGCGGCGTCGACCATACCGGCGAGGTAACGGCGGCGCAGTTGGCGGAAGCTGACATCAGGTATACGACCGAGTCGGCCGATTTGCATGCGGCGGACTTCCATATCGTCGCGGTGCCCACGCCCATAGACGCCGACAATAATCCGGATCTCGGGCCACTGGAGCGCGCATCGACGTCGGTGGGTTCGGCGTTGAAGCAGGGGGATATTGTCGTCTACGAATCGACGGTATACCCCGGAGCCACGGAGGAGGTTTGCGTTCCGTTGCTGGAAGCCGCATCAGGTCTGCGTCACGGGCGGGATTTCCATGTCGGTTATTCTCCCGAACGCATCAATCCCGGTGATCGTGAACATCGCCTGGCGTCCATCGTCAAGGTGGTGGCCGGGGATACCGCGGAAACGCTGCGCATTGTCTCGGCGGTTTACCGATCGGTAG
>CAZNWR010000029.1:0-273 GCA_964576645.1 uncultured Enterobacteriaceae bacterium | reverse complement strand
CATTCGCGTGGCGGAAGCGGCCAAGGCCATCGAGAATACCCAGCGCGATTTGAATATCGCCTTGATGAACGAGCTGGCCATGGTGTTCGATCGCCTCAACATCGATACCGGCGATGTCATCGCG
The DNA here is from genome assembly GCA_964576645.1 of uncultured Enterobacteriaceae bacterium. Classification (GTDB taxonomy): domain Bacteria; phylum Pseudomonadota; class Gammaproteobacteria; order Eutrophobiales; family Eutrophobiaceae; genus CAZNWR01. The sequence goes on along the minus strand of CAZNWR010000029.1, from coordinate 149 downwards.
GCGGCGGCAACCAAGTGGAACTTCGTGCGCTTCACCCCGGGGTTGGTGGGCGGGCATTGCATTGGCGTGGATCCCTATTACCTGACATACCGGGCGGTCGCTGCCGGCTGCTCGCCGCAGGTGATCCTGGCGGGGCGCGGCACCAACGA
>CAZNWR010000028.1:0-16584 GCA_964576645.1 uncultured Enterobacteriaceae bacterium | reverse complement strand
GCTCGCGAACCACTCCATGTGGGTGGCCGACGTTCCGATGCCGAGCACGTCGATATCGTGGAACAGCTTGCCATCGATCGCGCCAAGCAGCTGTTCGGCGCGGATTTTGCCAACGTGCAGCCCCATTCCGGTTCGCAGGCCAACGGCGCCGTTTACCTGGCCCTGTGCCAGCCGGGTGACGTCATCATGGGCATGAGCCTGGCCCACGGCGGCCACCTGACCCATGGGGCGTCCGTCAATGTCTCGGGCCGGATTTTCCACGCCGTTCAGTACGGTCTGAATACGGACAGCGGAGAGATCGACTATGACCAGGCGGAGAAGCTTGCCCTTGAGCACAAGCCGAAGCTGATCATGACCGGGTTTTCGGCTTATTCGAGGGTCGTCGACTGGGGGCGGTTCCGGGCGATAGCCGATCAGGTGGGAGCCTACCTCGTTGCCGATGTCGCCCATGTGGCCGGCCTGATCGCGGCGGGACTTTATCCAAGTCCCGTCCAAATCGCGGATGTGACGACGACGACGACGCATAAGACGCTGCGTGGCCCGCGCGCCGGCATGATCATGGGCAAGGCCAATGCGGAGATAGAAAAGAAAATCAATTTCATGGTGTTCCCGGCCTACCAGGGAGGGCCGTTGATGCACGTTATCGCGGCAAAAGCCGTGGCCTTCAAGGAGGCGCTGCAGCCCGAATTCAAGGAATATCAGGAACAGGTGTTGAAGAACGCCAGGACCATGGCCGGTGTATTCATGAAGCGCGGTGTCAAGATCGTTTCCGGGGGAACTGATAACCATCTTTTCCTGGTCGATCTCATAGATAAGGGAATAACCGGTAAGGATGTGGACGCGGCGCTGGGCCGCGCACACATTACCGTGAACAAGAACGCGGTCCCAAATGATCCGCAGTCACCTTTTGTGACCAGCGGCATTCGTATCGGAACACCTTCGGTAACAACGCGCGGATTCAGGGAAGAGGAGTGTGCGGACGTGGCTGGTTGGATCTGCGACATTATTGACGATATGGGCAACGAGGATGTTGTTGCGGAAGTTCGCGGGAAGGCGGCAGCGCTTTGTGCGAAATTTCCGATGTACGAGCAGTGACAAAGACGCGCGCGAGGAATATTCCAGTTGTTCGTTCGCACAAGTCGCCCACAGATGAGAGTTATGGAGAAGAGTCTCAATCAGTCTCTCGCCAAGACGCGAAGACGTCAGGAAAATCAATACGCCATACAACCTGAGCGTTCTTGGCGGCCTTGGCGCGTTTGGCGAGAGAAGTGCTTGGTTCCGGTCGCCCCGATCTAGGTCGTTCATATGCGCTGTCCGTTCTGCTCTTCAATGGATACACGGGTAATTGACTCGCGTCTCGTCGGAGAAGGCGATCAAATCAGGCGGCGGCGTGAATGCGTGGAATGCAAGGAGCGCTTTACGACTTATGAATCCGCAGAGCTCAACTATCCGCGCATCGTCAAGTCGGATGGCCGGCGTGAACAATTCAGCGAGGAAAAACTGCGGGCCGGTTTCATGCGCGCGCTGGAAAAGCGCCCTGTCGGGATAGACCAGATCGACGCTGCGCTGATGCGCATAAGGCATAAGTTGCGCGCGGCCGGTGATCGGGAGGTGAAATCCCGCAAGCTCGGTGATTGGGTAATGGGCGAATTGCGCGGACTGGATCAGGTGGCATACGTACGGTTTGCGTCCGTGTATCGCAGCTTCGAGGACGTAAAGGCTTTTCTGGAAGAGATCGAACGTCTGGAGAACGAACTGCCGCCGGAGCTGCGTGGCAGCCAGCTGGACCTGCTACCCTCGGACCGTGATGAAAATTGAGCTGGAGTGCGGCTGATCACGAATTGATGGCCAGGGCCCTGCAACTGGCCCGCCGGGGTTTATACGGCACCAGTCCCAATCCGCGCGTCGGCTGCGTTCTGGTGCGTGACGGCCGGGTCATCGCCGAAGGCTGGCACCGAGCAGCCGGCGGTCCCCATGCCGAGATTGACGCCCTGAACAAGGCGGGCGATGCCCAGGGCGCAACCTGTTACGTGACCCTGGAGCCCTGTATCCACACAGGCAGGACGCCTCCCTGCGTGGATGCGCTCATCAGGGCGCGGGTCGGCGCCGTGATGATCGGCATGCAGGATCCCAATCCCAAAGTGGGCGGCGGCGGAGTGAAGGCGTTGCAGGCGGCCGGGATAAAGACCCGGGTCGGGCTGTTGGGAAATGAGGTCGCCGCTTTGAATCCCGGATTCATCATGCGCATGCGTGCCGGCAGGCCGTACGTGAGGTGCAAGCTGGCGATGAGCCTGGATGGGAGAACGGCGGCCGCCGACGGCGACAGCAAGTGGATCACGGCGCCGGCGGCGCGCGGCGACGTGCAGAGGTTGCGCGCACGAAGTTGCGCGGTCATGACCGGCATCGGAACTATCCTTGCCGACGACCCGCGGCTGGACATGCGCTTGCAGGAATGCGGCGATCGCCAGCCCTTGCGCGTGGTCGTGGACCGGGCCTTGCGGATGCCGGTCCGGGCCCGGATGCTGAAGAGTTCCGGCCGGACGCTGGTGGCGACGCTTATGGACGATCCGTCGCGCCGCGCGGCACTCGAGGCGGCGGGCGCGGAATTGTGCATGCCGGACGATAAAAAGGGCTTTCTCAAGGGGCTGCTGATGCATCTGGCGGAACACGAACGGATCAATGAATTGCTGTTGGAGGCGGGTGCCGGGCTGGCGGGAGCCATGTTGGAAGCCGGCCTGGTGGATGAACTGGTGTTGTACCAGGCGCCGGTTCTGCTGGGGGACCGCGGCCGGCCGCTGTTTTACCTCCCTGATCTGATCGGCATGGGCGACAGCATGACACTTCAATTAAAGGAAACGCGGCGGGTGGGACGTGATCTGAGACTGGTCTTCACCGTACCGGACGCGGGGACGCACTGATGTTCACAGGGATCATCCAATCGCTGGGAATCATCGTAAGCATCGGCACCGGCGGAACGGACACGTATGCCAGCATCGATCCCGGCAGCGGCCTGGATACGGGCGATCTGCGCCCGGGGGACAGTATCAGTGTCAACGGCGTCTGCCTCACGGTGATCCAATGCCGGGAAGGGCTTTTTCAGGTGGACATATCGGCGGAGACCCTCCATTGCACCACGCTGGGAGAACTCGCGAAAGGATCCCGGATTAACCTGGAGCCGGCGCTGAAGGCGGGGGACGCCCTGGGCGGGCACATGGTGAGCGGCCACGTGGACGGCGTGGGACGTATCGTCGGCAAGGAAGACGACGGGCGCTCGGTGCGGTTCCTGATCGAAGTTTCCCCGGATCTGGCGCGGTATATCTGCCGGAAAGGATCGGTCTGTGTGGACGGGGTCAGCCTGACCGTCAACGAGGTCGATGGCTGCGTGTTCGGCGTCAATATCATTCCCCATACACTCGAACAGACTCTGTTCTCCGGTTACGCTGAGGGCAGCAGCGTGAACATCGAGGTGGACATGATCGCGCGTTACCTGGAGAAGCTCCTGGAGTCGCGCGCCTAGTCGTATTTATCATGCCCTGATACTGCTTTGTGGCCAGATCTGCGTCGCTTCAACCAGCTGGCCGGCTGCGGGGTGTTCGCTCCGCTTAATCTCGCCGTCGGCCGCACCCTCCGGTTGGCACGGTGGCTCAGGAGCGTTGGGTGGGTCTGCGCAGCGGCATGAGCGAAGCGCGCAGCCAGGGAAGGTGGAGCGCGAGCGCTGCTGCGAGCGGTTCATGGATGAACTGCGAAGCAAGAGCGGAGCAGACCTACGCAACGCGACCATTCCCCTGAGAATACAAGGTGATTAGGCTGAGGGGGCACCAATCAGTTGCAATTCTCCGCCCAGGCGCAATTTCCAATATAATGCATTGTTTAGATTCCTGATTTGCCATCGATGTTGAATTCCACCGAAGAACTGGTAGAAGAGATCCGGGCCGGCCGGATGGTCGTGCTCATGGACGACGAAGACAGGGAAAACGAAGGTGACCTGGTCATGGCCGCGGAATGTGTGCGCCCCGATGACGTTAATTTCATGGCGCGCTACGGCCGCGGGCTTATTTGCCTGACACTGACCCGGGAACGCTGCCAGCAGCTCAATCTGCACCTGATGGCGCGCAATTTTCAATCTAATCAGACCACGAACTTTACCGTTTCCATCGAGGCCGCCGAGGGTGTCACCACCGGGATCTCCGCCGCCGACCGCGCGGTGACCATCCGCAAGGCGGTGGCTGCAGATGCCAAGCCGTCCGATCTGGTGCAGCCGGGGCACGTGTTCCCGCTGATGGCGCATCCCGGTGGAGTGTTGTCACGGGCCGGACATACGGAAGCTGGATGCGATCTTGCACGGCTGGCCGGGTTTCAGGCGGCTGCCGTCATTGTCGAAATATTGAACGAAGATGGATCCATGGCCCGGCGCGCCGACCTGGAGAAATTCGCTGGCCGGCATGGGCTCAAAGCAGGCACCATAGCGGACCTGATACGCTATCGCACGGAAAACGAGAAAACCGTGGAACGGGTTGCTGAATCGGAAATCGCAACCGAATTCGGCGCATTCAGGCTGGTGGCGTATCAGGACAGTGTAAACAGTGACCTTCACTTCGCACTGGTAAAAGGAGAAATTTCAGCAGATATTCCGGTCCTGGTCCGGGTACACCTTGAAAACCCCCTGTACGATTTGGCCGGGGTCCTGTCCCAAGGCCGACGCTGGCCCATCAGCGCCGCGCTGGAACGAATGTCCCGGGAACCGCGCGGTGTCCTGGTTGTTCTGTGCAATCAATTTGATGCCGAGGCTCTCATCGACCAGGTTGGCAGAATGCACGAAGATGAAAATGCGGAGTCGGGTCCCGGGGAACGCAATGGCCGTGATTTCCGCACCATAGGATTGGGTTCGCAAATACTAACGGATTTGGGTGTCGGCAAAATGATCGTAATGAGTTCGCCGAAGCGGTTTCACGCGCTTTCCGGATTCGGCCTGGAAGTGGTCGATTATCTGACTTCGTAGAAATCCATGGCATCGGTCAAGACAATAAACGGAAATCTGGACGGCTCAGACTGCAGAATCGCGATCGTGGCGAGTCGTTTCAACGAGTTCTTCGTAAAGCGGTTGATGGATGGTTGTTTGTCCACGCTGAAAGCAGCCGGACTGGAAGCGGGTGCTATTACCGTGGTATGGGTACCGGGAGCGTTCGAAATTCCCCTGGTGGCCAAGGCCCTGGCCCTTGCAGGGAAGACGGACGCGGTTATAGCGCTCGGCGCGGTTATTCGCGGTGAGACCGCGCATTTCGAATACGTTGCCGGCGAGTGCGCGCGCGGCGTGGCCGCCGTGGGTGTGGAAACCGGCATCCCGGTGATCTTTGGCGTACTTACCGTGGACGACAGCCGGCACGCACTGGAGCGGTCCGGCGAGGACGAGAATAACAAGGGATCGGACGCAGCCCGGGCCGCGCTGGAGACGATCAGCGTTCTGCGCCAGATACGTGCGTGACCGTGGCGGAACGGGATGGGTTTTCCAGGCATGCGCGGGCGAGGGCGCGGCGCACCGCCGTACAGGCGCTTTACCAGTGGGACCTGACGAACCAGCCGGTGGATTCGATAATTAAGGAGTTCGAATCGGAACGTGCGGAGTTGCGCAAGGCGGACAAGGATTATTTCCGGCGGATTGTGTCCGGTGTCGTCGAGCACCGCGACGTGATCGCCCGGGGATTGAACGGATTGCTGGATCGGTCATTGATGGAGCTTGATCCCGTGGAGCGCGCGATCCTGTTGCTGGGTACCTATGAACTCATGTTTCAACTCGAGCTACCGTGGCGTGTGGTTGTGAATGAATCGGTTGATCTTGCAAAGATGTTCGGTGCGGAACAATCCTACAAGTACATCAACGGTGTGCTGGACGCCGCTGCCAGACAGCTCCGCGCGGAGGAGGCCGGAACGGGTTCGTAGGCCATGAGTCTCGGCGAGACGGAGTTAATCCGGACCTACTTCAGTCGTCTGTGTGCCTCCAGAGATGATGTGGTGCTGGGGATAGGTGACGACGGAGCAGTGTTGGCGCTGCCGTCCGATAGCGAGCTTGTCGTATCCACGGATTCATTGGCGGAAGGCATCCACTTCTTTTCCGACGCGGCGGCCGCGGACGTCGGATACAAATCACTGTCGGTAAACCTGAGCGACATGGCGGCAATGGGAGCCGAACCCCGTTGGGCAACGCTGGCGCTTTCCATGCCGGCTGCCGATGATAGCTGGTTGCGGGGATTTGCGGATGGCTTCGCGGCGGCTGCGTGCTCATGCGGCGACGTCGCACTGGTGGGCGGTGACCTGACCCGCGGCCCGCTGATGCTCACGGTGCAGATCATGGGTGTCGTACCCAAGGGCGCGGCGCTTCGGCGCGGCGGTGCGCATCCCGGGGATATTATCTTTGTCAGCGGCGCACTCGGCGCGGCGGGCGCGGCGTTGGCGGTGCTCAAAGGTGAACTGGATCGGCCCGCGGACGGTTATGAGGAATGCCTGGCGCGCCTGCTGCGGCCGGAAGCACGGGTGCGGGCCGGCCTCTCGCTGCTCGGCGTCGCGAGCGCGGCCATCGATATTTCCGACGGCCTGTATACGGACCTGGGGCATATAGTTGAGGAAAGCCGCGCCGGTGCGTGTATTGAATTGCAGCGCGTGCCGATCCCGTGCGCCCTGGAGGTGATTGAGGATCCGCGCGAGCGCTGGGACAGGGCGTTGGGGTCCGGCGATGATTACGAACTCTGTTTCACCGTGCCGCCGGGCCAGGTGGAATTGGTGACGTCGCGGTTCGCCGATCCGGGATTGCCGAAGCTGACACGGATCGGAGAAATGACCAAAGAGACCGGCATCCAGTGGCTGGCGCCGGACGGCACGCGTTACGTTCCGGCGCACGCCGGCTATCAGCATTTCTGAAAGGCGGCCGGTACCGGTAGCGACCGCGGGAAAGCAATGGAGATGGAGCGACACGGCCCATGTGTGAACTGCTGGGTTTGAACGCCAACGTACCCACTGACATCTGCTTCAGTTTCAGCGGACTGGTGCAGCGCGGCGGCCGTACCGGTCCGCACCGGGATGGCTGGGGCATCAGCCTGTACGAGGGGCGCGGAAGCCGTTCGTTTCATGATCCGCGCGCCAGCGTCGCATCCGAAATCGCGGCGCTGATACAACGTTATTCCATTAAGAGCGAGATCATCATCAGCCACATCCGGCGCGCGAACCGCGGCAAGGTATGCCTGGCCAATACCCATCCCTTTCAGCGCGAGCTGTGGGGAAGAAGCTGGGTGTTCGCCCACAACGGCCAGCTCAAGGGCGTGAAGAAGCGGCAGCTTTCCCATTATGAACCGGTGGGAACGACGGATAGCGAATATGCATTCTGCTGGATGATGGATCAGATCCGCCACAAATTCGGCAGCCGACCGCAGCGCGGACACAAATTGTGGGCGGCGATCCGCGACCTGGCGGCAGAGTTGGATGACCTGGGCGTCTTCAGTTTCCTGCTCAGCGATTCCTATTCACTGTTTGCCTATTGCAGCAATTACCTGTGCTGGATCACGCGCCGCGCCCCGTTCGGCAAGGCACGGCTTATCGACACCGGAGTCACGGTGGACTTCAGCCGCGAGACGACGCCTAAAGACGTGGTTACGGTGGTGGCGTCGCGGCCGCTGACGGACAATGAGCACTGGAACATCATGAAAAAGGGTGAGTTCCGGGTTTTTCAATCCGGCGAACTCAGAAGGTTGTAATTGAGAAATACAGCAGCCAACTCTATGACAACATTTTATCTGATAGCCGGTACCAGGCGTATTCCCGGGTGAAGCGCCTGACGTTAACGAGTATATTGTAGAAAACAAGCCATCGGGTTCTGTTTTGGCCCCGGCCCAACCGCCGGGTTCCATTCAGGAACGGAGCATGATCATGAAAACAGTACTGCTATGCGAAGACAACGAAGATATACTCGAGTTAGTTAAGCTGGTATTGGCTGATTCAGGCTATCAACTGGTAACAACCAGGGACGGAAGTGAAGCCATCAAGCTGTGTTCCAACAAGCCGCCTGACCTGGTGCTGATGGATCTGAATATGCCCGAATTGAACGGCTTCGATACCATGAGAAAGCTGCGCAGTGAGGGATTTTCCAAACCGATTGTCGTACTGACGGCCTCAAGCAATGAAGCCGACAAGCGCAAGGCAATGGAAGCGGGATGCAACGAATATATAGTAAAGACCCTTGAAATGAAGGACGTACAAAAAATTCTCGATCGTTATCTGGCTGAAGGCGGCGGACTGGAATGAAGCAAGGTTCAACTGGTGATCATGAAAATGTCGCCAACGAACCGTCGGCGACCGATCAGCTTTTCCAGATAAACGTAAGCTACGTGCCCGGAGAGGACCGGCTATTGTTGAGGGTCAGTACGACAGGCGGGGACGAGTACCGGGTGTGGCTGACTCGACGCTTCGTTTCATTGTTGATGGGTCTTCTGCAAAAGGAGATGGAGCACTACGGCGGCGCGCCGTCTCTTGCTGCAAACAAGGAAACCACGCGCCTGTTCAAGGAGGGTGCGCTGGAAAAGAAGTACGATGCCGCGAAGGGCACTGAATTTCCACTTGGCGAACAGGGTATTCTCGCCTACCGTGCGGAGTTACAGCGCCGCGGCGACGGGATGTTGATACTCCAGGTTTTGCCGGGTCAGGGACGTGGAGTGACTCTGAACCTCAACAAGAATCTGCTTTACCTGTTCTACAACATACTGACACAGGGTGTGGAGCAGGCGGAATGGCGGCTGGCCGGCCGCGAAGCGGCGTCGGCTAATTTGCACTGAGGCCCGGGGCATTGTCCTTTGCAGTCATTCCGGCGAAAGCCGGAATCCAGCGAACAAAGTGCGCCTTTGGCGCACCTTGAATCGACTGGATTCCGGGACGGCCGCCGCCGGCTTCGCCGGCTCTGTTGCCCGGAATGACGGGTACGATCAGGCGGCGAGTTGCCGCAGCACGTACTGAAGAATGCCGCCGTTCTTGTAGTATTCCCACTCCTTGGGCGTATCCACCCGTACAATCGCCGTGAACCGCACCGGGTCTCCCTGGTCAGGGGTGGCGGTGACCTCTACCTGTTTTGCGCCCGGTTTCAGATTTTCAATGGCGTAGATTTCCGTGCCGGTGAGCCCGAGGCTGTCCGCGCTCTCGCCGGGTTTGAACGTCAGCGGCAGCACGCCCATGCCCACCAGGTTGGAACGGTGAATGCGCTCGAAACTCTCGGCGATCACCGCGTGGACGCCGAGTAGCAGCGTGCCCTTGGCGGCCCAGTCGCGGGACGAACCCGTGCCGTATTCCTTGCCCGCGATGATCAGCAGTGGCGTGCCTTCCTGCTGGTAGCGCATGGCGGCGTCGTAAATGGTCATCTGCTCACCCGATGGCTGGAAGCAGGTCCAGCCTCCTTCGGTTCCCGGTGCAAGCTGGTTGCGCAACCGTATGTTGGCGAATGTCCCGCGCATCATCACTTCGTGGTTACCGCGCCGGGAGCCGTAGGAATTGAAGTCCACGGGCTGTACGCCATGATCGATCAGGTACTCGCCGGCCGGGCTGTCGGGCTTGATGGAACCGGCGGGGGAGATGTGATCGGTGGTGATGCTGTCACCCAGCTTCGCCAGCACGCGCGCGCCCTTGATGGGTTGAACGGCTTGCGGGCCGGCGGCGATGTCTTCGAAATACGGTGGGTTCTGTACGTAGGTGGAGTCCGCGCTCCACTGGTAACGGCTGGACTCGGGCGCTTTCAGGCCCGCCCAGCGGGCATCCCCGGTGAACACCTCGCGGTAGCTGCCGCGGAACATGTCCGAATTGATGGCGCTCGCGATGATGTCCTGGATTTCCTTCCGGCTGGGCCAGATATCCTTCAGGTACACGGGATTTCCCTGCGCATCGTTGCCGAGCGGATCGTTGTAGATATCCATATTCATGTTTCCCGCAATGGCGTAGGCGACAACCAGGGGCGGAGACGCCAGGAAGTTCATTTTCACTTCCGGGTGCACTCTGCCTTCGAAGTTGCGGTTCCCGGACAGTACCGAGCAGACCACCAGGTCGCGCTCTTTGATTTCCTTACTGACGGCTTCGGGCAGCGGGCCGGAGTTGCCGATGCAGGTGGTGCAGCCGTAGCCCACCAGGTTGAAACCCAGTTCGTCCAGTGCCGCGGTCAGCCCGGCCTTGTCCAGATAGTTGCGCACCACCAGCGAGCCGGGGGCCAGGCTGGTCTTGACCCACGGTTTCACCTTCAGGCCTTTACTCCGCGCTTTCTGCGCCAGCAGGCCGGCGCCGATCATTACCGACGGGTTGGAGGTGTTGGTACAGGAGGTCACGGCGGCGATAACCACGGCGCCGTCGGCCAGCGCATCAGCAGCGCCGGCCGGCGCGTCCGCCGCCTTCTTCATCTCTTTAAGGCTCTTCAGGAACACGGCCTTGGCGGATTTGAGCGGTACACGGTCCTGCGGTCGCTTCGGGCCGGCCAGGCTGGGTTCCACCGTGCCCATATCCAGGCTCAGGGTATCGCTATAGTGCGCGGGTTCGGCATCATCCAAGCGCCACATGCCCTGCGCTCGGGCATAGGCTTCCACCAGGGCGATCTGTTCGTCCGACCTGCCGGACAGCCGCAGGTAGCGGATGGTTTCTTCATCGATGGGGAAAATGCCGCAGGTAGCGCCGTATTCGGGCGCCATGTTGGCGATGGTGGCACGATCAGCCAGCGGTAGCCCTTTGAGGCCTTTTCCGTAAAATTCCACGAACTTGCCCACCACCCCCCTGGCGCGCAGCATCTGCGTGACGGTCAGCACCAGGTCGGTGGCGGTGGCGCCCTCCGGCAACCGGCCGGTGAGTTCGAATCCAACCACTTGTGGGACCAGCATGGTGATGGGTTGGCCGAGCATGGCCGCTTCGGCCTCGATGCCGCCCACGCCCCAGCCGAGCACGCCCAGGCCGTTGACCATGGTGGTGTGGGAGTCGGTGCCCACCAGCGTATCGGGGTAGGCTTGCGTGATGCCGTTCACTTCGCGTGAAAATACCACACGCGCCAGGTATTCCAGGTTCACCTGGTGCACGATGCCCGTGTCCGGCGGCACCACCTTGAAATTGGAAAACGCCTGCTGGCCCCAGCGCAGGAATTCATAGCGCTCCCTGTTCCGGTGGAATTCGATTTCCGCGTTTTTCTGCATCGCATCCGGCCGGCCGAATACATCTACCTGTACGGAATGATCGATCACCAGTTCGGCGGGGGAAAGCGGGTTGATTTTTTCAGGATCGCCGCCCAGTACTTTCATGGCGTCGCGCATGGCCGCCAGGTCTACTACGGCCGGTACGCCGGTGAAGTCCTGCATCAACACACGCGCCGGTGTAAACGCGATTTCCTTGTCCGGCTCGGCATCAGGATCCCACGAGGCAAGAGCTTCAATATCGCCCGGGTGCACGTTGACGCCGTCTTCCAGACGCAGCAGATTCTCAAGCAATATTTTCAGGGAGTAGGGCAGGCGGGAGACCTTGAACCGGTCTTCCAGCGCTGATAAGGAATAGATTTCAAAGGCGGCGCCGTCTACCTTGAGTTCGGTGCGGGCATTGTAGGTATTTGACATGAACAGCTCCGTATTTCGAAGAGAGTGTGCGAAACCGCCGCCCCATTCACTGATTCCCTGAATGGCGGCGGGGGCGGCATTATATAGGATATCGAACCGTTCCGTGGAGCCCGCGAACGATGCCGTCCGGTGCGCTCAGGACGGCACCTTTTCCACCACTGCGCCGCCCAGACAGACAGCGTCCTGGTAGAACACCACGTACTGGCCCGGCGTCACCGCGCGCTGCGGTTCCCGGAATCCGACGCGCAGCCGGCCGGCGTCCGCCGCTTCCACGATGCAGGACTGGTCCCGTTGCCGGTAGCGGGTTTTCGCCACGCACCGTAACGGCAACTCCGGCGCCGCGGGCGCAATCCAGTGCGGCACTGAGGCAATCAGTTCGAGGCTGTAAAGCAGGGGATGCTCGTTACCCTGAACAACGGTCAGCGTATTGCTCTGGACATCCTTGGCGGCCACGTACCACGGTTCGCCGCCCTGTTCGGGCAGTCCGCCGATACCGAGTCCCTGGCGTTGGCCGAGGGTATAGAAATGCACACCCTGGTGTTCGCCCACCTGTTGGCCGTCAGCGGTGAGGATCGGTCCACTACGGCTCGGGAGGAAAGCCGACAGAAATTCCCGGAACGGGCGTTCACCGACAAAACAGATCCCGGTGCTGTCCTTTTTGTCATGAACGTGCAGGCCGGCCCGGGCGGCGAGTGCGCGCACCTCCCCCTTATGGAGCGTGCCCAGCGGGAACAGGCTGCGGCCGAGCTGTTGCTGGTTCAGGCGGCACAGGAAGTAACTCTGATCCTTGCCGGGATCGACGCCCTTGAGAAGCTGCCGGGCGCCGTCCTTCTCTTCAATGCGGGCATAATGACCGGTGGCGATGAAGTCCGCGCCCGATTCCAGGGCGCGTTCCATGAATGCCCGGAACTTGATCTCCTGGTTGCACAGCACGTCCGGATTGGGGGTACGCCCCATGCGGTACTGTTCCAGGAAGCCTGCGAATACACGTTCCCAGTACTCCCGTGCCAGGTCCACCGTGTTAAGAGGAATGCCCAGAACATCACACACCTTCATGGCGTCCTCGACGTCCGCTTCCCACAGGCAGTTTCCATCGGGCGAGACCTCGCTCCAGTTTTTCATGAACAGGGCTTCGACTTCGTATCCCTGCTCCACGAGACGCAGCGCGGCCACGGCGGAGTCCACGCCGCCGGAAAGACCGACGATGACCTTGGTTTTCACTTTCAGGAATGCCGGCCGCCGCCGGGTGCCGGCCAGTGGTTCAGGATTTCGAGCGGGTGTGCGTGGCCGGCCAGAAAGTCGTCCACGCAATGGAGTACCAGGGGGCTGCGCAGACTGTTCGCGTTATCCTGAAGCTCATCGCGGGTCATCCATGATGCCTCGATGATGCCGTCATCGAGCGCGCGGTTGGCGTGAAACTCCCTGCAGTCTCCGCCGAAGCAGAACCGCAGGTAGGTGACGTCCGGTTGCCGGTACAGGTAGACGCCGATCAGGAAGCGCGGCTCGAACGTCCAGGCGGTTTCTTCCAGTACTTCCCTTTTTACCGCCTCAAGTAAAGTTTCGCCTTCCTCAAGATGGCCGGCCGGCTGGTTGAGCATGATCCGGCCTTGCACCTGTTCCCGCACGGTCAGGTAGCGATCGTCATGGGGTACTACCGCCGCTACCGTGACATTGGGCCTCCATACCATGCGGACTCTCCGGATCAACCACTGGCCGGGGTAGGTTCGTGATACTTTTGAATCACCGGGTCATTCCAACTGCCGGAGATCGTGTATTGGTACTGAAGCAGTTTGTCGATGCTCTCGTGGAATGATGAGAACATCTGGCCGGCCAGGTACAGGGCGGCTCCCACACCGATACCCACGGGCCCGAACAAGGCGCTGGCGACGGGCAGAGTATTCGCTATCTGCGGCATCACGGTCACAACCTGATCGTAATCCTTGTCAGCCAGGCCGGTGCGCCCGGTAACGGACATGATGGCGGACGGGCCGCGCAGGTAAAGGTCATTGGTATACGCATTACCGTTGTAGATGTTGAATGTGCCCCGAATAATGTCAAAGGCCAGGCCCTTGCTGAAAAGGTCGCTGAAATCCAGAGACAGCCGGCGCGGAAGCGTTTGAATGCTCAGCAATCCGAACAGCCGGCCCGCCTTGGGGTCGACATCAAGCAACTGTCCATCCTTAATCCGCATTTTCAGGGTGCCGTTGAGTTTCGCCAGGGTAAATTGCATCGGCGACCCGGTCCATCCCGCGTCGATGGAAAGGTCGGTTTGACCTTTGCTGATCGGGTCCGCGTTGTAACCGAACGTGTTGAGCATCGTATCTATTCGGTCTGCATGAAGCGAGATGTTAAAACTGGAACTGTCCTTTCCGTCCTTGCGTAACCATTTGCCGCTGCCGTTTATTGTCAACTTTGGTTTGGCAAAGGAAAAATGGTTGATTGCCAGGCCATCGCTTACGGGCCCAGCCTTCATCTTGAGGTGACCGAGATTTTTACCGTTGTACCTGAAGTCCGCGATGTCGACGCCAAGGCGCGGCAGCGTGTCCGGGTCAAGGCGCTGGTCCGAATGCTTTTCTCCGGCTCCACGCAGGTATAACCGATCCAGATTTAAATTCAATGACGCGCCGGCGTTTGGCGTGGAAGCGAGCCTGAATCTGCCGGCTATATCCGGACCGTTCATCTTGACATTCCAGGCTCTGACGCCATGGTGGGCCTTGACGCTAACCTGTTTGAATCGCTGTCCAAGCAGATCCAGCGTATTGGCATGGAAGTCCGTGTCGACCTTGTCGAATGCGGCCGGCGCGGCGCTGCCCTTTTCCGGCTTAAGCACGGTCCACCACTGCCCCACGGGAAGCTCGTGTACGGTGCCCGTGATGTGGATTCCGGGTGCTATGTCCCGCGGGATCTCGTCCATGGGACCGAAATGCAGTTGTGCGCCGGCGAGACCGTGTGTAGAGGGATTCAAATGCAGCGCGTATGACAGGATATCTCCATACGTTCCCCGTATTTCAGGGTGGGCGCTCTCGCCCAGGTCCCGAGTCACACTGGCAACCACGGAGGCGGACGCCGGCTTACCCAGCGGCGGCGGCAAATCAATGGCCAGTCCCCGCAGGTCCGACATTACCTTGAGTTGGTTCCTTACCCCGTTCTTGTCGGGCACAAAAGCAATCTTTGCTGCCCATTCCGTACGTCCCTGTAACCTGTTGCGAATGCTTTGCTGCAGATAACCCAGGCTGGGGAAGAAGTCAGCCAGCCTGGCAGCGATGAATCCGGGATCCGCGCTTCCGCGTATCGTGAGGCTGGGTGGGTTGTCAGGCTGGTTTCTGGTACCCGAAACACTCAGGCTTACTTGCTGTCCGAACATTCTCGCACCGAGGTGGACCGCGGTTGCCGAGTCGCGGTTGAAGTCAATGGGACCGGAGATATGGCTGAGCTGCAGATTCTGGAGCTTCGAATTCAAGTTTGCATGAAACAGCGTCAGCCGGCCCTTGATTTCAGGTTTGACGCCTGCTTTGTGGAAGGGGATCGCAAGATGCAGGCCGAGTTGCATGTCCCCGCTGTTGAGCGCCTGTCGAAGTCTGTCCAGGGTTGCATCTGCCCGCAGGGGACTCTGTGCCACGAATGACCGGAGGTCGTTGGTAGGCCCCGAAATCTTTCCGGTCATGTCGATAATTTTGCCCCTGTGCAGCAGGTCGTCGATATGTACGGTCGCAGCGCTGATCCGGGAGCTGAAAACCACTCCCCGATCCACGCGCGCATTCAATGTGCGTCCATGGACGTGGACTTCCGCATCAACCCCGTCCACCGGGGGCCATTTCGCGGAATATTCCAACGCCGTATTTTCCACGTTGAGCAGAGCCTGGAATTGTCCCGCGTGGTCGTCAAATGGAAAATCGCCCATGTCCCCCCGCAATACGGCATCGGCGGAAGTCATGCGGCCTGACAGCACCGCTTTGTCCATCCAGTCGCGCATGTGGAACCGGCTGGATCGGGGGACATAGCCTTTTAACTTCTCAAGATCCGCGCCATCGGCATGGGCGAGAATATTCAAGTACGGTGCCTCGCCGGCCTTATCGGTGTCTGCGCTGCCGGACAGGTCGATGCTGAGATCAGGAGTTGCAACGGTCAACAGGCGGGTGCTCGCCCGCCAGCCCTGATTGCTTTTCGACCAGTACAAGCTGCCGTTAATGTTGGTAAACCTGAGATGGTTCAGTTCCAGTGCAGGTATGGTGACCTCGCCGGAGTCATGATGGAACTGCAGCACGGCGTCCCTTAAATTTCCGGTTACGCGGCCGGAAGCATCGGCGATTCTTACCGGACCGCCCGTAATCCCGGTGGAGAGATGGTTAAAATGCGCATCGACATAAATCTGATGTCCCGGTTCAGCCGAAGGGTCGTAAATCAATTTACCGTCGCGGAGCTGCCCTGTTACCGAGAGCCCCGACAGGCGTTGACGCGCGGATTCCGGTATAAATGCCAGTTGCGATACCAGCGGCGTCAAGTCGTCCAGTTTCAGGTAATCAAAGCGGACGCTGTAGCGCATATCTTTGGATCCGCGAATCGGTTCGGCATGGACCCGGAGGTTGGCCTTGGGCCACAAGCCGTTTTGTGTGATCAAATCCTGCACTTTCATATCAAGTCGCCAGCCGCCTGCATCCGTTCTTTCTCCTTTGAACAGATACCCGAGCTTGTCCACGTGCAGCCTGGCGGTGCCTATCAACGCGGCGAAGTTTCTGTATTCAAGTTGCCCTTCCACATTGCTCAGGATGGCGTTTTTCCATGTGCTCCAGACCCGGATATCCGCGCTGCCGCCGGCAATGTTTATGTTGAGCGGTCTATAGGTGCGGTACCAGTTGTCCGGGTTTATATCGTCGGCGTGCAGGTAGAGTTTGCCTGACCATTTTGCGGTCAGCAGGTTTCCGCTGGCGTCAAATGCAAAGTCCATCTTCTTCCCATAGCTGCGCGGCAGGGTGGTGGA